>QEXY01000106.1 GCA_003130875.1 Ardenticatenia bacterium
GTATACCCCAGCCTGATGGGCAAATTCAGCCATGCGCGCAACATTCGCTTCTGTCACTTCGATGTCCAGACACAAAGCGGGCGTGTCGATATCCAGGGCATGCATGCCGATCCAGATTGAACGCATAGGCGCCTCTCGCCTTATGGAAGTGCCAGGAGAGTTTCCTCGGTAATTGGGTCGAAAAGATGGAGCTTGTTGGGATTGAGATGGATCGTGACCAGCTGGTTCTCAGCAGGTGGGCAATCGGCCGGCGTTCTCGCGATGAGCGTGGTGCCCCCAATCGTGAGGCTGACATAGGCATCGGCGCCCAGTCCTTCCACCAGATCGACCTGTGCCTGTGGGCTCGCCGGCGTGACCGGAGCGTCATCCAGAGTGATGTCCTCAGGACGTATCCCGCAGATGACTTCGCGAGCGCCTAACGTCGGCGACCTGTCCGGCTTCAAACGTGCCACCAGCGGGTCACCGACCGGGAAACGACCGAACTCCGTAGCGACCACGATCTTTCCATCGTCTGTCTCCAAACGCCCTTTGAAAGCGTTCATTGCCGGGCTGCCAATGAACTGCGCCACGAACAGGTTAGCCGGGTGATTATACAACACTTCGGGTGCCCCGATCTGCTGCACTTTACCTGCGCGCATCACCATAATGCGATCGCCCATGGTCATCGCCTCGACCTGATCATGGGTTACATAGATGGTGGTCGTGCCCAGGTTACGCTGCAAGTGGATGATCTCACGGCGCATCTGCACGCGCAGCTTCGCATCCAGATTGCTGAGCGGTTCATCCATCAGGTAGAGCTTCGGATTGCGCACGATGGCGCGCCCCAAAGCGACACGCTGCCTCTCGCCGCCGGATAGCTGGCGTGGCCAACGGTCTAATAGATGTTGTACGCCCAACATGCGCGCTACGGTGTTGACCCGTTCCTCAATTTCCGCCTTAGGTCGCTTGCGCAGGCGCAGCGGATAGGCGATGTTGTCAAAAACCTTGTAGTGCGGATATAAGGCGTAATTTTGAAATACCATCGCGATGTCGCGGTGACGTGGCGCCAGATTGTTCACCCGCACGCCATCGATAAAGATATCGCCCGAAGTGACCGTCTCCAAGCCACCGATCATGCGCAATGTGGTGGTCTTGCCACAGCCGGAAGGGCCGACGAACACCATAAACTCGCCGTCTTGGATCTCCACATTGACATGGTCGACCGCGACCGTCGCGCCAAAACGCTTGACCAGTTCTTTACACACGACAACGCTCATAAGCTGCGTGATCCCTCCTGCATCACTTTTCGGAGATTGCCAACATGCCCCGTGTGAGCTTGTCTTGCACCGTCATGAAAAGTGCCACCGCCACGATGGTTGCCAGCAACGAGCCGGTCATCAGGTGGTGCCATTGAATCTGGAAGCGCGAGATGAAACGGAACAACCCCACCGTGAGCGGCATCATCTCGTCATTGCTGATAAAGGTGAGCGAGAACAAGAATTCATTCCAGCCGTCCATGAAGGCGAACACACCTACGGCGACCAACCCTGGCCACGATAGTGGGAGCGTCATCTTGATCATAGCACCCAGCCGCGAGTCACCGTCCATCATGGCCGCTTCCTCGATCTCCGGCGGTATCGCCGAGAAGTAACCCACCAGCAGCCAGATGCAGAAGGCCAGGCTGAAGGACGCTGCCGTCGTTGCTACCACAGCCAGGTTGTTGAGCAACCCGAGCGCGACCACCACGCGGAATACTCCCAACACTACCACAATTGCCGGGAACATCTGGGTTACCAACAGGAAGATCAAGTAGGGCTGACGTCCCGCGAAGCGGAAGCGCGCCAGAGCATACGCTGCCGGTACCCCCAGCACCATAATCAGAAATGTCTCACCCACACCCAGCAAGAAGCTATTGCGAAAATGATCTGCCAGGGGGATGATGTTCCACACCTCGCGATAGTTTTCCAGGGTGGGATTGCGCGGGATGAACGTCGGCGGTATCTGACTGACCTCTTCCAGGGTCTTGAACGAGGTGGAGACCATCACGATGAAAGGAAAGACCAATACGAGCAGCATTGGAATGCCGTAGAGCACCAGGGACAACCATTTGAACCATTGGATGCGTTGCATGGGTCATCCCTCCTCGCTGCGCAGCACGCGGGTGTACACCACGCTAAAAATGAGCAGGAATACAAACGTGGCGAACGCCAGCGCATAGCCCTCACCAAAAGCCAACGAACGAAATGCTAGCTTGTACAAGTAAGTGACCGAGTTGTCGGTGCGGAAGAAGGGATTGCCCTGCGTCATCGGCCAGATCACGTTGAACGAGCGGAAGGCCCAGATGATCGACAGGAGTGTCACAATGATGGTGATGCGCTTCAGCTGCGGAAGGGTCATGTCCCAAAACTCGTGCCATGCGTTCGCGCCATCCATTTTGGCGGCGTCGTAGATGTGGGGTGGAATGGATTGCAATCCGGCCAGAAACATGATAGTCATAAAGGGGATGGAAGACCACACTTCCACGAAAATGACACAAATGAAAGCTAAAACCGGATCACTGAGCCATGCAGTGCGTGCTTGGGTGATGTTCAGCGTGTTCAACACATAATTGAGTGCCCCTAATTGATCATGGAAGATCCAGCGCCATGTCATAGCGGATATAGCAAGAGGGGCAGCCCATGGCATCAACAGCAGCGCGCGTGCCAACGCCGCCCCCGGGAACCTCTGGTTGAGGATGAGTGCCAGGGGAAGCGAGAGCACCACGGTGAGCGCCACCGAGCCAAAGACGAAAATAACCGTTTGGATGGTGATGTTCAGAATATATCTGTCACGGACGAGCTCGCGGAAGTTGATCAACGCCCCAAACTCCACCGCACGCCCCACTGTATCTGTCTTGGAGAAGGCGCCGATCATAGTGTTGACCAACGGGTAGATGACCAGGGCGGCGAAACACAAAATGCTGGGAATGAGGAGAAGATAAGGAAAGTGGTTCTCGCGGATCTCGCGCACAATGCTTCGCCAGATATTCTCGCGAGAGGCTGTCTCGGAACTGGATGTTACCACTTCAGCTGTGGCTGTCATCACACCTCCTGTGTTCCCCACCTCATTTGAGCTTCCTGACCAGCGAGCGCGGAGACGAATCCGCCTCCGCGCTCTGAAACCGACTCGTCACGATTCGGAAGCTGACGTGTCCTTAGAAACCATTGGCCGCGTCGATCATCGCTGCGCTGCTCTTGCACGCCTCTTCTGCGGTGATCTCGCCAGCCACTGCGCGCGCCACCTCCACTTCGAAACCATACTGTAGTGTCTGAGTATAGGTTTCCGGCCATGGTGTCTCGTAGACGTTGTGCGCTGTCTCCAGCGATTTTACGAAGAACTTCTCAATATCGCTGACGGCATACCTCGGATCCTGGCCTACGTCGATGCGCTCGGGGATGACGCCGCGCTGCTTGGCAAAGGCCAACCGGTTCTCCTTGCTGAACAGGAACTCCAGGACCTTGGCGGCATGCTTCGGGTATTTGGTCTGCTTGAAGATGATCAGCGCGTCGGGCCAGAACCCGGTCGCCGGTTTCATCCCGGCCGTCTTCACCGGTGGCATCGTCAGATTGTAAGCCAGATCAGGCGCGTTGTTCTTCAGCAGAGTGGGGAACCAGGAACCGGTGATCAGCATCGAGAGCTTGCCGGCGTAGAAGAGCGGCTGGAGCTCCTCATCGCGACCGGCCGTGGTGTAGACCTCGTTGGTGATCTTGTACTTCTGGGTCAGGTCGACACACCACTGTGTGGCCTCGATGGCTTCTGGCTCGGCCAGGCGGGAACGTCCGTCTTCCTTCCAGATGCTCAGGTTGCCGTCGCCACCGATAACGCCGAACCATGCATACCACCAGTAGTCCAAACTATCTGACTTGCCGGAGAACGTTTGCCCGTAACCAATCATATCGGGCGGATTGTGCAGCGCCTTGCCTGCCGCGATCACGTCGTCCCAGGTCTCCGGCGGGTTCAATCCCTTTGCGTCGAAGAGGTCCTTGCGATAGTACATCGCCCGCGGGTCGAGGAAGTATGGCATGCCTACCAGCTGCCCCCTCTTGTTGGTAAAGGCCTTGATGCTGGAGGGTTGGAAGTTGGCTAGGAATTCCTTGGATAGGAGATCATCCAGGGGGAGTACCTCGCCGATAGCATCCCACTCGCCCAACCACTGTGCGCTCACGTTGCACAGGTCCGGGGGCTGTCCGCCGCTGATCTGAGTCACCAGGATATCATGGCCTACACCCCAGCTTACTACCTCCAGCTTCAGCTCAATCTCGTCCTGGCTGGCGTTGAAGGCATCGACCACTGCCTGCGTGTCCGGCTTCATGTTCTCGTCATAGTCCATCACCATCAGGCGCAGACTGACCTTCTCGGCGGCAGGGGGTGCAACGTTGGGGGCTTCGAACGTTCCCGACTGTGAGGCAGCTGCCGGCGCGACGTATGCTGCGGTTGCCAGCCCGGCACCGGTGAGCGCCATCAAGCGCAACATCTCACGTCGATTCATCTTTTGGGCTTTCATCACACCTTTCTCCTTCTTTGGAAACACCGTGAACCTTCACTTGACCACCACATCATGTGCAACGAAATCGCCCGATCGACCGAGGACCGAACCACCTCCTTTCACCGTGGAATAAATTCTGCTCACAGTATAGCAAATTTACCGCAGTCGTGTCAATAGCATAATGGTATTCTCACAGATCAAATCTTCGGCGTTCTCGACGAAGGGGGAGCCAGATGCCACGTCGGTCGCGTAGCCGCCCTCCGCGCTCGCCTTTGCCGTCGCGATGTAGCCGAGATAGCCATTCGCCAGTGCAATGACATGAAGTTGCAGGTCAGGCGCAAGCGCCTTCATCCGTCGCCCGATCTCAGTGAACGGTTCACCTGGGATGGTGACGAAAACCGCTTTGCCCATGCGAAGGCCCACCAGCTCAAATTCAGCACCCGGTTCACGGCGGTTGGCGTGTTTCAAGATGAATTCTGCCTTGATCTCGTCGGAGATGCCATCGCGCAGGGTCACTGTCTCACGGGGGCCGCGAGCCACTACCTCCTCCGCCCAGGCGATCAACTCGGGCGCTACCTTGCGATAGGGCATTAAGAAGGTGTGGCGGGCACTGCGGATTATCGGCTGGCGCTCCATCTCCTGGATGCCTGCACAGACCTGCAGGACAGCGTTGCCCAAGGCTCGCCCGCGTCGTTCTACCCCAACGAAGTCGCGATCCACAAAGCCCTCGATATCGACGCTCCCCTGGGCACCGTTGGTGAAGAGCGCGATGCCCCCCAAGGTGCGCTCGATCATATCGGCGGCATAGCCGGGAAAATCGGCGGTAATGGTGAAATTGTCGCCGGGAAGCGAGTTCGGATGGCAGGCATAGTTGAAAATCACCGCAATCGTGTCGCCGCTCAGCGTGTTGATGCGCACCACTCCGAGTTCCGGATCGCCCTCCTCGGCAGGACCCACGATCTGATCTGCCGGGAATTCCTCCCAGTTCATCACAATGCGCCCGTCGCGCGTCCATAGACGCCGATACTGGCTGATGGTCGTCTCCTCGCCACGGCCCACCCCCAGCTGGGCTGGCTGTAGCTGCTCCGCCGCCTGTCGACTCACATGCACCAGGCGCTCGGATAGGTCTCGCAAATATTGTTGGTCTATCCGCTCCACCGGATCGAACAGGGCAAGCATCATAGGTCCGGAGTGGGTGTGGCTGCATGCGACCACCACGCTGTCGAACCGGCTGTCAATAGCTTCGGCAATGCGCGTGCGAACATCGCGGGCGTACTCGTTGGTCATGCCGATCAGGTCGCACGTCACCAGACAGATGCGCTCTCGACCCTGTTCGATCACCAATGCGCGCGCATACAGAGGGTCGTGGATGGCATTCGACGGCTGGTCGCGCGGAATGCCCTCCAGCCAGCATCCCACTGGTGGCGTGATGTCCACCTTAGCGGCTCCAGCGCGGAATCCGACATCGCTGCTCACGTGTCTCATCTCCTTTCACGTATTGGGTTTCAGCCCAGTTTTTATGCACAAAAGCGTGGAATGGTGCAGCCTCTTCAGAGTCCCTTGCTCGAGCAGTTCTCCTCAGAACCGCTCCCTTACGGGAGCGGTTGATATGCCGCTTGCTCACGTGTGCGGCTCGACTTAAGCATTCGCCTGACCGCTGTTTTAAAGAACATGGCCATGAAAGTCCTCAGGCGCTCCCTCCTCCACCAATCCGTGTTCGTCATAGCGACCATAGCGTTCGGCTGCCGCTACCAGCGCCTCGGTGCTGGCGGGTGGTGTAGTAGCACCGATGGTGCATCCAGAACTCAGGATGAACCAACCACGCCGGCCCATCGCCTGGATCGCCCGGCGTGCCGCGCGTTCCACCTCCTCAGGTGTGCCGGTCGCCATCAGGGTCGTGTCCACATTCCCGATCAGCACGCTGCGTCCCATGGTGACCTCGCGGCAGCGCGTCATGTCCACTTTGGAATCTGTCTGGAGCATCGCGGCCCCGGTATCGGCCAGATCGCTCATAATGCGCGTGGCATTGCCGCACACGTGGATGCACAAGGGAACGCTGCGTGCTTTCAGCTCCTCCACCAGGCGTTTCTCGTAGGGAAAGGCGAACCGTCGATAGACGCGCGGCGAGGAGAGATCCGGCCCGGCCAGCGGCTCCCCGATTTGGGTGAAATCGGCGCCAGCGTCCGCCTGAGCGAGCGCCAGGCGACGGCATTGCTCGGTGGTGAACTCCAGCAGGCGATGCACCGCATCCCACTGCTCTGGATCCACCGTTGCCAGCAAAAAGTTCTCCATGCCCACCAGCATCGCAGCCAGATTGAAGGGCCCCTGGTCTGCCTCGCCCAACACGCATGCCCGCCCCTTAAGCGCCTGCGTGATCAGACGAGTCGCCTCTAACAGAGCCGGCAACGTCCCGTCACGCGTCGGGTCAATGGGCTCCAATTTGTCCACGTCTTCCAATCGTTGGATGGCTGGGCCGAGCAGGCGCGGCGGTTGATCTTTGGGATACTCGACCTCACATCCCAACGCGCCAGCTGCCGCCACCGTGCCATTCTCGACATCCACGATGTCATAGCGAAAGCGCTCCCAGGCGGCAATCTGTGCCTCGGCCATCAGCCGCGGATTGCGACAGAACTCGTCCAGGGAGAATCCGGCGAGATAGGCGGTGTTTTGAAAATTTTGTGCCATCACGGGCACGCGGTCCGGCAATCCTCCCGCCAGCACGCACCAGACGCGCTCAGGCGATGTCATACGCTCCATTTTCAGACTCTCCTCTCAACGTTGCGGTTCATCTGCTCGGTAGACAATCTCTCCATCCATAATGGTCATCTTGAGGTTGAGTTCACGGTCTAACAGGATGATGTTGGCCCGCATGCCGCGGTCAAGGACGCCCTGGTCGTTCAGGCCAAGCACGTGCGCTGGTGTGCGCGAGCAAAGCACAGAAGCTTCTGGGATGGAGCGGCCGAATCGGCGCACCGCCTGCTGAAAGCAGCGCAGCTGAGTCATTGCGCTGCCTGAGAGCGCGTCATCGGGAATGCGCCGCACCCCACGATCCGGAGTCACTTCCACCCGAGCTCCTTCATACAATCCGTCATAGACGCCGGGCGGGCTGCCGGCACCCAGCACACTGTCAGTGACAAACGCGACACGGTCCAGACCCTTGCAACGGAGCGTCTTCTCCACTAATAAGGGATGCACGTGCACCCCATCCGGGATGATCTCCACCGTCAGGCGGTCCTCGACCAAGATATAATCGGTGAGTCCGGCAGGGTAGACACCTGGATCGGTCATTGTGGGCACATCAAAGGTGTCGTAGAAATGGGTCACCAGCCGGAGCCCCGCTTCCACAACCCGGCGTGCCTGTTCGATCGTAGCGGAGGTGTGTGCCAGACTGGTGACGATACTGTGGTCACATGCCCAACGTACAAACGCTTCGGCGTCCGGCAGCTCCGGGGAGATATCCCAGATGCGGATGAACCCCTCGCCCGCCTCGAAGAGCGCCTGGGTGGTCTCCGGCGTGATGGGCCGCAGGGCAGAAGCCAATCCCGCTCCCGCTTTCGCCACGTAGGGGAACTCCAGGCGAAAGCCCAGAAGGTTAGGGGTGCGTCGGAAGCGGTCGGTTTCTGCAAGGCCTTGGCGCATGCTGTCAATGAGCTCCTCCGGCGCCGCGAAGAGCGTGGGCACACATGCGGTGACACCATGTTCCAGCTGCAGGCGGGCATAGCGCAGCCAATCACCTCGCTGGGGCATGGCGTCCTGGAGACCGTGCGTGTGCAAGTCAATGAAGCCGGGCAGGACATAGTGATCGGCTGCGTCGATGACGAACTCGCCGGGTCGCTCGCGGATAGTCGGCGCAATCTCGGCGATGCGATTACTCTCGAGCTGCACACAGCACTCACGCAGCTGACCGTCAAGCAGCACCATGCCGTTCTTGATAAGCATTCGCGTCCACCTTGCATGTTCTGCCAAAAGGTGATCCCTATCCACAAAACGAAAAGTGCCTCCGCTGCGATCAGGAGATGGCAGCGGAGGCACTCTGATGTAGCGTTCAAGGCACCAGCACTGCCTTGATGACCTTCTCGTTGCCGTCCGCGTTCATGCGGAAGATGCGCTCGGCGTCGGCGAAGCCAAAAGTGTGCGTGATCAGCTTGGAAGCGTCCACCAGCCCCTCACGGAGCAGCCGGATGGCGACCGGGAATTTGATGCCAGGCTCGGCAAAGGTGGGCCGTAAGGTCACCTTGTTGAAGATCAGCTCATTTACATCCAGCTCGACGGTGCTTTGACCGCCCAGATTGATGCCGATAAAGGAGACAATGCCGCCGAAGGCGGTCATCTTCACCGCGGAGGGCAAGGTCTTGGGCGGTGAAGTGACGATGACGCGGTCGGCGCCGTTGGGAAATATCGCGCGCACTTTTTCCACGGGATCGTTGTCCGCCGCATAGATCAAATAGTCAGCGCCCAGGTCAGCGCCGGCGTTCATGCGTGCCACCTCGCGGGGGCTTTGGGCCGAATAGCCTACCAATGCCACCTTGGCGGCGCCTTGCAGGCGTGCCACGCGTACGCACATCAACCCGATCGGGCCGGGTCCATAGACCACCACATTGCCTCCTAACGGGATCTCACTGTTGAGCACCGTGTTGAGTGCCACGGCCAGTGGCTCGGTCAGCGAAGCGGTGACATAGTCCATGCCGTCGAAGCGATTCAACAGGTGTTCGCTCACCGCCATATACTCGGCCATGCCGGGCTGGCCCTTCAAATTGTAATTATTGCGACAGCGATATGCCTCGCCGTTCTTACAGTGCTCGCAGACACCGCACATGCCCACATCTTCCACAATGACCTTATCGCCGACCTGATAGTTGGTAACCCCCTTGCCCAGCTCCACTACCTCGGCAGCGATTTCGTGGCCAAGTGGCATGAAATCCTCCTCCCAATCCTGGGCAAAGTGCATGTCGGTGCCGCACAATCCGCAGGCATGGATCTTGACGAGAACCTCTCCCTCGCCGGGCTTGGGGATCTCCAGATCACGGATGTCAAAGTTGAACAGCTTCTTGGCAAAAACTGCTTTCACGTCGGTGCTCCTTTCTGAGAAGATTATCACGGGAGCTCGCCGGATGATGTGCATAAGCAGTAGGGCGAGCTCCCCATCTCTATAAATCGGGAACCTCTCAGGCAGCCATGAAGATGGACCCCCTGTAGTGTGCGACGATCGGATCGTCCTTGTGCTTCACCACTACATCGAGGTTTTTGAACACCTTGCGGAACGCTTCGGCGTACATGTCAAGCAACTCGGTGCCGTTGGGAGGATTGGTGCCGACGATGACCGTGTAGTCCTCGCACAGCCGTGAAGCCACCGGATAATCCTCACCGCGGTAGGTGATCTCTTTGCTGTAGAAGTGGCATGTCCACGGGCAACCGCGCGAACCGTAGCCCATCTTGGTCTGGAAGAGGTCCTGCGCCGGCACGGGCATGATCTGCCACTGCCCCACGCCCACACCTTCCATGTGCAATGCCTTCTCCAGCGCAATGCGGAATTCGCGCGGCGAGAGATTGACGCCTGCCTTCTTGGGGTCGAAGCGCACGACGTACATCCAGTAGACGTGGGTGCGGTCGGGGGGCACATAGGGCGTTGTCACCCATTCATATTCTTTCAGGATCTCGGTCAAGTACTCACAGTTCCTCTGACGAATAGCGTTGTTGGCATCCAGGCGCTTGAGCTGCGCACGCGTGAAAGCTGCGGTGAACTCCTGCATGCGGTACATGAAACCGAGGATCGAGGCATTGTAGACGCGCAGCTTAGTCTCGTCGTCGATTTCATCGCCGAACATACGCAACATATCGCCGCGCATTGCCCAGTAATCGTTATCCGTCATGAAGAAGCCACCTTCGGCGCCGCATAGATTCTTGGAGCTGTTCAGGCTGAAGGCGGCGAAATCGCCGATGGAACCGACCTTCTTGCCCTTATATGTGGCGCCGTGTGCCTGACAGGCATCTTCGATGACGATCAAGTTGTGCTTGCGTGCGATGGCCATGATCTCATCCATATCGGCGGGCAGGCCATGCAGATGCACCGGGATGATTGCCTTGGTGCGCTCGGTGATCTTTTCCTCGATCAACCTAGGGTCGATGGTGTAGGTGCGCTCGTCGATGTCGACGAAGACCGGAATGGCATTGGCGTGCAGCACACAAGAGGCTGAAGCCAAGAAGGTGTAAGCGGGCACAATCACCTCATCGCCGGGCCCAATGCCGGCAGCTGCCAGCGACATATGCAGTGCCGCGGTGCCGCTGTTGGTGGCCAGGCAGTGCTTGCGGCCGATATACTCCGCCCACTCTTTCTGAAGTGCCACCGTTTCAGGACCACCGGCTCCGCACAGAATCTGATTGTCGAAGACACGTAACAATGCCTCACGATCAGTATCGTCGATCGGCGGCCATGGCTTGATCGCGTTCTCCGGAACAGCACGTGGACCTCCATCAATCGCCAATTTTTGAGTCATCCTCCAGTCTCCTTTCCTTTCTTTCCTGTGAATGATTGAAATGATTGCCTGTGCTGAGGTGACGCGTGAGCACATTGAAGAAAGCGATAGGGGTCTCGGCCATCACCACGACGGCCGGCTTGTTGCCCTTGCATACATATCGATGCGGGATGGTCGCCGGATAGCGCATACTATCCCCCTTCTCCAGGTGATAGGGTTTGTCGTTGAGATAAACGGTGAGACTTCCCTCCAGCACCAGGAGCGCTTCCTCGCCTGGATGGCTATAGACCGGGCTGTTTTCCAGCTCTAGGGGTCCGATGCGCAGGATGCTGAACTCCAGCTGCCCCGACAAGGTGGGGGTCAAGCTCTCATAGACTTGATTCTCCCGGGGAAAGGTAATGCGTCGGCGCTCCTTGCGGCGCACCACCGGGTAGTAGTCCAGCTCGGCCACGTGGGATGCTCCTTGTGCGGGTTGGGTGGCAGAGGAATCGAGCAGCTGACCGACAGGCACTTCCAGGGCATTGGCGATGCGCACCAGCACATCCAATGAGGGCACCGTGCTGCCTCGCTCGATTTGGGAGATGAGCCCTCGGGTGACGTTGCAACGTCGCGCCAGCTCGCTGCCTGTCACCTGGCGTTGCAGCCGCAGGTTCCGGATGGTCTGCCCCAGTCCTTTGAATTCCACGCTCAGTCTCGTCAGTGTGTTTAGTTATATTATACAACGTTTAGTGAAACTTGTCAAGCTATGCGACGCTGAGCCATTCATGGTGCTTTGCAAGGGCCGATGTTCCGAAGGTTCGATATCTTCTCCTTTGTCTTTCCACGAAGATCAATGGGAGCAAGCGCTGGCAGAACGCAAGGCCGAGTACGCGAACGTGGAGGTCACCTTCGAAGGATGGTCCGAATCCAGGACAGAGGTGGGTATCTTCGGGGGGCTCACCGAGGCGACCATACGCCCAAGTGGTAGAGTGGGGCGAGGAAGAATAGGAGCCAGCTCAGGAGTCCGCCAGAAGCTCCGATGAATAGAGGTTTTATGGATTACTCGCATTGCTTACTCTCCGGCAATTAACCAAGCTTCGGCCGGTGAAACCATTTAGTGCAAGTACCCGGGTGCATCTCCTTTTTTGGGGAAGGTGAGGTCAAATCAAGCCACGCGTGAGCAAATGGTGCTTATTCACTACCAAGTATGCATAGAAAAATCATGAAAAATCCGCAGTCTCTATGCCTTTTGCGATGAACTTTCTGCAGGCCGCTGTTCCAAATTCGTCACCCAAATTGAAATACCCCTCTCTGTTTCCAACTTTTGTACAAACCCAAGCAGCAGGTTATAATGACAACATAGCCAAGCTTCTACCCGCAGGAAATCGGAGCCGCTATGTATCGACTCAGCGACCGCGTCTGCAACATCCAGGAATCCGCTACGATGGCGATCAGTGCCCGCGCTGCCGCGATGAAACGTGCCGGCGAAGATGTCATCGCGATGGCAGCCGGAGAACCTGACTTCGCCACACCCGCGCACATTGCGACAGCCGCCAAGGAAGCGATCGACGCCGGGTTCACCCGCTACACCCCCGCCGCTGGCACCCCTGAGCTGCGCGCCGCATGGGCACAGCACATCGGCCAGCAACGTGGGGTGTCCTACCGACCGGATCAAATCATCATCACCGCTGGCGGCAAGCAAGCGGTCTGGAACATCATCTACGCCCTGGTCAATCCCGGCGACGAGGTGATCATCCCGGCACCGTATTGGGTGAGCTATCCGGAACAGGTGCGTTCTGTGGGGGGTGTGCCGGTCATCATCGAGACGACTCCAGAACAGGAGTTCAAGGTCACCCCAGATATGCTGCGCCGCGCCATAACGGAACGCACGCGCCTCTTCATTCTGAATTCGCCCTCCAATCCCACCGGTGCGGTGTACACACGCGATGAGCTGATGGGACTTGCCGAGGTGCTGGTGGAAAAACAAGTGCCCGTCCTGTCCGATGAGGTCTACGACGCACTGGTCTATGACGTTCCCTTCACCAGCATCGCCTCGCTGGGCGAGGATATCTATCGGTTGACTGTCATCGTGGCAGCGATGTCCAAGACTTATGCCATGACCGGCTGGCGCATCGGCTGTGCCGTCGGGCCGGTGGAAATCATCGCCGCTGCAGCGCGCATTCAAAGTCACTCGACAAGCAATCCCAACTCGGTGGCGCAATATGCCTCCCTGGTCGCATTGCAGGGCGACCAGAGCACGGTGGAGGCGATGCGTCAGGAATTTGATCGCCGCCGCCGCTACATGGTCGAACGCTTGCAGGCGATGCCATTGATCACCTGCACGCGGCCGCAAGGCGCTTTCTACGCGTTCCCGCGCATCGCGGAAACCTTTGGGCGCACCTATCAGGGTGAAAGAATCGAGGGTTCGATGATCTTTTGTCGCCTGTTGCTGGAGCACGAGAAGGTGGCGGCTGTGCCCGGCTGTGAGTTCGGCGCGGATGCATATATGCGCCTCTCGTATGCTACCAGCATGGAGAACATCAAAAAGGCACTCGATCGCATCGAACGTTTCCTGAACCAGCTCGATTGACGGACGTAATGGCTCCCGAACATCCCGACCTGGTGATCCGCAACGGATTGCTGGTCACGGCAAGTGAGACATTTCATTCCGACCTGCTCATTCGGGCGGGCAAGATCAGCGCGGTCGGCCAGGGAATCAACGCGGATGGTGCCGTTGAGATCGATGCGCGTGGTCTGCTGGTCATGCCGGGTGGCATTGACTCGCACGTGCACTTGCAGTACCCCCAAGGGCCACACCGGGTTGTCTCCAGCGACGACTGGTTGACCGGCACGGTGGCAGCGGCACATGGTGGTACTACCACCGTCATCGATTTCGTCGAAGCGCTGCCTGATCAGACATGGATGGAAGCGTTTGAAGCGCGCTTGGCCGAGGCAGCTCCACAAGCGGTGATCGACTATGGCTTCCACATGGCCTTTAACCGGGTGGATGACCGCAGCTTACGCGAGGTGAAATCCATCATCGAGGCGGGCATCTCCAGTTTTAAGATTTATATGGCCTATGAGGGTATCCGGCTCGAGGATGATGGCATCCTGCGTGCGCTGGAGCAGCTCAAAGCCTGCGGTGCGCTGCCGCTCGTGCATGCCGAGAATCACGCGTTGATCCGCTACCTGACACGCGTGCACCACGCTGCCGGCCATACAGAAGTGCGCTGGCATCCGCATGCACATCCGGCAGCTGGTGAGGCGGAGGCCACCTATCGCCTGTTGACCCTGGCCGCTCAGCTGGACATACCCGTGCACATCGCCCATGTCAGCGCAGCACAGGTTGTAGATGTGATGCACGCGTTTCGGGCGCGAGGTCAGCAGGTCAGCGGCGAGGTGTGTCCTCAGCACTTGTTGCTCACCGAGGTACTGTATGATCAGCCGGATGAGCTGGCAATGCGCTACGTGATGGCGCCACCGTTGCGCAGCGCAGCCGACAACGCGGCCCTGTGGCAAGCGCTCCATGAAGGTCTGCTCGACTGCGTTGTGACCGATCATTGCCCCTTTACTCTGGCACAGAAGCGAGGGGCGCGGCGGACACCCGAGTTTCGGCGGATGCCCGACGGCAGCGTGCAGGCTATGGAGCCCGAGTCGCCATGGGCGGAGCGCACGCCTTCCTTCGATCAAGTGCCCGGCGGCGTACCGGGCATCGAGACGCGCCTGCCCTTGTTGTATCATTTCGGGGTGCGGACAGGTCGCCTGTCGCTCCCTCGGGTCGTGGAGTGCACCAGCACCGCCGTCGCACGCCGCTTCGGCCTCTATCCGCGCAAGGGTTCACTGATGCCCGGCGCCGATGCGGATCTGGTGCTGCTTGACCCGGAGCGTTCGATCACACTGTCAGCGACGACGTTGCATCAGAATTGTGATTATACCCCTTTCGAAGGCTGGACAGTGACCGGCTGGCCTCGCATGGTGCTGAGCCGCGGTGAGGTCATCGTGCGCGATGGTCAGTTTATCGGTCGCCCCGGGAGGGGAGAGTATCTCAAGCGGGCGCCATACGCGTTCGCGACGCATTGCTGACCATGTGAGCGATTGGTTCCGGTACAGTTGGGGAGGGCCGTCGCATGGAGCTGGCAGAGTTCATCAAGGTGGCACGCGGTGACACGCCTGCCGACTTGGTGCTCAAAAATGCACGCGTGGTCAACGTGTTCACCGGCCAGATCCAGGAATGTCATATCGCGATCCTGGAGACGCGCATTGTGGGGCTGGGTGACTATCGTGGCCGCGAGGAGATCGACCTGGGAGGGCGTTATGTATGCCCCGGCTTCATTGACGCCCACGTCCATATCGAGAGCGCGATGGTGCCTCCCAACGAGTATGCGCGCATGGTGGTGCCGCGTGGCACCACCACCGTGGTGGCTGACCCCCATGAGATCGCCAATGTGCTGGGGTTGGAAGGCATTCGTTACATGCTGGACATGGCCAAGTACAACCCGCTCAGCGTGTATATTATGGCACCCTCGTGTGTGCCTTCCACTGACAAGGAGACCACCGGCGCCGCCCTCTACTGGTACGACCTGCAAACCTTGTTGCACGAGGAGTACGTGCTGGGGTTGGGCGAGATGATGAACTATCACGGGGTGATCAACGGTCAGCCGGAAGTGCTCGATCGCCTGCGCGCCTTCCAAGGGCGCATCAAGGACGGCCATGCCCCAGGGTTGCAGGGCAAAGGGCTGATGGCCTACGTCGCCGCCAACATCGGCTCCGACCATGAGTGCATCTCTCCCGAAGAAGCATTACGCAAACTGGAGCTGGGAATGTTTATCTTCTTGCGTGAGGCGACCACGGCGCGCAACCTGCGCGATCTGCTGCCCATCGTCAACGCGCATACCAGCCGGCGACTGTGCTTCTGCTCGGACGATCGAGTGCCAGCTGACCTGATGGATGAAGGGCACGTTGATCACATGATCCGGGTGGCCATCGAGGGTGGGGTGGATCCGGTCACCGCTATCCGCATGGCCACACTGAACCCCAGCGAGTACTTTCAGTTACACGATCGTGGGGCTGTGGCACCAGCTCGTCGTGCCGATCTGGTGGTCTTTTCCGACTTGAAAGCTCCGCGCGCGGAGATGGTCTTCCGCAACGGCAAGCTGGTGGCGCGTGATGGTCAGGTAATTCCATGGGTACGCCCTAAGCCGCGCCCCGTGCTGCGCAGCTCGATTAACATTAACTGGGCCAAGACCAACCTGCGCGTGCCAGCTGATGGGCGGCGCGTGCGTGTGTTGGGCATCATTCCGGGGCAGATCGTCACCGAGCACCTCATTGAAGAGATGCCCAATCACGATGGGGAAATCATCCCCGATGTGGAGCGGGATATCCTGAAGCTAGCGGTGGTCGAACGCCACCTCGCGACCGGCCGGGTGGGGCTGGGTTTTGTCAAGGGACTAGGATTACGCGAGGGAGCGGTGGCCAGCAGTGTGGCCCATGACCACCATAACATTGTCGTGACAGGGGTGGACGATCTCAGTATGATGACTGCCATCCAGGCAACCGTCGCCACCCAGGGAGGACTCACCGTTGCTTCTGGCAACACCGTGCTGGCACAACTGCCCCTGCCGATCGCCGGCCTGATGAGCGATCAACCCTTTGAGACGGTGCGCCGCCAGATGGACGAAGTGACTGACGCGGCACGCAAACTGGGCTGCCGGCTGCATGATCCGTTTATGACACTCAGCTTCCTGGCATTGCCTGTCATCCCAGCGCTCAAGCTGACCGACCACGGCTTAGTGGACGTAGAACGCAACGAGGTGGTATCCTTATTCGTGGAATAGCAGATTGCCTGGCGCGATTCCCAACCCGATCTTTGGTGCTGATGAGAGAAGAGAATCAAAACCAAGGAAACGTGGGAGTGACAAACAGGAGGTAACGGTGTTGTGTATTTATGGAGAGGAGGTGATCGCTCAGTTCGAGTCGGATGATCAGAGGAGCGAAGGTCGTCCAAGCTGTATTTGCACGGATCAAATCCACCTGTAGAGAGCAGAAAGGGGGCACGAAAGGATGAACACCAGACGTATCTCGGCGGTTCTGGCGTTTTTGGTGATCTTCAGCATGATCGGCGCTTTGGTTGCATTGCCCGAAAGAGCCCAGGCACAGGAGAAGCTCAAGATCGCCTTCGTGTATGTGGCGCCCATCGGCGATTTAGGTTGGACTTGGGCGCACGACCAGGGACGTCTGTATGTCGAGAAGGAGCTGGGTGACAAGGTTGAGACCGCATATATCGAAAACGTGCCAGAGGGACCTGAGGCGGAGCGCGTCATCCGGGACTTCGCGCGCAAGGGCTACAAGCTGATCTTCACCACCTCTTTCGGCTTTATGGACCCGACAATCGCTGTTGCCCAGGAGTTCCCGGATGTGTGGTTCGTGCACATCTCCGGTTATAAGACGGCGCCGAACGTCTCCACCGTCTTCGGGCGTATGGAGCAACCGCGCTACCTCTCTGGTCTGGTCGCCGGTGCAGCGACCAAGAGCAACATTATTGGTTACGTCGCTGCCTTCCCAATCCCCGAGGTGATCCGAGGCATCAACGCCTTCACCTTGGGTGTGCGCGAGGTCAATCCGCAGGCGGAAGTGCGCGTTGTGTGGACCAACACCTGGTTCGGCCCGCAGCAAGAGAAGGAAGCCGCTGAGGCGCTGTTGGCGGAAGGCGCCGACGTCATCGCCCAGCATCAGGACACCACCGAACCGCAGAAAGCGGCTGCCGAGGCAGGCAAGGTCTCCATCGGCTATGACTCCGACATGTCCAAGTTCGTCGGGGACACTGTGCTCACCAGTCCCATCTGGAACTGGGGGCCCAAGTATGCCCAGATTGCCAAGGCTGTGCTCGAAGGCACCTATCAGAGCGAGTCGTATTATGGCGGTATGGATGACGGTATTGTAGACCTAGCGCCCCTCTCACCGCTGGTGCCGGAGCACATCAAGAAGCTAGTTGAGGAGCGCAAGGAGCTCATTAAGAGCGGCAAATGGGATGTCTTCTGTGGCCCCATCCGCGGCGCTAACGGCAAGCTCATCGTCTCGGAGGACAAGTGCCTGACCGACGCCGAAGTGCTGAGCATGGACTACTGGGTCGAGGGTGTCAAGGGTGAAGCCCCCAGTGAAGCACCTGAAGGGTTAGGTGAGCCATCGGAGAAGGCAAAGAACCGTCCGGCACCGGTGATCTTGCCATCCGCGGAGAAGAAAATCCGCGCAGCGTGGGTCTATGTAGGTCCGGTGGGGGATATGGGCTGGAGCTACGCTCATGACCAGGGCCGTCAGATGGCTGCCAAAGAGCTCCCCTACCTGGAGACAGCCTATAGCGAAGCGGTGAGCGAGGGCGCCGATGCCGAGCGTGTCATCCGCGACTATGCTCAGAAGGGCTATGACATTATCTTCGCCACCTCGTTCGGCTATATGGACTCGGTGATTGCTGTGGCGCAAGAGTTCCCGAATGTGCGCTTCGAGCACTGCACGGGCTACAAGACGGCCGAGAACGTCGCCACGTACGATGGCCGCGGCTACGAACCGTGGTACCTGGCAGGGATGACCGCCGGTCGTATGACCAAGAAGAACATTCTGGGATATGTGGCGCCCTATCCTATCCCAGAAGTGGTGCGCAATTTGAACGCGTTCACCCGCGGGGCGCGGGCAGTGAATCCGCAAGTTGAGGTGCGGCCGGTGTGGATTTTCAACTGGTTCGATCCCGTCAAGGAGCGTGAAGCGGCTCAGGCGCTGCTGGATGCCGGCGCTGACGTGATCGCACGCGAGAGCGACTCGCCCGAACCGGACAAGGCCGCAGAGGAAGCCGGCGTCTATGCAGTGGGTTACAACACGATCAAGCCGGACATTGCACCCAAAGCGGTGCTCACTGGGCCGATCTGGAACTGGGGCGTCTATTACAAGAAGACCATCGAAGATCTGTATAACGGCACCTGGAAGACTCATTCCTATTGGGGACATATGGCAGATGGCATCCTCGACCTGGCGCCCTTCGGCGCAATGGTGCCCCAGGAGGTTCAGGATGAGGTGAATGCCGCCAAGGCCAAGATCATCAGTGGCGAGCTGCATCCCTTCGCCGGTCCTATCAAGGACAACAAGGGGGTGGAGCGCGTCAAGGCGGGCGAGACCATGACCGACGAGCAGCTGCTCTCATTCGACTGGCTCGTCGAAGGCGTCGTGGGCGAGATCCCCAAGTAATGGGAATGGATTGTCGTTTCTCCTGCCTCCTCTCCCACCGCCGGTGGGAGAGGAGGCTTGGGGGTAATTTTTTGTTTTTGCAAAAGGCATATTTAGTGAGGAATGGTGCGATTACTCTGGGTTATGATAAGGGGGTAGAACGAGTCGTATGACGCTGGAGAAGAGTCACTCATATCGTATGCCATGGTCCATGAACGATAACGCGATCGCATGGCTAGAAGTCACCGACGTCTGTAACCTGCGGTGTGAGGGGTGCTATCGTCAGCATCTTTCCGGTCACAAGCCGCTCGAAGAAATCAAGGAGGAGATCCGCTTCTTCAAGCGGTGGCGCAACCCGGATAACGTTTCCATCGCCGGCGGAGAGCCGCTGCTGCATCCCAATATCCTCGACATCGTGGCGTTCATCGCCGAAAATCGCATGAAACCGATCATCCTGACCAATGCCATTAAGCTGCCCGGGATGCTCAAGGAGTTGAAAAAGGCAGGGTTGGCCGGTTTTACCATTCACATCGACAGCCACCAGGGTCGCCCTGGATGGGAAGGGAAGAGCGAGAAGGAGCTGAACGCACTGCGCCAGGAATATGCCGATCTGATCGCTGCCGAAGGTGGCCTGCTGGTCGTTTTCAACTCCACCGTGTATCCGTCCACCTTCCACGAGATTCCCGATGTGGTGGGGTGGGCGCAGAAAAACATCGATCGCGTCAACGGATTGGTTTTCATCACCTATCGCACAGCGATCACCGATTCGATGGTGGCGTATGACCCGGCAAAGCGCGAGGTGGATTTGAGCAAGCTCAGTTATGCCACCGATCACTTCGATGAGAAGTTTGTTACCTCACCGGAAGTATATCAGATTATCAAGGACCATTTTCCGGAATATGAGGCAGCCTGCTACCTGGGTGGTACGGTGCGCCATGCTTCGTTCAAATGGCTGGCGGGCGTCCTAATCGGGTCGCGGCGACGCATATTTGGCTCGGTGGGCAAGCAGACCATGGAGGTCGCTCAGGTGGGGCACCATCTCTTTGTGGGCACCTACCTGGCGTATCTCTCCTGTTCGCGAATCGGTCCTTATATCTTCTTGATGGGTTTCTGGGATCCGAACGTGCGGCAGGCTTGGCGACGCTGGATCGGCGATGTGTTGCGCAATCCCTTACGTCTGTTTGAGCCATTGTATGTGCAAAGTATTGGTATCATTCAGGCGCCCGACATCCAGCCCAATGGTATGGCCGATATGTGCGACAGCTGCCCGGATATGACAGTCTACAATGGCACGCTGATCAACTCCTGCCGGATGGATGAGTATCGCCTCTTCGGCGGTTTGCTGACAGTGCGCGAGGTGGAGGAACGAGCCAGGGAACAGGCGCAAAATGCCTGAAGCAAGGGTGATTTTCGGGGAAAGGGTGCGTCGTGGCGCGATCCGGATGGTGATGCTGCTGATGCTGGGACCATGGTGGGCATTCGGCGTTGGCAATGCAGGCACCCGGCCAGCGGCGTTGCCATTTACCTCACAGACACCCACGGCTGACATGGGGACATCCGTGGTGACTCCCTCACCAACGGAGGGTTCCCCATCTCAGCCATTCGCGCCGACCACGACACCAACCGCCACGCCGACACCGGCGGTCGATTTCCGGTTAGTGTCATGGCGACTGTGGCCCAAGGATCTGAATGGTGGCTGCGAGCAGGGCATGCACAACATTTTCATTGTCACGCTGGACGCCAATGCCCAACCTCTCAGCAATATTGTGGTGGGCGACACCTACAACAACGTAGAAGAGGTCACCGGCCGTCCGGGCAAGGAGCCGGGGAAGGTTGACATCCCGCTCTATGCCAACACCATGGAGATCATCGTCAAACGTGATGCGGTGACCGGGCAGCCGTACAGCAGCGAAGCGAGTCCGCCGTGCGCCTCTTTCATCACCACGATCCCGGATGAGCAGTTAGTGCAGGCCGGTTACTTCGCGAATGAGCTCGAGGCACAGTGGAACCGCGAGCACTATGGCTATATCTGCGGTGGTCACTTCTCGTGGGAGGTGGTGTTCCAGCGTACCTGGTAAACGTCATAGGGCAAATGGGCGGAACTGGGCGCTGAGACGTGCAGGGATGAGTCCCTCCACAAGGGTGCCTTGTGGGCCGTATTCCTCACGTCGTATATGGCCGTGCTCGTGCAACAATGCCAGCAGCTGGCTCTGCTGGTAGGGTAGACGCACGCGCAGCGGCACCAAATCGGCGTTCAACACTTCCTCAATGCGCGTCAGCAGCAGGTCAATGCCCTGCCCAGTCGCCGCCGAGATGGGAATGCTGTTGGGAAACTCGGCCAGCAGGGTGCTCAGGATGGATGGATCGGCCAGACGGTCGATCTTATTCAGCGCGCTGATCAGCGGTGCATGCGTGGCGCCGATTTCCTCTAGGATGGTGGCCACAGTGGCTGCTTGCTGCAGAGCATTGCGGTGGGTGATGTCAATCACGTGGAGGATCAAGTCCGCTTCACCGATCTCCTCCAACGTGGCGCGGAACGCGGCGACCAG
The DNA here is from genome assembly GCA_003130875.1 of Ardenticatenia bacterium. GTDB lineage: Bacteria > Chloroflexota > Anaerolineae > 4572-78 > NAK82 > NAK82. Next base: position 21,717 of record QEXY01000106.1, read on the forward strand.
AGTAGTGGGCAGCTTCTGGATAAAGCCTACCGTGTCGGTGAACAGCACTTCTCGGCCGCCCGGCATTTTCACCCGCCGCGTGGTGGGGTCCAGCGTGGCGAACAGCATATCCGCCACGAGCACATTCGCCTGGCTGAGTGCGTTGAGCAGGGTGCTCTTGCCTGCGTTGGTGTAGCCGACAATGGCGACAGTGGGGATTGCCGCGCGACGACGCTTACGCCGATAACGCGCACGGTGCTGACGCACCAGCTCCA
>QEXY01000107.1 GCA_003130875.1 Ardenticatenia bacterium
AGCGGTTGGTGGTGCCGATGATGATGTTCACCATCATCAACTATCTGCCCGAGCTGGCGGTACGTTACATCCCCTGGCCGGTCTTCGCGGCGGCAAATGGCCAATGCCTGGCATTTCGGCGTAGCGCTTACGTGCGCATCGGGGGGCATGCTGCGGTGCGTGCAAACGTCGTGGAAGATATGGGGCTGGCCTGGAATATCAAACGCCATGGCCTGCGCCTGGTGATGGCAGAGGGCAATCGCCTCATCCACACGCGTATGTATCACACCTGGGCCGAAGTGCGGGACGGCTTTGCCAAAAATATCCTGGCAGGCCATGGCGGCAAACCGCTTTTCTTGGTGTTGTCCGGGCTTTTTCACTGGTGGCTGTTCGTCGTCCCCTGGCTGTGGTTGCCTTTGGGATGGCTGCTTCCGTGGCGCGAGGGATGGCCATGGATGCCATTGGCGATGGTGGCGTTGGGCGGGGGCGTGCGCATGCTGAGCGCTGCTGCCACCCATCAACGCCTTCGAGATGCCCTGTTGCTGCCTATCTCCAACATCCTGATGACCGTCATCGCCGGGCAGGCGCTGGTGTGGCACTACCGATATGGCGGCCCTCGTTGGAAAGGGCGGACGCTGGCACGCCAGGGGGAGAACTCATGAGCACAATCTGGGATGTCATCGTGGTAGGGGCAGGGGTTGGCGGCCTGAGCGCGGCAATCCATCTGGCAGCGGCAGGGCGGCGTGTACTGCTCCTGGAACAAAACCCTTTTCCCGGAGGCAAACTGGCCCAACAATTCCGTGATGGGTACCGATGGGATTGCGGACCTTCGGTCATCACGATGCGCCACGTGCTGGAACAGCTGTTTGCCACCGCAGGGCGCCGCATGGACGACTATCTGACCCTCCAACCGGTGACACCCTACACCCGTTATTTCTACCCGGATGGGACACAGCTGGATCTGAGCGGAGATTTACCTCGGGTGCTGCCCCAGCTGCGCCGTCTGTCAGAGCAAGATGTCGAGGGTTACCTGCGCTTCCTGGCTTACACAGCGCGCCTGTATCGTGTCGTCGCGCCGAGCTTTATCTACGGGGAACCCCCCAGCTGGGGCAGTCTGTTCCGACAACCGTTGGGGAACATCCGCTACCTGGACGGGTGGCGCACGATGAGCCGTGCGATCCAGAGCTTCCGCGTCTCCCCCTATTTGCATCAGCTGCTATGCCGTTTCGCCACCTATGTCGGCTCGGATCCGTATCGGGCTCCGGCGACGCTCAATGTGATCGCCCATGTCGAGCTCAATGAAGGCGTCTGGTATCCAGAAGGGGGTGTCTATCGCATTGTCGAGGCATTGACCCGTTTGGCCGAGGAGCTGGGGGTGCGGATCGAATGCTCCCGAGCAGTGGAGCGCTTGGAGATTGCGAACGAGAAAGTACAAGGGGTGGTGTGCGCGGATGGCACGTTAGAAAGAGCACGCGCTGTGATCGCCAACGTGGATGTGACGTCGATCTACAGCGCCTGGCTGTCCGACCATAGCGCGACAGCGCGCGCCTATGTGCGCAAACTGCAATCGTACGAGCCTTCGTGCTCCGGTTTTATCATGCTGCTGGGGATTCGAGGCTGTCACCCCCAATTGGCCCATCACAACATCTTCTTCTCTTCCGATTATCGGCGTGAGTTTCACGAGATCTTTGTGGAAGGTGTGCCCCCTACGGAGCCCACCATCTATGTGGCGATCACGAGTCGCAGCACGCCCCAGGACGCCCCAAGCGGGGGCGAGAACTGGTTTGTGCTGGTCAACGCCCCGCCGCTTGGCAGCTCTTGGGACTGGAAATCCATGGCAGAGTCCTATGCTGAGCGCGTCCTGGAGCGGCTGGCAGCATATGGGGTTGATGTGCGCGCGCACGTCGCGGTGCGGCAAGTGATGACGCCCTATGACATCGCCCGTGCCACTGGCGCATGGCGGGGTGCGCTATACGGTGCTGCCTCTAACTCACCCTGGGCAGCCTTTCGGCGTCCCCATAATCGCGTCTCCGCAGTGCGCGGAGTATATCTCGCCGGGGGCAGCGTCCATCCAGGCGGGGGCGTACCCCTCGCACTTCTTTCGGGACGACTAGCCAGTCGCCTGCTCATCGAAGATGGATACTAAGACGGAACATCCTGCATGAGAGGGAGGAGAACTGATGGCCAGACCGGTGCCGACACCCAGTTCACAAGCTGGATTGCGTGCACTTAAGGCGCTGTTACGCGAACGACATCCACTCGCGGCATTGCGTGTGTTCCACACCGAGACAGGGAACGTTTTTCGCATCCGGCTGGGAAACTTCCGCCCTATCATTCTGGTCGGTCCTCAGGCGGCGCGCTTTGTCCTGGTGGACGCCTATGAGCACTTCCGATGGCGCAACGAATATGATCCGGTGACTGAACTCTTGCGCCATGGAGTTTTGGTGGAGGATGGCACGACCCACGACACTTTGCGCGAGATTATGATGCCCCCCCTGCACCCCAAGCGATTCCCCGGCTATGTGACCACCCTGCTACGGCGCACCGACCAGGTGAGCGCCGGCTGGGAAGACGAGGCCGTGGTCGATATGCTGGTCGAGATGCGCAAAGTGACCCTGCTCAACTTGCTCGACGCGATATATGGAGTGGACTTTACCGAACCGATGCGCGTTTTGTGGTCTCCGATCCTGACCTTGATCCGTCACATCTCGCCTGGCCTGTGGATGTTCTGGCGTGGGGCCCCTGCGCCGGGCGTTGCGGAGGCGCGTCGGCGCGTCGATGGCTACCTCTACGAACTGATCCGTGCCAGACGCGCCGCGCTTCAGGACGGAAGCGCGGCCCCTGACGACTTGCTGGGTCAGCTGATCGTCGCCGGGCTCGACGATGAGCTGATCCGCGACCAGCTGCTGACCATCCTGATCGCCGGGCACGATACCAACACGGCTCTTCTGGCATGGAGTTGGTATCTCCTGGGTATGCACCCAGAAGCGATGCGACGCGCTCAACAGGAGGTGGACGAGCAGTTGGGCGACCAAGTTCCGGACGCGGAGCAGCTGGCCCAGTTACGTTACCTGGGATGGGTGATTCGCGAGGCGTTGCGCTTATACCCTCCCATCCATCTGGGCTCGCGCGTCGCGGCGGAGGACTTGGAGTTTGACGGCTATCACATCCCTGCCGGCCATCGGGTCATCTACTCGATCTATCTGACCCAACGCGATGCGACCTCGTGGCCCGACCCGGACGTCTTCGACCCAGAGCGCCACGCGCGCGGAACGCAGCAAGTTCCTTTCGCCTGGCTGGCCTTTGGCGGGGGAAGGCGCAATTGCCTGGGAGCCGGGTTTGGCCAGCTCGAAGCGCGTGCCGTGCTGGCACGCCTCTTGCAAACGTTTGAGCTGCGCTTGGTCCACACCGCTGTGCATCCGCATATGGGAGCTACGCTCGAGCCAAGGCCCGGAGTGTTGATGCGCGTGCGCCGACGCAAGCACGCTCAACCTGCCCCAGTGGGAATGATGGTCCAGTAGAACTCAATCCCAAGCCCTTCTAAAGTGAGATCCCATCATCAGCGGTCTTGCCGAACAGACGGATTATGGGTACCATGGGAATACCAACCGCACACTTCGGAGACACCCTGTGAGAAAGCGAGGCAAGCGTACGGTGAAAGTACTGTTGTTGGAAGATGTTGAGAACTTGGGCCACGCGGGCAGTGTGGTCTCGGTGGCCGATGGCTATGCACGCAATTTCTTAATCCCTCGCAAGCTGGCGCGGAGCGTGACCGAGGGCTCCCTCAAAGAGATTGCAACGCTGCGCCAGGCAGCCGAACGCAAACGCCAACGCCAGCTGAACGACGCGCAGGAGCTGGCACGCCGGCTGGACGGTTTGACGCTCACCTTCCGTGCCCGCGCCGGCGAGAAGGGCAAGCTGTATGGTTCTATCACCACTGCCGATCTGGCAGCGGCCTTGCAAGAACGTATCGGGCACGAGATCGACCGACGCAAAATCATCACGCAGCCCTTGCGCCAGCTGGGTCAGCATGAGGTGGAGATACACCTGATGGCCAATGTGGTGGCCCGGGTCAACGTGGTGATCGAACCCGAGGAAGCCCCTGCGCCTGAGACAGGGCAAAGCGCTTCCTGATAGGGCCCATC
>QEXY01000108.1 GCA_003130875.1 Ardenticatenia bacterium
AACTTCTTACTCCACTCTCACCGTGCTCAATGCCAGCACGTCGCGTGTGGTGTCCTTCAACTTTAGACGCTCACCCGTGCGCGGATCGTACATGCCCACCAGGATGGTATACTCCCACGGTGGCGCATCCTTCGCCATTGGCACCATGTAACGATCGGTGATCACCTCGCCCTTGATCCACCCCGTGGTCGGCAAGGTGCCGGCGCCGGGGATGCTGTCCCATTGCCCGCGAATCACCCCATCCGGCCCCACCACGTGCACGAAGACGGTGTACGATGTGCGCGTCTCTGCCAGAGCACGCCAATAAAGAGTGAGCGGAAAGGTCTCCCCAGCACGCACACTGCGCTGTGGCAGGTCAAAACCGATCAGCTGTGCCACCTCATCCAAATCGGCGCCCACCGGATACTGCACTTGTGGCGTCTCAAAGTAGCGTGGCCGCTCGACGAACTCCAGCTTGCCCAGGATCTCACGGCCGACCGTCTGGCCGCTGGCGGTGTCCAGCAAGCGCACTGTGAGCATGTACGTGTCCGTGCGCGCGTAGGGGGGCATCTGCAGCTGGTGTAAGCTCACCAATACCTCACCACGTCGCCACTTGTGTGTCGGATAGAGCTCCGAACCTAGTGTCTCGGTCCAGGCACCTCCGTCCCGTCCACCGACGCTGCGCGCCTCGAAGACAACCGCATAGTCGGTGGCAGGGCGCCCGGTCGCGCGCCAATAAAGGGTTATCGGCAGGCGTTCGCCTGGGCCAAGCTTGGCGGCTCCCAGCCGGTAACCCAAAAGCTCCACGCCCGGTGCCAGCTCTGTGCGCACTGGGCGTTCGATGGTCAGATCTTCTATGCTGGCAGGGGTACGCGCCGGCAGCACCTCAACCCGCCCGATGTTGCGCACCAGGCCGAAGGTCTCACCGGTGGTGAAGGAATACATCGCCACCTCCAGGTAATAAACATCCGGCGGCGCACCCGGCCGCAAGCGCAATCGATAGTCGTCGCGAATGTACATGCCGGGCTGCCATTTATTGGTGCGCAATAGGCCGCCCAGGGGCAACCGATCCACCTGTCCGAACACATTGCCCGAGTCGTCCGTCAAACGCACGTAAACATTGTAATCCCCTGGAATGGGCGCCAACACTTGCCAATAGAGAGTGATGAAGAGAGGATCATCGGCATACACCTCTCCGTTTGCCAAGTCATAACCCATCAGGTGGACCGCACCGCCCAACGTAACATCCACCGGATGCAGGATGCTCGACGGCGGCGTTGTGCTGACGATCGGGCCGGGGTAGATGTGCACATAGGGCACACCGTTCAGCCACACGGTGTGCAGCGGCCGGCGTGCCCGGAAATATTCCAACAGCTCAACACTGGGAAAGCCACGCTGCAGCTGGTTGATGTAAAAGACAACGTAGTCCGCCCGCAACGCCGCTTCGAGGCTGGAAAGATCGATCGTCTTCCCCTTAAAGAATGGGGCAAACTGCCAGCTGTACCACGCGGCCACCGTCTTTTGCGCCGCATCCGGCTGCTGATTGAGATAGGCCGCCGCCCGGTCGAGCCCTTCACCCCAGCCGATATTGATGTAACGCATCGCCACACTGCCACCACCTAACAAGGGGTTGAAGTAGTCAAAATAGTGCGGATGCAAGGCGAACACGCTGATCGTTTGCACGGCCAGCGCCAGTCCCAGCACCCATGTGGCACGCACGCGCACGCGGCTTAGCAGATTACCTGCCCGCTCGGCCCAGCGGGGCATCAGTGCTATGCGCCCGCCAGTGTTGCGCGCCGTAGAAACAGCGTTGCGCGCGGACGTCTGCCAGGGCGCCGTTGCGACGCTGCCAGGATTGCGCCGCCAGATCAACCGTTCTAACGCCACCGCCGTCATCAAGCACATCGGCGGATAGAGTGGCAGGATGTAGCGATCACCGCGCCGCCCAGTGAGTGAAACCGGGATGAGAAAGAGGATGAGAAATGCCCATAGCGAGAGCAACAGCGGCATCAAGTGTGTGCTCTGTGTACGATGTCGCCCGCGCAACGTCAGATACAGGCCGGCCAGCAGGCCAAAGCTGCCCAACGGTGTAAGATGGAACGGTAAACTCACCAGGTAATAGAGCGGACTGCGGTCGCCTGGGCCATCTCCCAGGAAGACGCCGCTGGTGGGGTGGTTGGTACGTATTGCGATGAGGGCATTGTTCACAAGCAGACTGATGGTACCGGCCGGGTCGCGCCAAACCGAGGGCCACAGTGCGAAGAAAGCGGCCAACGCGACGCCGGCCCAAATGCCCAGCGCCAGCCAGAAGCGCCGCCGGCGCGTCACCGCATCCTCTGTGCTCGTCTGTGAAGATGCGCCAGAATTCAACAGGTAGATAAGGCCAGTGGCGACCAAAATCGGTGCCAGGACAACGCCCGGCGTCTTGCTGAGCACCGCCAGCGCACCGCACACACCGGACGCGAATAGCCAGCCCCACTTCCCCTCGCGCAGATACAGCCAGAAGGCCAGGAAGGCGAGGAACATAAAATAGGTGAGCGGAGCGTCCACGTGCAGCACGCGCGAGTTGGCCAGGAACATCGGTTCAGCCGCGAGCAACACGCCCGCGATCAACGCCCCACGGGTGCCGATCAGGCGGCGTAGCAACAGGTACATGGCCAGCACAGCCAGCGCCGCCATCACCACCATCGCTGCACGCGCCGCCGGGATATAGACAAGTGGATACTGTTGCACGCTTGCCAGTGCCGCTGCCAAATCGGATGGGTTGTCCGGCAGCGGAGCGACATCCCATTGGTGCAACAGGAAGCGCACCCACAATCCCAGTGCGCCGAAGGCCATTGTGGGCACGCCCGGATAGCCCAGCAGCGCGGCGCGCGCCCAATCTTGCGTTCGCACCGCCTCCAAAAAGCTGGCCGCAAAGCGGATCTGATCGTCCTCATCTGCTGTCAAAAACGCATCCAGGCTCGTCAGCCGCGGCAGCAGTGCCAGCAAGAAGACCACCAGGGCCAGCAGCCAGTGCCTATGGCGCCCATGCTGCGGTGCGGGATGACCAGGGATGGGTGCCGCATTGGCGATTTGTGCTGACTGTGCTGGAACAAGTCTAGGTTTACTCGTCATAACGTTCGCACTCCTCGGCACATCGATCGGATAGCGGCCACGGAATCGCAATGCGCGTCAGCGTCACGGCGCGTGAGTCCACCGCCCGGCCATCCACGCTCACTGCCAGGCGCGCGCCGCTCACGGGATCATACAGGCCAGTCGCCAGGGTGTAATCGCCCGCTGGCAGATTCTGCGGGAGCGGAAAGTCATGGCGGTCGGGAACGATCTCGTTCGCCGGCCAGCGCGAGGTGGGCAGGTAGCCATGCACCGGCCTTCCATCGTGGGATGCGACCAACCGCCCGGCGGCATCATACAGGTGCACGAAGACGGTCAGATCACGCTGCGGCGCCTGCGTCGCCCGCCAGAACACGGTCACGCGCAGCCACGGAGACACCGCATCCGACGGTTCATCCAGCCGGGCGTCGAAGCCCACCAGTGCAATGCCTTCCTCAAACAGCGCCGCACGCCGCTGTGGTACCTCTTCAGCGCTCACCTTGCGCCCGAAGTAGAGCACGTGATGATCGTCCCAGACGTGTCGCACCAGATAGTGGCGTTCTACCCATTCCATGTATTCCCTCAGCTGAGGCAATCGCAATGCCCAATTCGCCACAGCTTCCACGCGATACGCTTCCGAGAGGGCGATCAGGCGCTGGCTGGTCTGGCGACCGCTGTCGATGGCGACCTGCGCCAGATCACCAAAGGGCGGCGGCGGCTTGCGCTGCGCCATGAACGTCAGCATCAGATTGTCGCTGATGACGGCGTCATCAGGACGTGTCACCTGTTGCAACAATGCGATTGCTTCCGCTTCACGGCCAAAGCGCGCCCGTAGCACCTCATCATTTGCCCGCACCATACTCGGCAGGCTCAGCACCAAGACGATCGCAGATGCTGCACCTAAGCTACCCCACATCCAACTTCGTTCACGCAGCAACTGCCATGTCGCGGCAGCGGCGCCACCGCACAACAACGCCAGCGGCGGCAAAAGGATGACCGTGTGCTGATAGAACAAGGGCGAATGGATGATCAACGGCAGGATGCCACCACCTATCAGCCACAATCCCAGCGGGATGAGCGTCTGCCAGCGTGCGCGACGGACTGATAACACCACCCCGCAGACGGCCAGCACCACAATGCCCCAGTGCTGGCGCCAGAAATCCATCAACCAGGCCAAATTGCGTTCGATCTCCAGTGGATAGACCGCACGCAGTTGAAACCGGAAGGCGATCACCTGATCGTAGAAGGCGGCAGGTTCATAGAACACGAAACACAACGTCAATGGCAGCAGCGCAGCAACGCCCCAAGCAGCCAAGCGTGTGACGCGACTGCGCCAGCTAACTTGCCCTGGTGTCGTTATTACCAGCCACAGGATCGGCAGTGCGATCAATGGATTCACTGCCTTGACCAGCAAGCTCGTGCTATAGAGCAGGCCAGAAAGCAGCAACCAGATCCACGTCCCACGACGGGCGTATATCTGCGCCAGCACCACGGCGAGCACGGCCAGCGCCAGCGCCGGCACCTCGCCCATCGCCATGCGCGACAGGCGAAACGCGATGGGCGCCAGCACAAAGACCATGACGGCCACCATGGCAGCGAGCCAGCCAGCCTGCTCACCCTCCTGCACGTAGAGCATGCGCGCCGACCATGCCAGCGCCGCGCACGCCAACACCCAAAACGCCAGCACCAGTGCACGTCCGCTCACCACACCGACGCCGGCCAGATCATACACCCAATCCAGCAACACGAACAGCAGCGGCGTCCAGACCAAAACGGTCTCACTATAGAGTGGATGACCCTCATGGAGCAGCCAAGCCCATGTCAAGTGCGCGCCTTCGTCGTTGGAGAGGCTGAACGCGTCCAAATTGGGCACGCGCCACGCGAGCGCGGCGGCAATGAGCAAGACGAGCAGGACGAGCCATCCCCAGCAGCCACGTACCATCGGCATCACACTCGGCCCACGGCCACGATGTAGAGCGCTGCCTCATTATGACCATCCAGCTCCAGCAGCGCGTTCAGGTCGTCGTCGAAAAAGGCGCCTACCGGACAGGCGCCCAACCCCAACGCGGTGGCGGCCAGACACAGGTTTTGAGCAATGTGTCCTGCTTCGAGCAGTACATAGCGATATGTGCGTTCGCGATACTTCCAGCGCGTGCGTTGGAAGATGGCCGACAAGATAAAGCTCACATTGGCCTCGCCGATGAAACCCTGACCCAGCGCTGCCGCACTGACGGCGTCCCGCAGGTCGCCGGCGCGTATGCGTTCCAGTGTGTGGGTTTGCACGGCATAGTGATAGGCGCCTCGCTCCAAATCGGTGACACGGTGTGCCAGCACATAGAGCTCGATGGGATAGAGCGCGCCGGCAGAAGGCGCTGCGCGCAACTCGCCCGGCGGATAGGTGATGCCCTGAGCGGCGAAGAGCAGCTGCCCCAGCTCCACCAGCGAGATGGGTTCGTCGCGGTAATTGCGCTGCGAACGGCGCGCGCGCATCACCGCCATCAAGTGACCACCTTCCTCTTCCAAAGGCGTGGGAAGCGTGATACGCGGCACGTCAGGGTAGGTTTTGTAACGTGGCGGCTGCGTGCCCCAATCAGGTGGTGGCCCCTCGTAGCGCGCATGGCCCGGCTTGCTCCACTCATGATACCGCAACCCCAGGTCCGCTTCCTGTGGCTCCGGCGGCACAGTACGCGGCCAGGGCAGCTCGCGCATGGCGGCACAACCGCCCATCAGACTCAGCAACCCTCCCAGGAACCAACGGCGGGCTGGATTCACCGATTGCCCTCCTTTCTCCCATATCACGGCCATCTCTCAGCGCCGCAATTCCGACACCTGGAGTGCCGCACGCAGCACCACCTTATCATCCAGCACCTCACCTGTGGCACTCACCACGGGCAGCCGCTCCCGAGTGACCGGGTCATACATTCCTACGAATAGGTCGAACGCGCCTGCCGGCATCTCGCGTGGCAGGGGAACGCGCACCGGATCTACCACCACCTCACCTGCCTGCCAGTTGTGAGTCGGGTAGGCGCCATCATCCGGCATCGTGTCGCGCTGAGTCAGGAGACGCTCCTCGCCTGCCTCCATCCTGTCTATCACGTGGACGAAGACGGTATAATCTTGCGGCATATCCTGCTGTGCCTGCCAATATAGAACCATGCCAAACCAGCAGGCCGTTGTCACGGTTATGCTAGTTTCGTCTCCGCACGTCGGCAGCTGCAGATCGTAACCCACTAAACGTATCAAATTACCCAGTGAAGCATTCACCTGATATTGAGGACGCGGCACCTGCCACAGGCGTTCCACTGGCCCTCCCTCCGGCATGCCGAACACCTGGGAGAAACGTGCCAGCTCCAACAACGTTCCCTCGCTGGGCAGGCGCAACGCATAGCGCGCGTCCGCGACGGGGTGTGGCGTCAGCCGTATGCCGGGTTGCCATGGATCACGCCCGCGCATCACTCCCAATGCCAGGCGAAATGCGGACATATCTCGCGTGTACCATGGCAAGGTGTTGAACACAATGCGCACCCGTTCACCCACCTGCCAGCGGCTCGTCGGATGCCAGACGAGTGCAGGCTGATCCACTGTTGTGGCACCGCGTGGAACACCCCACTCATCTAACAGGTACAGGGCAATGAATAAATCCTCGTCCAGCGGGCGCAACGGTTCCATCCAAAGCACGACTTGCACCTCTTCGGCGCGATTGAAGCGCAGGTCGAAGCCCGCCAGGCGCAGCGCATCACCGAAGCTGGCCATAATGGGATGCTGCGGCAGAGCATCCTCCGCACGGGCGAAGTCAGTGAACGCCGGTGGCAGCTGATCGGGTTCGAGCGGCGGTGCCGAGGGCGTCGCGCGCAACAACAGGAAACCGTCCTCGGCAACCAATGGCTCCCATCCTCCTTGTTTGAGCAGCGCTATGATCACCTGGCGTTGGAAGTCATCCTGGTTGACCAGCGTGGAGACGTCGAACAGAAGATAATCGGGGGGTGGCAGCGTGCCGTCATAACAGCACGGGCCACCCTGCAGGAGCGCGGTGAGCAGCTGCGGATCGTAATACAGGACGCGCCTTCCGCTGACATGCGGGTTCAGATTGCTTTGGGCGAAAAGTGCCGCTTCGGGCGGTATTTGGGCGAAGACCTCCTGAGCGCGGTGCGCGTGGGCGGTCACCGACGGCAGGCGGAACGGCCGTGCTAGGGGCGAGAAGCCCCGCGCATAGTGATAACCCAACGCACCGATGAACAGCCAGGCACATGTGCCGAGCAAGACGTAGCGGGTGGCGGTGCGCCAACAGCGGGCGATGCGCATTCCCACCGCACGGATGCCCCACAGCGCCGAGATGAGCACAAACGGCGTCAGCGGTGCCGCATAATGGAACTCTTCCAGCCGCCAGGTAAAGGGATTATCGCTGAGCAAGTTAATCGCCAGCGTGGGCAGCGTGGGCAACCAGGTCAGCGGGCTGAGTGCCGCCAGCAGGCCGGTGGGCAGCAACAGACCGCCCAAGTAGGCGGGCAGGTTGGCACGCTGCCATATGTGCTGCCACACCACTTCGGGGCGCTGCAGCAGAGTTCCCACCATCTCGGGCAGGTCGCGGCCCAACCAGGCATAGCGCACTGCCTGAATGTTGCCGCCGGTGGGGCTGAAAATGGGCTGCACTACGCTCAGCGCCACGACAAACCAGACGATGCCGCCCAGCAAGGCGGGCAACCCGAAACGCCAGCGGCGCGTCACCAGCGCATACAAGCCGAGCGATGCCACCGTCAGCGCCATGTCTTCTTTGCACGCCATCGCCAGCACCGCTGCCAGGGCAAAACGGCCAGGACGACGCGTTTCCAGGTAGTAGAAGGCGAACAGCAGGAAGGTGGGCGCCAGCGTGACGGCGTGGAAATCATACAATATAGCAGCTTCCAGCGCCGGCATGAGCAGGTAGGCGAGCGGGAAGACCAGTGCCAACCATGCCCCGACGCGACTGCCCACCGCTCCCCCTACGGATTCGTCTTGCCACAGTGCCCGTTGTGCCAGCCGGAACAGCGGCCATGCGCCCAGCCCCACCACGGCCGCCTGCACGAGCAGCAGCGCCACCGGGCCGCCCAGCCCCAGCCAATAGAATGGCACGAAGAGCAGCAGGATCGGCTCGACGTGCAGCGCCAGCCGGTTGCGCAGCGGCGCCATATTGGTGAAGGCCATGAAGTCGCCATGGGCGGTGTTCCAAAGCGCCTGGTCGACGTTGCCCAGGTCCATTCCGTTGCTCTCCAAGGCGAAATGGCGCTGGACGGCCAGGAAAGCGAACGTTACCACGAAGGTGACGCTCAGCAAGCCCAGCACAATGTGGGGCGCGTTTCTCCTGATTGCCCTCATGGCAAAGCCACCTCCTCCAGGATGAGACCGCCACCACCGCCACGCGCTCCTTGCGTTGGTGGCAACACCGCCCAGCTCTGGGGATCGTACATGCCCACCTCCAATTGATAGCGACCAGGTGGCGTTTCCGCGGGCCGTATCAAACGCTGCACATCCTCGATCAACTGCCCTGCCTTCCAGCGGTAGGTGGGCAGGAAGCCCATTACCGGCGGCGCGTCGGCACGCGCATAAATCGTGCCGGCGCCGTCCACCGCCCGCACGTAGACGAAGTATTCGGGCAGGTTGCTGCGCAGCGCGCGCCAATAGAGCGCCACGTCCAACCCATGCGGATGGTCGGCCGCCGGGCGCACTGCATATCCCTCCAAGACGACCACGTCGCCCATGCGCACCCCCAGCGGGATGGCGCCCTCGGGCAAACCGCCACGCACGATCACCGCTGGATAGATCCACGCATATGCGACGCCGTTAATGTGGACGACGTGTTCGGGAATGCGCCTCTGAAAATATGCAATCAGGTTGGGATCAGGGATGTTACGTTGCACCTGGTTGACGTAGAAGACGGCATAATCCGCCTGGAGCACATTTTCGGTGGTGAAGAGGAGAGTCCTGCCTTTGAAGTAGGGCGCGAACGTCCATTCATACCAGGCTGCGACGCGCAATTGATCTGCATCCAGCTTAGTATTGAGATATTCCGCGGCGCGGTCCATGCCCTCACCCCAGGCAATGTGCATGACGCGCGGCACCCACAGCCAACCCAGGAGCAGTGGATTGTAGTAGCTCAGGTAGTAGGGGGCATAGGGCAGCGTCCCAGCAAGCAAGAGGATGCCCCCCAACAGCGCCAGCCGCGGACGTGTCAGCACGGCGATTCGGTCTGTCAGCCCGTCCATAGCACGCAGCAGCCCCCAGGCGGCCAACGGTGCCAGCGCCACCAGTGGCATCAACGCATAGCGCACGCTTTTCTTCTCGGCGAAGGTCATCACCACCAGATAGAACACGACATATACCCAGAGCGACCATTCCAATCGCCGGTGCGTCGCGCGGCGCAGGGTGAACAGGCCGACCAGCACGCCGATGAGCATCAGCGGCGAGATGCGCACCAGCAGCGCCAGCGGGTAGAACCCCGGTCCGGGGTCGAACACCGTCTGACCCATCCAGTACATGCCTAGATTGCCGGAGCCAGGTGGCATATTCTTCCACAGCCAGTCGAAGGCCCACACCACCGCGCCGAGAGGATCCACCCACATCGCTGGCCAGATGAGCGCAAAGGTGACAGCTGCCACCAGCACGCTGACCAGCCACTGCCCGGCAGCCGGCACGATCCAACGGTGAAGGGCAGGCGCATGCGGCCGCTCCGTCCACCAAAAGAGCAGCGCGAGGAGCGCCAGCGCCGGCAGCAATACCAGCGCTATCGTGACGGTCGAGATGGAAAGCCCGCAAAAGACGCCGCTCAACACAAGCCAGAGGCGGCGGCGTTGCACCAGCCACAGCAACCAGAGGGTCACCGTCAGGAACATCAGCAGCGCCAGCGGCACCGCCATGTGCACCAGGCGCCCGTAGCCCAACAGCGTAGCGTCGAAGGCCAGAAGCAACGTGGCAATCAGCGCCACCCGGTCGCCATAAACCCGACGGCCGAACAGATAGATGAATTCCAGTAACACGGTCACCAACACAATGGTGGCAATGCGCGCGGCGACGTAGTAGGGGCGGGGCTGGATGTGCCATCCCGCCAGGAACTGATCCAGCGACAGACCCGGCGGAAAGCTGGGCACCCAACCTTGCCGTGCCAGGACGAACTCCAGCGCCAGGGCTGCGCCGTGTGCCCAGGCGAGCGGCATGTCCGGATAGCCCATTCCCAACGTCAAGCGCAGGTCACCGCTCGTCAGCCCTTCGAGGAACTGCATCGCGCTGTTCAGGATGGGGCGCTCATCCGCGGCGATGAAACGGTCGATGTCCCACAGGCGCGGCAACAGGATGAGCACGGCCAGCACTAAGCAGACCAGCCATATGGGTGCCAGAGGACGGTCGTCCGGCCACTTCGGGGCGCTGAGATGTGTTACCATATCCCCTCCAGACGCAGTGGCACAGCGTTCTCGCCGCTCGTATCGCCCACCACGGGCAGCCGTTCCAGCGTGTCCAGTCGATAGAGACCCACCCATAGCGTAAAACTGTCCAGCGGCGTGCCCCGTGGCAGCTGGAGCACGCTGCGCTCGCGGATGGTGCGTCCGGGTGGCCACAGGGTGGGGGGATAGACCGGCGCCAGAGGCACGTGATCCGCCTGTGCCACGGTGCGCCCCAGGTCATCCCGCAGGTGTACGAACACCGTGTAGTCATACTCCAACGGGCGCTGTGCCTGCCAGTAGAGCACCAATTCCAGACTGCGTACCGGATTGCCGACGAGCAGCGCGACATCATAGCCCTGCAGGGTGATCCGGTCGCTGAACTGGACAGCGAGTGGCCGCGTGGGATGCTCCGGGATGAGACGGGCGCCCGGCCGTGAGCGCAGGATGATGATGCCGTTCTCCTCACGTACAAAGTCGGTCATCGCCAGCAGACGCTGCATGGTGAGGGGGGTGAAATACTCGAGCGTCAGCCCCCAGCGCTCCAGCACCAGCCAGACACGCCGCGGTCCGCTCAGCACGGCGTGCAGTTGTGCATCGCTGCCCAGCCACGGCGATCCCACCCAACGATCCACGATCTGCCCAGCCCGCTCCATCAGGCGATAGGCATAGCCGGTGCCCTGCATAGCGTAGTAATCGTTGCGCCCCAGGTAGAACGCCGCCGCTGCTGGTGTGCCCGTGAGGACGGCGTCGCCCGCCTGCCAATTGGCACGCACATAAGCAAAGGCGGCGTCGTAATCGCTGCCGCGGCGTGCCACGAGTGCGGCAGCTGCCGGACCATAACCCCCTGCGATGACGGCACAGGCTGCCAATGCCATCGGCATCCCCACACGACGCAGTTGTCCCTCACGCTGCAACACGCGAGCCAGAAAGCCCGCCAGACGTACCAATCCCTCTGCTGCCAGCAGGGCTAGCATGGGCAAGAGCATGAAGTAATAGCGCTCATCGCGCCGTTGTGGCGCCACCCCCAGCCCCATCTCCAGCACGCTGACGCCGACCAGCCACGCCAGGAAGAGGACGGCGCGGTCGCGTGTATCCGTTGTGCTGCCACGTCGATGGCGCAATGCCGTGCCTATGCTTCCCACCGCCAAGATGGACAGCCAGAGATGTTCTGGCGCGCCGAAGAAAGCCGCGGCGGCCGGCCAGCCCGCCGCCACATCTTCCGGCCAGGCAGCGTAAATGCTCAGTACCTGGAGGAGGCCGCTGAAGATGCTGGACGGCGTGCCTTCCAGAGGAGCGATGCTGTTCGGTTGCCCCAGCCGCTTGACCAGCACTGCCACTATGGCCACACCCGCCCAGACGGGCAGCTCCACCAAAAAGGTACGCAGCCCCTTATGGCGCGCATGCCGCCCCAGGAGCATCCCCATGCCGCTCACCAGCGGCACGAGCAGGGCCAGCGCGACGAAGTGGGTCAGCGCGGCAGATAACAGTGCCGCCGCGGCCAGCAGACGCCAGCGGCGGCTGTCCTGCACCGCGCCGCGCAGGGCAGCGTCGCTCGCCAGCAGCACCCACACCAGCAGCAAGCTGTACATACGCGCGCGGCCACCCCACAGGACGGCATCCGGAGCAAATGCCAGCACGGCTGCGGTGAGCAACCCGGTCAGCGTGCTGAAATGGCGCCGCCCCCAATGCCAGGCCAACAAGATGCTGCCCAGGCTGGCCAGCAAGCTGGCGGCGCGCACTGCCTCGCGACTGAAACCGGCAAGGGCGCTCGCAGCCGCGCCCAGGTAGGAGAAGAAGAGACCGTGCTCGTAGAACAGGCCAGAAGGGAGAATGGGCAATCCTCGCTCCAGAATGGCGCGCACCGCCAGCAGGGTGACGAACTCGTCGGGATAGGGTTGCACGTGCACCAGGTAGCGCCAACGCCACCATGCCGCCAGCCCTACCACTGCCACCATCGCGGCGGCCAAGGCGAAATATCCTCTTTCGTGAGTGTTGTTGCGCAGGCGAGTCGCGTCCTCTGTCACTGGAAAAGCAGCGGGGCGCAGGCACAAGGCATCGCGATGCCAAGCACCTCGCCCCGTCTCCTTCCAAGAATGAGGTTATTATAGCAAGGGGGATAGCAGGGGGCAAAACGGAACAGCGGCCTCCGCATTTCATTCTTGGGGAGGCGTGAGGTCAGGCCATCGTTCCAGTCCGTCCCCAAATTTGAAATACACTCTCTGGAGCAGTGCGACATGCGAAAAGAGCGGCACTGTGTTATGATGCGGCGACTGTCCCATCGAGGACGGTTGGTAAGCGCTATCTTATCGGAGCTGTCAACCCTATGGACACAACAGCTGCCAATCGCACGTTCGCCTATGTGGCGTCGCTGCGGGCGCGTCGGGATGCTGCGCGTCCGCTCATCCTAATCACCAACGACGATGGCATCGCCTCACCGGGGCTCTACGCCGCGGTGCGCGCCGTCAGCGACCTGGGCGAGGTGGTGGTCGTGGCGCCGCGGCAACAGTTCTCCAACGCCAGCCGTTGCCATCCCCCCTCGGCGTGGGGACACGAACCCGGTCCGACGGAGCGCATCGCCCTGCCCGCCGATTGCCCGGCCACCCTGGCCTACGCTGTGGATGGCTCGCCGGCGCAGGCGGTGGCGCGCGCGTGGATCGAGCTCTTGAACCGCCTGCCCGACCTAGTGATCAGTGGCATCAATTACGGCGAGAACCTCGGGTCGGGCACGACAGTTTCGGGCACCGTGGGCGCGGCCATCGAAGCCGCTTGTGTCGGCATCCCCGCACTGGCGGTCTCGTTGCAAACCCACCCCGATTTCTACTACCACCCGTCCGAACAGGTAGACTTCCGCGCCGCCGCGCATTTCACCCGCATGTTTGCCCAGGCGATGCTGGCTGGTGCACTCCCTGCCGACGTGGACATTCTCAAGGTCGATGTGCCTGCGGATGCGACTCCGGAGACCCCTTGGCGCGTCACCCGCGTCTCGCGCCAGCCTTATTACGTGCCGGTGATTCCGCGCGAGCGCGGCATCCCAGATTATCGCATCGAGATCGACCTGGAGACACTGGAGCCCGACTCGGACATTTATGCGCTGGTGGTCGCGCGCGCGGTCTCGGTCTGCCCGCTGAGCATCGACCTCTCCTCACGGGTGGATCGCCAGCAGCTGTGCCAGCTGCTGGCGGAGCGCACGGTTGCCCGCCGAGTGGAACGTTAACGCGCCGACCAGGGGCGCCAACGGTACAGTACACCCCCTAACACCAGCAACATTACCAGCAGCGCCGTGATCACTGTGCGCTGGGTATCCCCCAGCGTCAACAACGTGTCGCCGGTGACCGGCACGGCCGGTGTCGGCAGCGCGGCTGCGGCCGGCGGTGTGGCTGTAGGGGCCGGTAACTCGGCGATTGCCAGCTCCGTGATTTCAGGCACCGGTGTCGGCGGGGTCACCGGAGTAGGGGGTGGCAACGTGACGCTGGGCAGCAGCGGTGATGGGGTGACCGCGATGAACGGCGTGGCCCCAGGCAGTGATGTCGGAGGTGGTGGCGTGACGCTGGGCAGCAGTGTCGGAGTGACCGCAGCGAGCGGCGTTACCCCAGGCGGCAAGGTCGGCAGCATGATGGCTGTGGGCGTCTGCAATGCGACGGCCACCACAGGACCGACCAAGCTGACGCGCGTGATGTCGTACATCCCTTCGCCCGCATCCGCCCACTTCTTCCACGCACGGATGAAGACGGTCAGCTGGGGCTGGCGTGCGGTGATGGTGGTGGTGAAGACCTCCATGCGGTAAGACGGCTGGTCGCGAGACTGCTCATCCCACGGCAGTTCGATCCAGGACTCGACTGCCTGCCAGTTGTTCCCGCCTTGTGGATCGAAACCGATCTGCATCCGATAGCCGTAACCGGTCTGCTGTACATCACCTTGCGGGGTGCGCACCAAGCCGGCGATGGTGAAAGTATAGACCCCGCCCGGCACCACGTTGACGGTCTGGTGGATGCCCAGGTAGCGGTCGGGAAGGTCAGCGCCGCGGATGTGCAGCGTCTGGGAGCGCAGTACCTCTCCCGTCATCGTGCGCAACGTGTCGGGATAGCACCAGAAAGTGGCAGCGCCGTTGTGAAAGACTTCCCATGCGTCGGCCACCCCACCACGCAAGAATTCGCCGCTGAAGTCGCCGTTGCGCATCACCTCGGCGATGGTGACGCGAGGCAACGGTGCGGCGGGAGAAGGCAGCGGTGTCGGGGATAGGCGAGCTGTGGGAGTGGCCGTCGGCGATACCTCCTCGGCCACGACGCCCACCTCAACGCTGATCGGCGAAGGGGATGGTGCGACGGTGGTGCGCAGAGGTGTCGCCGTGGCGGTGGGCATGGCGGTGGCCGGCCGAGGAGTCGGCGTCGGGACGATGGTCAGCGGGATCAAGGTGGGCGTGGCCGTGCTGGGCCGCGTTGGGCTGGGCACCACGACGATCGCGGTCGGCGTTGCTGTAGGCGTGACAGTCACCAGAACAGTAACCGTAACTGAGGATGTAGGCGTCGCGGTGTCTTCAGCCGGCGCGGTGCCCAGGATGACCACCGGCGTGGACGTCGGACTCGGTGAGATGGTCACCGTCGGTGTGCCTGGTGCAGAGACAATGGGTGTCGTCGCCGGCGTTGTCACACCCAGCAGCTGGCGCAACGCTTCGGGTGGCACGCTGCGCAGCGCAGCATAGGCAACCAGCAAGAGCAAGAGGACAAGCAGCAACAAGAGCAGGAGGACGCGGACGAACAAAGGGGCGCCTCTCAGGCCAGTAGGTCGTGTGCTCATCGTCGTTTCTCCCAATCCTCGTGATGAACCGCTGTCCAAGTGAAAAGATCCCGCCCAGGTTGCGGACTCCTGGCAGGCGCGTGGGAATAACAAGAGACAAGAGCGCGATTTTCCTTATGGAACAGTATAACACACTGTTGGGCTTATGTCAACAGAGAGGGTGTTGAAAAACTCTTTAGTTACCCGCTTTATTGACCCATTTTCCTATGAAAATCTGAGCGGTCAAGGGACTTTTTCAACACCCTCATGCTGATCCCTCTTGCATATGATGTTGAAATATGGTATCATGTTATGGAAAGTCCGCGCGGACGAGGGTGTGCCGAAGCGGTCTCGCAGATTAATAAGCCCATACAACAACCGCCTGCTCCCAAAAACCATGGGGCAGGCGACTTTGTTGTATGGCTGTCACCATGCAAGGGGGAAGCTTATGCGTTACGTGGACTTTACGATCCGTGCCCGCGACTGGCAGGATGGCCATTTCAAGGTGGAGGTCACCCAGTCGCCGCTGGACCGCATGCGGGAACCGGAACAGGTCAGCCAGCTGCCCAACCTGGTGCGCCATCTGCGCAATTTGGAGCGCAAACGGATTTCCACACCAGATTTGCGCGCGCTGGGCAAACAGCTGGCCGAGATGTTGTTGCCCCCCACGGTGCGCGAGATGTTCTTCGCCAGCATGGCCGCGCTCGACCCGGAAAGCGGGCTGCGCCT
The DNA here is from genome assembly GCA_003130875.1 of Ardenticatenia bacterium. GTDB lineage: Bacteria > Chloroflexota > Anaerolineae > 4572-78 > NAK82 > NAK82. The sequence goes on from QEXY01000108.1 coordinate 15,987, forward strand.
GCGGCTGGTGCTGGACGACCTGCGCGTGGCCAACCTGCCATGGGAGTATCTCTACCTGTCACCGCTCAAGGAGGAACACACGCCTTATGGCTTTCTGGCACTGGACGCGCGCATTTCGATCGTGCGTCACGAGGCGATCCCCATCGCCCCCGGTTCCGTGGGCGCCCGTCTTCCTCTCAAGCTGGTGGTGGGCTTTGCCTCGCCGGCGCAGTGCCCCCGCCTGGATCTCGCCACCGAACGCGAATATATTGCGAAAGCCCTGGACGGTGTCGCCAGCGTCCAGGTCACCTTCGTGGAGCATCTGACGGCCGAGCGCCTGGAGGTGGCCTGCCAAGGCGCCCACATGTTCCACTTCGCCGGCCACGCCGGCTTTATGTGGCAGGACAACGGGCGCACGGCTGGATACGGCGCCATTTTCCTCGAAGACGCACAAGGTGACCTCAGCCCGATGCCGGTCGAACAGTTAGCCCAGACATTGCGCCGCTGCGGCGTGCGCGTCGTCTTCCTAGGCGGTTGCGAGACAGGCCGGCGCGACGGAGTCAATGCATGGAGCGGCGTGGCGCCTGCACTGATGCGCGTCGGCATTCCCGCTGCCGTCGCCATGCAATACGCCATCTACGATGAGGCGGCCATCGCCTTTGCCCACCGTTTCTATGCGGCGCTGTCCGCCGGATTGTCTCTGGACGAGGCCGTGACAGCCGGCCGGCTCGCCATTTTGGGCCGTGGCAAGGAGGCAGGCACCGAATGGGGAGTGCCGGTGCTCTACATGCGCTCCAGCGATGGGGTGATCTTCCCCGAGATGGCTGCCGACCCATCCCTGGAAGCGTTCCGCCACGCCCAGCGCGTGCACGTCTCCCAACAGGTGCGGCAACTACGCGACCGTCTGACCGGCATCGAAGTCGGCCAGGCACCCCACACCACGCTGGAGGTGACCCAGGAGATCGGCCGGGTCGCTCCCGGCGGTGAAGCGCTCGGCGCGCGCATCGAAAGCATCGCCGCCGGGGTCATCCACGCCATCCAAAAAGTGGAACACATCGGTCCAGGCGGCAAGCTCACCGGCATCAGCCTGCGCCGAACGGGAGACCGGTCCGCCCAGGCCCTACAGCCCGATGAAGCGCGAGTGTTGAGGAGAGAACGATGACCGAGCCGGGAATGCGTCTGCGCCAATTGCAACAAATCCCCCTCTTCGCTTTGCGTCAGGCAATGGATCAGCTGCTGGCGGACGAGAAGACCGAGGCAATCTTACAGCGGCGGTTCGGCCACATCTTCAATCGTCGGCTCCACCACATGCGCCAGGCGATCGCGCGGATGAGCCGCGAGCAGCTCACCGCCCTGGTGGACGCCTGCCCTGAAATCAGCGATGAGCAGATCGCACAGTTGTTCGAACAATATCGTTTCGGCAGCAATCCCGTGCTCCAGGTGTACCTCTTCGACAAGACCGTCCTGCGCCGCGATGCTCTCCAGGATCTACATGGCCGCCTGGAGCAAGAGCTGGCTGCCTTCAATCAACCACGCCACGAGGGTCTTCCGGCGCTGCGCCAGTTGGCCGTCTTTGCACTGATCTCCTTGCCAGAGCAACCGGGCGTTGTAGAGGGGGTCTATCGCTTCCAGACTCGCCTCGATTACATCGATGCCAACGAGCACGCCGCCTGTACCTATCAGACGCTCTACGGCCTGTTCTGGCTGAGCCCGACGGAGGGCTACCTCACCGTCCAAGTGCGCAACACCGAGGTGCTGAAGGTACTTAAGGGTGCATTGGAGCGCGCCATGGGCATCTCGTTAGCCCCTTTGGTGATCTCCAAACAGCTTAAGAATGCGCTGCCGTTCCTGCTGCGCGAGTCCTTCCGCTTCGGCCGGTTGCACGACCCCGACCCAGGTCCGGGACGCTTCCGCTGGCTGACCATCGCCGACGACAACGCCTATGCCCGGGGGTATCAGGATCTGGAAGAGCGCTATCCGGAAGTGCACAGCGTCCGCTACCGCGAGACGTTGGGCGAGGACCGCGAGACAACGCTCACCATTCGCTGTGACCGTGGCGCCTTGAGCCTGAGCGGCATCCTCAGCGCCGCGCAGCTGCGCGCCTGGACACTGGACCGCCTTGGGCAGCTGATCAGCCTGCTGAATGAATTTCGCCCCAACGCTCCGGCATACGCGACAGGGACGTCCGACCTGGAACAGCTGCCCCCACTGAGTCCCTTCAGCATCATCCAGCGCCATCACGTCCGCCGGATCATCTCCGCGTTGTTGACGGTGAAACAATCCCCGCTTTTAGGTTATCACCCACTCGACGTGGATCCTTTGCAGCTGGCCCACGACATGGGCACCTGGATGCGTCTGCAAATCCCTGTGGAGCACCCGGCGATGTCCGAGGAGAGCGAAGGCTACCTGGCCTGTCCGACGTGCGGTGGCACCACCACCTTTGCCCTGCAGCGGCGCAACGGCGGCTGGGAGTTGGGGTGTCGCGAACACCGCCAGCAGCGCTGGGCAGCCCCCTTGCCCCTCATCATAGGTGAGACGGAGACGCAAGAGACTTTCACCCTCGACGCCGAAGAGCTTGCCACTACGATGGAACTGCTCCCTTCAGAAGCGTTGCGGCAGATCATCGCTGAGGTGATCAACCGCCACCTGCCCGGCCATACCTTTGACTTGAAGCGCGAGAGCTTCATCATCCGTGGCCCTCACCTGCGCTACTACCCAGATAAATCACAGGTGTACGACAGCGCACAATCCGGCGCCCGGACGGTCATCTATGTGAGCCAGCACATCGCCCACCTCGAAGGAGGTGAGGTCGTGGGCGTCAAACCAGAAGGCAGCGAGATCGAAGTGCGCACCAGCTGCGCCTCCGCGACGCCATCGGACTGAGGGAACTGTTCTCGCGAAAGACGCGGAGGCTATGACCTCCGCGTCTTTCGTGTTGGAGCGCACGTTTCGTGTCCAAAATGTGCGCCGCGGCGCGACGGGCTGCCCTCAGCTGCGCCCGACGCTCCAGATACCATCCGGCCGGCGCAAGCTGAGCAGCAGCTCCTCCAGGTTGCGTGAGAGCGGCTCCGCACCGTGCTCGCGGATGACGTAGCCAGCTTCTAAACGCGCCCCGTGGAAGACCGGATGGCCGAACATGCTGACGTCGATGCACACTGTCAGATTCGGCTGCAACACTTCCTCGCTGTTCGGCCCGAAGAAGGGGCGCTCGAACTCGTTCAAACCCACCGTGTGCACGAAACCCATCGTCAGGTAAGGACCATATCCCAGGCGGCTCAGAAACTCACGCGGCACGGCGTCGATCTCCTTGCCCTTCTTGCCCGGCTTCAGCGCATCGCGCGTGACCTCTAGGGCATCGGCCAGGTGGCCCAGGAAGGTCGCCTGCTCCGAGGTGGGCGGATGGTTGACCGCAAATGTGCACGCGACGCCGGCAGCGTAGCCGCGATACTTCGGGCTGAAGCCGACCAACACCAGCTCGCCCGCCTGCATCTGCTTGAAGGAAGCCGGCGGCACCACCCCGTTGAGGCGCACACCCGAGGCGACCATGCCGCGGAAGTTCCATCCATCGATGCCCAATGCGCGCATCCGTCCTTCGGCGGCGCCGATGACCGTGAACTCGGTGGTGCCCGGCCGGATGTGTGGAATGGCGGCCTTGAGCCCTTCCGCCCCCGCCTCGAAGGCGTAGCGCATCACGGCGATCTCCGCCTCGCTCTTGATGGCGCGCATCACTTCGTATTCACGCGTCATATCGACGAATTCAACGCCCGGCAACGCCTCGTGCATCGCCACCGCCAGGCCGTGCGGCATCACGCCATAGCCCACCACGCCCAGCCGGCGCAGCGGCCTATCTCCCAATGCCTCGGCGAGAACCTCCGGCAAGGTCTGGATGACCGCGCCGGGATATTCCTCCTCCGGCACCAGGAAGACGTCGACCGCGCGCAAATTCTGGATGGCCGAGACTTCGCGCGCATACGGCGCTGCCTCCGGGCCGCCCAACAGCAGCGGCTCACCCTCCAGCGGCAGCAGCACACCTCCCGATTCGATGATGGGCCAGTAACCGGTCAGGTAACAACCGTTCGCCATGTTGAGGTCGTCGTGGTAGACGAACAAGGCGTCCACCTGCGCCGCGCGCATCAGCCGGCGCACTTTCTCGATACGTTCTGTGTATTCACTGCGTGGGATCTCGGGCGGAATCATCGGGAATACCTCCTCGTTGAGCAATTGAGTGGATGGATAGGCAGAAAGGGGGTCTCCCCCCTGCGTCTACGGTTCGTAATGGCGCTTCCACTCCTCGCAGAAGTCGCGCAAAGTGTGGAAGCGGGCGCCGAGGCGCTTCATCTCGGTGATGAAGATGTCCAGCTCATCCAGCGCACGCTGCCCACAATTCTGCACCAGCCACGGCTTGAACTCAATGCGCGCCTCATCCGTGTCCAGCACTGTGGGCATCGGCACGAACTCCCATGGGTGGAGATACAGGCAGACCATCATCGGCTTGCCCGCCGCCCACATCCTCTCGGCATTGCGACGCACCATATCGGCCAGATGGCGGCCGCCGTGGGTACGCAATTTGGGCCAACCGTCGCGGTCGCGATGGTCGGGCAGCTCGCCCGGCACCGTCAGGTCGGCGAACAGAGGCACCTCCAGGATGCGCAGGTCACCCGGTTTGCGCCAGTCTTGGGCAGACGGATGGTAGGGCAACAGGTGCTCGCCGTGGAAATAGGCCATATAGGAAGAATCGACCCAGTAGCCCAGCTGGTCGAGCGCCTGGATCATCTCATTGCCACCCCAGCCACGTGGCGCCCGAAACGACACCGGCCGCACGCCGGCGCGCTCCTCGATCAGCGCGGTGGCCTTCCTGAGACGGTTGAAGACCTCCTCCGGCAGCACCGGCGGGATGCCCGGCGCTTCAAAAATAGGGGTGCCAACGCTCTCGTGTTGCAACGTGTGGCAGCCGATCTCGTGACCGGCAGCCTTCACCATCGCGAGCGACTCAGGGCCGGCCAGCGCGGCATTGCCAGTGTACAAAAACGTGGCCGGCACCTGATGATGTGCCAGCACCTGCAAAATCGGGGCAGTGCCTTCGATCACCCCTTGGTACGTGTTGCCCCAACTGCCGATGTCGCTTTCCATGTCAAAAGAGATGAGCACGTAGAGCGCGTGATCGGTGTTCATCGTTGTCACCTCATATGCCTCCGTGGCTGAGATAAAGAGTGTCTCCATCATAGTCCGGAGCGACGAACAGGGCAACTGAAGAGGCAAGGTGGGTGTATGGCACCACAGAGCCCGTAAAGATTTGGTCATTTTCGGCCTTACCTCCCGGAGATGTGAGGCAACCCTTGTGGTTGTTTCCCGCCGCCGAGCACGCAGAGGTCGCAGAGAACAGCAAGCAATCAAGGGAAAAAATCTGTCGGTGGTCTCGGCACTCTCTGTGGCGAGAGAAACCCACCGTCGGCCAATGCTCTCATTCGCCCTCAAACAGCAATACCCCAGTGCATGATAGTGTTGACGCTCCCGAGAGAACCTGCTAAGATATCAGTGAATAAACGGGGAATCATCTATAGAGTTTCAGGAGGCCTTTCTATGCGCAAGCCTGTGCCCTGGGTGATCGCAGGGGTGCTGGTGATCGTGACGGTCATGATCTTCGTCATGCGCACGTTCCCTGCGCCGCGCTCGATCGCCCGTGAGACACCCACCATGCCGCCGGACGACCGCCGCGAAGAACGCCTGCGCATGGTGGAGCTGCAGATCCGCGCGCGCGGCATCACCGACCCGCGCGTGCTCGCCGCCATGGAAAAGGTGCCGCGCCATGCATTCGTGCCCGCCGATGTGCTCGATCAAGCTTACAACGACTATCCGCTGCCCATCGGCTACGGGCAGACCATCTCACAGCCATACATCGTGGCGGTGATGACCGAGCTGCTCAAGCTCAAGCCGGGCGAAAAGGCGCTTGAGATCGGCACCGGCTCCGGTTACCAAGCTGCCATCCTGGCCGAAATCACCGACCAGGTGTACTCTATCGAGATCATTCCCCAGCTGGCCGAGCGTGCCCGCGCCACACTTGATCGCATGGGCTACCACTACGTGGTGACCCGCCAAGGGGATGGCTACTGGGGCTGGCCGGAACATGCCCCCTTCGACGCCATCATCGTCACTGCGGCGCCCGACCACGTGCCCCAGCCCTTGTTGCAGCAGCTGGCCGACGGCGGGCGCATGGTGATCCCCGTCGGGCCACCAGGAGGGTATCAAAGCTTGTGGCTCATCACTCGCGAGGGCGACGAGTACCACAACTTCAACTGGGGCGGTGTGTCCTTCGTCCCTCTGACACGGCTGGAATAGGGAATCGCGCCCAAGGTGCCCAGAGCACCAGCCAGGCGACTCCATAGGCCGCCGCGCCGGCGAACATCACCATTCGAAAGCCACCGTCGATCGCCAACATCGGCGCCAACACGGCGCTGACGACCGAGACACTGCCGTTGACCGCCCAGACCCAGGGCAACAGTGCACGCATTTTGGTGCGCACATCCGCCAGACCCTGGGGAAAGGGCAGCCCCATCAACATCCCCAGCGGCATCAGCATCAGCCCTCCCAAAACCGCCCGCGCGACGAGCGGCAGGGCGATCGCGGCATCGAAAGCGGATGACAACAACGCCGGATAGGCCAGACCCAGCCCCACCAGGACGATCATGCCAAGCTGCGGAGGAATGCGCAGGCTGAGATAGCGGCTGCCCAATCCGGAGGCCAGAAGTAGCGCACTGACAGCCGTGGCAAAGGCATACGCCGGCTGACCGACGTACAGGATAAAACGCTGCAACAGCGGCATCTCGACGCACATGAACCCCAGCCCCAGCAGCGCAAAATAGACTAGGTAGCGCAACGTGCCACCGCGCTTCTCACCAGCTACATCTCTGGCATCCGTGCGCAACCTGCGGCGCAGAGCACCCAGCGGCAGCAGGATGAGCGCAGCTGCCAGAATCACCACCAGTCCTAACAACAACACGAACACCAGGTAACCGCTCCCGCCGAACGGCTGCCAGGTCTTGCCCAGGGCTGCTATGATAGCGGGCGTCTGTTCCCATTTGAAGAAATGAAAGAAGAACGGACGGTCGTCCGTCGGCGGATGCACTGCATAGGGATAAGCGCGGTAGAAGGCGGCCTCGTCCGACGCGAACAACAGGCGCACGAACGCCTTGAAGTGAGGCGCATCGGGGATGACGTTGAAACGGTTGATGCCCGCCTCGGCCAGCTGTGCATCCGAAAGGGCGAGCAAGGTATCCGGCACAGTGGTCCTGGCCGCTAGATCGGGCGTCCAGAGCAGGTCGTATTGCCGTTGCACGGCGAATGTCTTGGCCGTTGCCTGCTCGGCAGCGCGCAGCGGAGATCTGGACACCAGGATCAGCGAGGTCTGCAAACTGCGCAAGGCAAGGAGATGGTCCGGCGGATGAGCGACGCCGCTGCGGCGCAAGGCGTCCACGGCCAGCGCCCACAAGCGCAAGCTCTCCGAAGGGGGCAATTGCAGCCAACGCTCCGCCACCAACAGGCCATCCACCGATAAATGCGCCCACATCTCCTGGAACGCCTCGACGGTGTAACGATATTCCTCGTTCAGCGCGTATGCCCCAGCCGTCACCGGTCGGAAGCTGTCCACCAGAGGCAGGACAACCAGGTCGTAGGTGTGTGAGTCACGGCGCAGAAAGCTGCGCACATCCTCGAGCACCAGCTGGACGCGCGGATCGTACCCATAGCTGTCGCCCCATGTGCGCACTACCTCGGCAACGGCCGGGTTGCTCTGCACCACGGTGACGCGCCGGACAGCGTGGTGCAAAGCGGTCAAAACGGGCAGCCAACCGCCCGGTTCCACGATGAGCACTTCTGCCTGCGGGCGCAGCTGATAGGCCAACGCGGCGGGGAGATAGGCGGTGAAGGTAGCAGCTTCGGCAGAGGTGCGGTAGATGGGCATCAGGTTCTGGCCATCCACCACCACCGCGACGCGCGGCGGCAAAGGCTCGCGAAAGGCCATGCTCAGACCCGGCGCCGAATGGATCGAGTCCCCGCCGACCACATCCACGCGCGAGAAGGCATTCCACGTCTGCGCCATCACCCGTGTGTCCGGGAAGAGGAGCACCTGGCTCAAAGCTTGATAGGGGTTCAGGCGGACGTCGATAAGGGGCAGCGGCAATGCCAACAGCGCGCCACAGAGCACGATCAGCAACGCCGTCGGGATATGCCGCCAGCGCCAGGCTTCCTCAGGACGACACGCTCCCTGGAACAGCCAGAAGGCGACGCAACCGGCCAAGGCGAGCACCAGCGCGGCGCGCGGCCCACCCAACAACGCCAATGCCGCCAGCGCCAACGGCGAGCCAACCGCCGAACCGAGTAGATTGGCCGCGTACAGGCGATGGGCATGTTCGGGCCAGGCCACCAGCGCACTGCCGACCGCCAGCCCGCTGAAGAAAAAGGGCACGGTGAGCACCACGTACTGGAGCGCCAGCCAGCCGATTTGCACCGGTTCCCGCACGATGCGATACATGTCGAAGGGAATGGCGTTCACCAACAGATAGCTGGCCGGCACCGCCAGAGCGAACAGGCAAGCGGAAGCTGTCAGATAACGCGTGGCATCCCCGCGCGGAGGTCTCAAGGAGAGAAACGTACCGCTGGCGCCGCCGCCCAACAGCGCCAAGCTGATCGCCATAAACGCAAAATGATGCCCCTGCGCCAGGGCGAACAGTCGCGTCAGAACCACCTGGAAGGCCAGCGGTGCCGCCGACAGGACGAACAAGCCGGCATAGAGGTGGAGAGGGCATCTCATCGCTGTGCGCTCACCCATCTGCCTTGCGCAGCCTTGCAAAGCTGGACGGATATGGCGGGTGTCGCCCGTCCAGCAAAATACCCGATGCTATCATACACTTCCCGAGCAGGCGGTGCAACCGGGGTGTATTTCAAATTTGGGGGCGGGTTGAGCGGTAACCCAGAGTCACGAGGGTTGTCCGGGCCGCGACCGTCGGGCAGCGCTGCAGGGGCGATCGGATGATTGTCCCCACAACCCTCCTCAAAAGTGAAAGGCACGCGTGCAACCAGCCGCGTGCGTTTTACACCTGCACGGTCTCCGCTATAATCGTTCTCGATATGCGCCCTCGAGAACGGAAAGCGCTGCATCGCACCTACACCGATCCTGGAGAGCACTCTGAGAAGGATGTTCGCGTGTCCATCATCACCGAGCGCGCTGTGTGGCAAGAGTTCGTCGCGCGCCATCCCGCCGGGCATCTGCTGCAAACCTGGGATTGGGGCGAGCTCAAGGCACGCTTCGGCTGGCACGCCATCCGCATCGCATTGACGGATGAGACGGGCAGTCCATCCGCCGGCGCCCAGGTGTTGCTGCATCCATTACCGGTACCGGGCGGACGTGCTCTTGCGTACGTCCCCAAAGGCCCGCTGGTGGACTGGCACGATCCGATCCAAGCCGGACGCCTGCTCGACGCGATTCATCCGCTGTGTCGCGCCCAACGGTGCATCTTCCTCAAGATCGAGCCACCAGCGGAAGACGACGCGGCCCTGTGTGCGGCCATCGCGCAGTATGGCTTCCGGCCCTATGCGCCGACCGTACAGCCACCGCGCACCATCCTCATCGACCTGAGCTTCTCCGAGGAAGCCATCCTGGCAAGGATGAAACAAAAGACACGCTATAACATCCGCCTGGCAGCGCGCAAAGGGGTGCGAGTATACGAGGGGCATGCCGACCATGTGGCAGTGTTCTATCAGCTGCTGGAGGACACCAGTCGGCGCGACCATTTCGCCATTCACCATTTTGACTACTACCGCACCGCGTACGAGCTCTTCGCGCCGCACCATGCGGCGCTCCTGTTGGCCGAGGTGGCAGGTGAGGTGGTCGCCGGCCTGATGGTGTTCACCTATGGGCGGACGGCCTACTACCTCTTCGGCGCCTCAAACGATCGGCATCGCGAGCACATGCCCACCTACCTGCTCCAGTGGGAGGCGATGCGCTGGGCACGCGCACGCGGCTGCACCGCGTACGATCTGTGGGGCATACCGGATGCAGAAGAAGAGACGCTGGAAAGTCATCTCGCCCACGCGGATCGCCGCACTGGGGAACTATGGGGGGTCTATCGCTTCAAACGCGGTTTTGGTGGCCAGGTGGTGCGCAGTGTGGGCGCTTTTGATTACGTCTATAATCCCTTGCTCTATCGCCTCTATCGCTGGTGGCAAGTGTTGCGGCGCCGCGCGTATACAGGATGAACCCGATGGCAAACGGTCAGACCAGCTGTCAAGTCATACCGGTCGCGGACCGGGAGGCATGGGATTCTGCCCTGTTGCAACTCCCCCGCCCACATGTGCTCCAGACATGGGATTGGGGGGCGTTCAAAGAGCGTTGGGGATGGCAAGCCACGCGCTGGCTCTGGCTACAGGCGGGCCGGCCGGTGGCGGCAGCCCAGCTGTTAAGGCGTCGCCTGGGGCGCATGCCCCTCTCGATCGTCTATGTGCCCAAGGGTCCTTTGTTCGACATCGCCGAATTGGCCTTGTGGCAGGCCGTGCTCGCCGCGCTGGAGGCCGAGGCACGTCGCGGCGTGCTTTTCGTCAAGATCGACCCCGACGTGCCGCTCAACGCCGCAGATGAGGGTATGGCAACGCCGCCGGACATCACTGCCATCCGCGACCTGCTCCGACGGCGCGGCTGGCGTCTTTCCGCCGAGCAGATCCAGTTCAAGAACACGGTGCTGCTCGACCTCACCGCCGACGAGGAGACCCTGCTGGCGCGCATGAAACCCAAGACACGCTACAACATCCGCCTCGCCGCGCGGCGCGGTGTCGCGGTACGCCCAGGAGGATCGGAAGACCTGGCCGCCTTCTATCATCTCTATCGTATCACGGCACAGCGTGATGGATTCATCATCCGGCCGTTCGCCTATTATCGCGACGTGTGGTCGCAGTTCCTCGCCGCCGGGCGCGCCCACCTGTTGCTGGCCGAGCTGGAAGGACAGCCCATCGCCGGACTGCTTATGTTCGTCTTCGGTCACACGGCATGGTACATGTACGGCGCTTCGGACAACGCCCATCGCGAGCGGATGCCCAGCCATCTGCTGCAATGGGAGGCGATCCGGCTGGCCAGACGACTGGGATGCACCCGCTACGACATGTGGGGGGCACCGGACCGGCTGGACGAAAGCGACCCGATGTGGGGCGTTTATCGTTTCAAAGCGGGATTTGGCGGCCAGACGGTACTCGGTCTGGGCGCCTGCGACTTCACGACCTTCCCAGTCGGGTATTATCTCTACACCGTGGTGATGCCGCGTCTGCTGGCGGTCATGCGCATGACCGCCAGAGCGGCTGCCGTTTGAACCTCTTTGCACTCACCAACATGACATTGCCTCTCCGAAGCACGCTATAGTTTGCTCAGTCGGTCGAGAACCTGCTGTGCCATCTCTATATCGAGCGCGACCATCTTATCCAGTCCGGACATCTCATCATCGTAATCCGCCCTGTTGCGATCGATGCGCAGTCGGTTCAAATAATGACCAATCTGCTGGCGCGTGACATCGGCGCTTTCGCGGAAGCGATCCCGCACACAGGTATGCACCTGTGCTTGGGGCAGAGGTTCGTTTCCCCGATCACAGGTGATTGCGTGCCTGACAGAAGGCGGCGTAATAGGCGCGGCTCAGCGCCGAACGCAACCGCGCTTCCTTTCATGCTACGATCATTCCAGTTTGACCACTCAGCTCTTGAGCCAGCGCAAAATATTCTCCCCAGTCGAAGATCATCGATACTCCAGATGGATGCACAGTTTTCCCTGGCTGGAGTGTGCCGCCTGAAACCACCAAGCCCGATCAAACTGCTCCAGCCGGGCAAGTGCCTCATGTGGTTCGAGATTGGTGCGGATGAAGGCAACCAGCTGCCGCTCGTCGGTCTCTTCCGGGTCATACACCACTTCCAACACCACTTCGGATGGTCCAAAAAATCGGACGATATAGGAATATGCCTCCTCCAGCAGCGGTAGTAGAAAGGGATACGCTTCCAGAAAGCGGATGATTTCCTCTTCGCCTCTCCAGAGATAGTGTTGTCTGAGATGCGCAGCCAGAAGATCGCGTGTGCGTACAATGGAAGGTTCCCACTGGAGCCGCGGCCACAGGATTTTTTTGAGCTCGGATGAAACGGCGGGGCCATAGGAAAAGGCAACCTGCGCTGTTCCCAATGCTGCCGGCATTGCCCAGGCAATGGTGCAATCTGTCATACCCCTTCCACCTCCCCAAACCTCTCGCGCAGTCGCTCGGTGATACACGCTTCAAAAGCGGCCTCGATGTGGGCGTGGGGCAATCTGCACCCACTCGAAGGCGGAATCCAGAGAGACTTGACCGGGTTTTGCCAGAGAACAGTCGAGATCCAGGATAGCAGTGAAGACAGCAGGCCTCTCAGCTGCAGCGCGCGTCAACTCCAGTTGGAGCATGTCACGTCCGTGCTCAAAGGGGACCTGAATGCCCAAGATAAACGGGCCATCGTTCTGAAGCAAAGCAGCGCCAACGTGGGGTCGAAAGGTGAGGTATTCGTCTAACACGACAGGCTCGCCGGGGATCTCAATGCAATTGACATAGCGCAACCCGATACGCTGGATATTCTTCGGGTGTGCCACCGAGCAGTACGCGTCAAAACCTTTGCGGATCAAGGGCAGGAATTCCTGCCAAGTTGGATAGGGTTTCAGATGGTTGACGGCCAACAGATGGGGCCCCACTTGAACAAGCGCGCTCATCCTCGCGGAGGAAGTGCATCAGCTCCCCTGCCGTCACCGTTTGTTCCACTCCGACAGGACTGCCCGTGACGTGCGTGCGGAAGACTTTCGTCATCCGTTTTTGAGGAAAGGTGTCTCGCAGCTGCTCGTATACCAAGCCAGGGACGGTCAAGTCCCAGGAAGAGGTGGGGTCGAACTGAAACTCGCACAGCGCCTCAATCACAGGGGGATTGCGATATTTCCTGCTCACGGGCAAATCTTCTCCTTTTCCTGGATTGACCCCGGTTTCACAACGGAATAACACCACAATCAGCGCCCCGTATAGTGCCGCGGACACCGCTGCACCAGCGCTATGTCCACCTAACACACGAGGATATCCTACCACACCCGTACGAAGCAAGGCAAGATACCTGAGGGTGTTGAAAAAGTCCCTTGACCGCTCAGATTTTCATAGGAAAATGGGCCAATAAAGCGGGTAACTAAAGAGTTTTTCAACACCCTCGATACCTGATCTCGGAGGCACATTTCGAATCGGGGGCGAACTGAAAACAGCAACCGTCAGGAAGAGCATTCCACAGTTTGCGCACGCAGGACAGTCCGACTTCACCCCCCCACACACAAAAAATCCCGTGGACTGCCATAGTCCACGGGAGGCACACTTAAAGAGGAGCACGATGGGCGCGGGTTCGTCCCATCACGCTCATCTCTACGGGATTCCCATTATAGCACAAAATTGCGACCTTTTGGTTTGAATCCGGTTAGAATTTGGTTAGGATTTGGTTTGAATCAGGGATGCCACACTACGGACGCGTGCAACGGTTGACTCCGCTCCGGCAACGCTTAGAATCCTACAGGCAATGGTATCTGCGACGGACAACCAACCGCCTTCCCCGATGAGGGCTGCGAGGGCATCGGATGCCGCATCAGCTGCAGCCTCTTCAGCGCGCCGCGTCGACGCAGGTCTGCTGGTTGCTCTGCTCCTGACACTGTTTGCCATCTGGCCGCTGCTGGCCCACCGCGGCCTGCCCAACACGGCGGACGGGGCGGTGCACCTGATGCGTCAGGCGGAGCTCAACCAAGCCTGGAAGGATGGCATCCTGTATCCGCGCTGGGCGCCGGACCTGGCATATGGATACGGTATGCCCCTCTTTCACTACGCGCCGCCGCTGCTCTATCAGGTGACGCAGGGGTTGCATATGGCGGGACTACCCCTGGATGAGGCGATGAAAAGCACTCTGATCATGATGGTGCTGCTCTACAGCACGGGCAGCTATCTCTTCGTGCGGGATGTTTTCAGCCCACGTGCGGGAGTGCTGGCGGCTGCCACGTACTTATATGCCCCCTACCGTCTGCGTGAGCTCTACATCCAGGGCAATTACGGTCAGTTCTGCGGGCTTGCCTTCTACCCGCTTATCCTGTGGGCGTTCTACCGCAGCGCCACCGACCGGTCACCACGCTATCTGCCGCTGGCAGGGCTGGCGTTGGCGGGGTTGTTGCTGAGCCACAACATCAGCTTCATGCTGTTCGTCCCCCTGTGGATGGGTTATCTCGCCTACCTGCTCCTGTTTGGCGCGCCGGAGATGCTGGGACGGAGGACGGTGGTGAAGCGTTTCGTCCTGGCCGGCGTCTTGGGACTGGGGCTCGCTGCCTTCTTCTGGCTGCCCGCCTTCGCCGAACGCGATGCGATCCGCCTCGCCGGCATCACCACTGGTTTCTTCGATTTTCGGCGCAACTTCATCGGCCTGGACGAATTGCTCGCCCTGCCGCGCCCGCTTGACCAGGCAGCTGTCAATCCCTACTTCCCGCTGAGCCTGGGCGCCTCACAACTGGCGTGGGCCGGACTGGCGCTGGTGAGCTGCCTTGTGTGTCTATCGATCGGGCTGGGCCACTTCCTGGTCCGTGGAACCGTCCCGGACAGGAAACCCCTTGAATGTCCTGCGGACCGACACCTGAGCGGACACGTCCTCTACTTCGGCGCTGCCTTGCTGGTGTATGGCTTTCTGATGCTTCCCGAATCGCAGCCCTTATGGGAGGCAGCGCCTCTGCTTGAACTGGCCGAGTTTCCCTGGCGTATGTTAGGGCCGGCGGGGTTATGCGCCGCGGTGCTGGCCGGCGGATGGGTCCATCTGTGGGAAAGGTGGTTTGCTTCCGCTGCCTTGTCCCAGCGCGCCGGCCGCGTCGTCCTGGTCATCGGGCTGGCGCTGACCCTGGCCGCCCATCTGTTTTACTTCTTTCCCACCCAATTCATCGCCTGGGGTACGCCCACCCCCGACGACGTGATGGCCTATGAGCGGCGTTCTCGCGCCATCGGCACCACCAGTACCGGCGAATTCCTGCCGCGCTGGGCAGAGCGGCACCCTTCGCCCGACGTGCTGGCGCCCCCACAAGCGAGCGACGAGCTCGCCCCGCGGGTCGAACCGCTCTCCCTGCCAGAAGGCGCCCGCACCAGGACGCTGCAGGTCACCGCGCACCAGATCCTGTTGTACGTCAACAGCCCAAGGGATTTCACCGCCACCTTCCGGTTGTTGTACTGGCCTGGCTGGCAGGTGTGGATCCGGCAGCTGCCCGATGGAGCATGGCAACCGGTGACAGAGGTCGAGGTCACCCGGCCGGATGGACT
Organism: Ardenticatenia bacterium; assembly: GCA_003130875.1. Lineage (GTDB taxonomy): Bacteria > Chloroflexota > Anaerolineae > 4572-78 > NAK82 > NAK82. The sequence continues at coordinate 31,319 of QEXY01000108.1, forward strand.
GATGCGCGCACCGCTGCCCGCCGGCGAGATCGAGGTCTTACTCCGTTTAGAAGAATCCCCCCTGCGCCGTTTCAGTGCGTGGGTTTCTCTACTGGCTGCCATCGCGTGCGCCGGGATCGTGCTCTGGACACGGCTGCACCCCACCACAAAATCGCAGCGCGCGGTTGCTACATCCCCGGACGCGCATCCCCGACCGACCCTCCGCACGTATCCGCGGCGTGAGGCGTTGATCCTTGCGTCCGGCCTTCTGGCCGCCGTGCTGGCAATTCGCCCCCTCGAAAGCTGGCTGCGCGTTCAATCCCCACCCGGCAGTGTGGTGGGCGTGGAACACCCGCGCCGGGCGACCTTCGCCGACCAGGTGCACCTGTTGGGATACGACCTGCCGTCCTGCAGCCAATGGTGGACGCCAATCCGCTGCACCATGCCCGCAGACGAAGCGCTTCCGGAGATCCTCGCCCAGCCGGGCGAAACGCTGCGCGTCGTGCTCTACTGGCAGGCGCTGCGCCCCTTGGAACGCGACTACAGCGTGTTCCTGCATCTGAACGGGCTGGATCAGCGCACCTATGCCGGCGACGATGAGGTGCATCCGGACGACATCCCCACTTCCTCCTGGCCGCCGACAATGTACGTGCGCAATCCGATGCGCCTGGTGTTGCCGGCAGACGCCCCGCCGGTGCGTTACACCCTCCAGACAGGCCTTTATCTCCGAGCCAATGGAAAACGGCTGCATGCCGCGGAGTGCGCCTGCAGCGAATTTCCGCTCGCTTACGTCTGGCTGCTGCCGGCGGCTCCGCTCACCGAGCAGGATATCCCGAATCGGCTGGGGTATCGGCTGGGCAACACGATTCAGCTGCTCGGCTACCAGCTCGAGCGGTCGCCCGACCGGCTGACCCTCTATTGGCGCACCGATCAGCGCCAGGTCACCCGTTACACTGTCTTCATCCATGTGTACGACGCGCACGACCACATGATCGCCCAGGCGGATTCGCCGCCGTTCGGTGGTCTGTACCCCACCGATGCGTGGCTGCCGGGACAGATCATCGCCGATCTCCATACCCTTGCGCTGCCGGCGCAGGCTCACATCCTGCGCGTGGGTCTCTATGACCTATCCAGCATGCAACGCCTGAGCGCCACCGGTCCGGACGGACAGCCGGCCGCGGAGGACGCCATTGTGATCCCGATCGCCAATGCCGAGCTCTAGAAGCATACCAACCGTCGCGGTTTTGATATCCTTCCTGGTGCTCGCTCTTGGCAACACCGCTCCCCTGTGGTTCCATCTTGACATAGCGGTGCCCGGCGACATCGGCGATCCCTTGCTCAACGCCTGGATCCTGGCCTGGGATGCCCATGCGCTGCTGCACCAGCCCAACCGTCTCTTCGACGCCAACATCTTCTTCCCGCTGCCCAATACGCTGGCATATTCGGAGCACCTGCTCGCCACGGCGCTTTTGGCTATGCCGCTGCAGGTGGCCAGCGGTCAGCCGCTGCTGACATACAACGTCACCCTGCTGGTGAGCTTCGCCCTGTCTGGCCTGGGCATGTACCTGCTCTGTCTGCAGTGGACGGGCCGGCGCATCGCCGCTCTGGTCGCCGGCCTGGCCTATGCCTTCGCGCCCTACCGGCTGGCTTCCATCTCGCACCTGCAGCTGCTGACGGTGCAATGGCTGCCCCTCAGCCTGCTCGCACTTGACCACATGCTCGCGCGCATCGGGCAAGGTGGAGGGGAAGACGAACGTGCCAAGACAGAGAACAGGGACATCTGGAAGGCACTGGTCTTGTTCGGGGTGTTCACCCTGTTGCAGGTGCTCTCCAGCTGGTATCTGGCCGTCTTCAGCGCTGCGGTGCTGGTTCTGTACTTGTTGACGTGGACCGGGCGCTATGGATGGCGCAGGATGCGCCGGGCGTTGGCGTGGCTCTTGTGCGCCGGGGGCGTGGTGACGCTGGTGGTGACGCCGGTCGCGCTGCCCTATTTCGAGGTGTTACCCCATCTGGAAGCGACTCGGCCAGCCGAGGTAGTGAGATTGCTCGGCGCCCGCCCCAGCGATTTTCTGGCCGCGGCGCCGTGGATGCGTCTGGCCGGGCCGCTGAGCACAGCTTACCGCGAACGCCCCGGCTTCACCGAGGAGCACATGCTCTATCCCGGACTGCTCATCGCGCTTTTGACCCTGAGCGCCATCGGGCTGTTTGCCTATCGTGTCGCCACTCGGAAAGAAGGCTTCACCGCCCATTGGCGTGCTGGGGTGCTCATCCTGATACTGCTCATCGCGTGGGGACTCACTATAGATGGTCCTTATCGCGAGCTGGCGCACTGGCTGCCCTCTCTGCGCGTGATCCGGGCGCCGGCACGCTGGATGGTCGTGGTGACATGCGCCATGGCCGGCCTGGTGGGTTACGCGCTTGCCTGGCTGGAAGGGCATCGCGCCACCTGGCCATCACCATCCTGCACACGAGCTCGTTCCCGCGCCCGCCGTGTACTCAGCTATATGGCGCCGGCGCTCCTCGCGATCGGCATCTACGCCGAGTCGTTTGCCGTACCGCTGCCGCTGGCGCACGTCGGGAACGTGGAAGAAATGCATCCCGTCTATCGGGCGCTCAGGCGTCTCACGCTCAGCGAGGAAGAGGGGCGCGGTGCGGTGCTCGAATTGCCCATGTATGTCGCGCCTGCGCCGGAATACCCCGAGGCCAGGCGTATGCTGGCCAGCTGTCTGGGATGGTGGCAGCTGGTCAACGGCTACAGCGGCTTCACCCCGGCACGGCAGCTGGAATGGGGCAGCCGCTTGGCCAGATTCCCGTCTGCGGAGGCGCTGGCGACCCTGCGCGACCTGGGCCGGCTGGGAGTGCGCTATCTCATCGTACACACCGCCGAAGCCCCCTTCGACCCGGCGCGCTGGCAGGCGACCGAACGCCATATCGTCGAACGGACCACCACGCTCCTGCCGCTGGGCGACTTCGGCCCGGACAGCCTCTACCTGATCAACCCGCATGGTGACGCGCTGATCCGCGACCCGCAGGCCATCTCCGAGCCTTTCTGGGCGAAAGGCGCGCCGCTGCCGCTGTCTGTCACCTTCGAGGCGGAAGGGGCTGCGCTCCAGCTGCTGGCCTACCGGCTGGATCCTGTGCTCCCGGAGGCAACCCTACAGGTGCCGTGGGCGCGCGCACTCCGTCTGACCCTTTACTGGCAGGCATCCCGGGCTTCCACCCGGTCCTACACCGTGTTTGTGCACGCCTTCGACCGGAGCGGTGCATTGGTCGGGCAGGCAGATGCACCGCCCGTCGCCAATCAGTATCCGACCCACCTATGGCGCCCGGGCGAGATCGTGCAGGATAGCCGCCTGGTGCCGCAGGCCACTGCCCTGCGCATCGGGCTGTACGACGCCGCCACCGGCCAGCGCCTGTCCGCCTTCGGGCCGGATGGCCGCCGATTGGAGCAGGACGCGGTGCTCATCCGGGTTGAGGAGTGACAGGCTTTTATGCCCCTTAACCCTTTCTTTCACCAGGGACGAGGGAGGGGCGCCTCGGGTTAAATCCCACATCACCGCTACCTCGAACACCTAACCCACATGAAAGGGCGCAGCGCTACGGCCAGCAGCCCCACCCAGACGACCCAAGCTGCGGCGCTGATCCAGGCACCGATGCGCAGCGTGGCGGGGTGATAGCGCAACTCCACGCGATGCTCGCCCGGCGTTATGGGCACGGCGCGGAACATCAGATTGGCGCGCAGGATGGGCGTCGGCTGTCCGTCCACAAAGGCTTCCCAACCCGGATAGAACGTGTCGAACACCACCAAGTAGCCGGGCGCGTCGCTGGTGACGACGAGGGAGATCGCCTCTGGCTCATAGCGTGTCAGAGTCGCCTCGCTCCTGCCTGAGACGTCGATCGCCTCCCCTGCGCTCAGCAAAACCAGCCGGGCCGGGTCAAAAGATGGGTCGCGCATGCGGGCGAGCACCGCTTCGTCGTCGGAAACCACCTCGGCCTGATGCACAACTAGCGCGCGCGGCAGGACATCCAGGTTTTCATAGATTTTCACGTCGCCGGAGTGCACCAGGTGATAGCGCCCTTCGGTGGACAACGTCAGCTGCTGCCCCGTGCGGGTGCGCGTGTCTACCAGACTCAACCCGCGCAGCACAAACTCCCCCTCCGGCAACACCGCTTCAACCACGAGGTCCTCCAGATAATGAGGATCCTGCAAGGGGAGCAGCGCGATGTAGTCGCTGCCGGTGGGGTCATCGCGCCACGTGTGCCCGATGCGCGCCTGGCGGTGCGCTACGCCGGCATGGTAGTGCCCTTCGCTGGTGTCACGCCCCGCCACCAGTTCCAACGTTTGCCGCCAGCCGGTCTCGTCACGCACGTGGAGGCGCGCCACCGGGGTGCCGTCGGAGAGACCCGCCGCGCCTTCCAGATGGGAGACGACCCCCAAAGCAGTGGCCGGAAAGCGCGGCAAGGCGGTCGGTCGCACCGCCGTAACCCCGTGCGGACTGAGGCGGGCGCTGAATTGCAGGTCGTAATAGATGCCGTCGATCCAGACGTCATAGACCTTGTCGGTGATCACATACTTGACGCCCAACAGGGACAACAGCCGCCCAGGGGGCACATCGCGCAGCTGCTCGCGCAACCGTCCGTCCACGGCGAGCCGGTCCTCCGGCAACAATAGTCGCTGCAGGGTCAGGAAATCACGCAAGGGCAGCAAGCCACCATCATAGCCATCCACGCTATACAGCCCATACAAGAGGGGCAGATTGTAAAAGAGCACCTCTTTTTGCTTCGCTGCGACGATGTAATCATACACCGCCCGTTCCGGCAGCTGACCGCCCAGTATAGCACGCATCTCGGCCAGGTCTCCCGGGTCGTACACGATGCCCGACAAGCTGAGGAAGCGATACACGCCAGGATCTGTCTTCAAATGCGCGATGGAGGGACGCAACAAGGTGTAGGCCTCTGGCGCCGTGGGATGGTTGTGGCGCAGCGATTGGCCAGCGAGCCACAGCTCTACGACCAGGATGGCAGCCAGCAGCGGTGGCAACCAGGCGAGGAATGTCTGCTGCTCCCCCTTCACACTCTGTACGCGGACGACCACCCATTCCAAACCGAGGCCGATCAGCACCGCCACCCCCCAGGCATAAAATGCCATCCACCGTGCCGGCGCACGAAAGGCGTCGAACCCCGGCGCCAGGTGATAGAGCACATAATAGAACGGGTTGGCCCGCCCCAGCGCCAGGAACAGGCCTGCGATGGCAAGGAGGGTGAAAACCCGCGCTGCCACTGCCCAATGGAGGGAACCGGAGCGCCCCTCGCCTCCCGACCCAGACTGTCCCCCAGAAACCCTCGACCGGTGACGCCATCCCTGCCATCCGGCAACCACTGCCAGTCCCAGCCCCACAAGGCCGACGTAGGCAACATATTCGCTATACGCTTCGCCGAATATCTGGGCCAGGTCCGTGCCATATGGCGGCAGCAACGTGGCGTGTAACAGCCAGGGATTCAAGCTGAACGCGGTAGCCTCCCGATAGCTGAGCCCCTCGCTGCGCACTGACAGGCGCGCCAGCTCCCAGGTAGGCAGCAGCTGGACTGCGGTCAGGAGCACGGCCAGCGCCACGGCCAGCGCCAAGCTCAACAGGCCGTCCAGCCGATACCCGCGCATCCAGGCGCGCAGCCTCTGGGCGCGGGCGCCCTGGATCAACGCACATGCAGGGCGCACCAATGCGTAGAGGCCCAGCCCCGTCAGCGCGATGAAGGTGGCCTGGGCATGGCCGGCCAGGATCATCAGCGCGATGACGAGCGCCAGCAGCAACGTCCGCCCCGCGCGGCGCCACATGCGCATCCCCAGCCCGCTTCCCTCCGCGCCCGCCATGATCCCCTCCAGCAGCCAGAAGGCCCAGGGCAGCCAGGCGAGGCAATTGAGCTGATTGATGTGTTCACTCTGTGCCGCCAGAAACCCACCCAAAGCGAATGAGACCGCGGCGGCGACGCTGGCCAACCAGCCGAGGTGCCATCCATTCCGAGCGTACAGGAGCGTACCTACCGCCGCCAACATTGTGTGCAGCACGATGGAGACGGCCACCTGTTTGGGCACTGGCAACCACAGCAACGGCCAGTGCAACGGATAGAGCACCGCCGCCTGCATGTTCGCCAGCAGGGGCACCCCCATGAACAGATAGGGATTCCAAAGGGGCAAGCGGCCTTGCAGCAGCTGCTGGGTCACAAACGCGCGGTAGGGATAGAAATACAGAAACGAATCGACGCCCACCAGGATGAGATTAGTGCAGACAATCTTATGAAAGAACATCAATGGCAGGATAAGCACGGCCGCGACCGCCCCTGCGCTCCGCCACCATGATGTGCGCCTCATCTGGTCTCCTCGATGCGATAGACGATGAACGAGACGGAACCGTCGCGTCGGAAGGTGCGGAACACCTCGCGCAGCACCAATCCACGTTGTCGCAGCGCCAGCCGGGCCTCGGTCGCAGAGCGCCAGCTGGGAAAGACGATGTAACGCCGCGCCCCAGGACGCGCGCTCGCCTGGGCAGCTAAATCCTCCGGTGAGCGCCACATGCGAAAGTCGTACGGGCTGCCCCACAGGTAGAAGCGCCAATGCGGCCCCAGCCAGCGATGGTAGAACGTGGTGTTTTCCGGCACCGTCTTGAAGTAGGCAGCCAACTGGTCAATGCCGTCATAAGCGCCATGGTCGCCGCCAACGGGAAAGCGACTGGCCGCCGCATCCCGGACGGCGGGCAACGTGCCGGATAACAGCACCAGCACGAGGACCGTGTAGACGACCGCCAACGCGGTGATCCCAGCACGCCAAGCTGGAGGCGCCGCAGGCACAATCACCTCCTCAGACTCGGATATCCGCGCACAACACCCGGCGCGCAGAGCACGCCACGGCAACACGAGGACACGGGCCAACAGCAGGAGCAGCAACGCCACCGCGCCCAGCATATACCGATCCCAGATCTGAAACCCTATGAAGGCATGTTCCACCAGGAACAGGAGGAGGAAACCGCCGAGGACCATATCATAGCGAACCGCATCGCCCATCGTTCGCGCGGCACGCCTCGCCACCATTCCCGGCTCCGCGGCGACACTGCCAGGACATCCTGCGCGCAGCGGCCGCGCCCACATCCCACCCGAACCGCGTCGACGCAGGAACCAGACCACCCCATCCCCCAGCAGCAACCCCGCCACGCCGACGAGACACACACGGTTCAGCAACGCTGATCCGGTGGCATATTGCAGCCACGTGGCGAAGCCGACCAGCCGCGGCCAGACCGCTTCCAGCGGCACATGCATCGAACCGTAGCTGAGCATGCTCTGTTCCAGAAAGCCAGGACGACGGCCGCGCGCCACGTCCCAGATCAAAGCCAGGCACACCATCCATGCCAGTCCCAGGACGAAGCGCTTCCAGGCACCCTTTGAGTGGTACCATCCCAGCCCGGCGATCAGGGGTAGAAACAGGATGCCCTGCTGCTTGGTCATCATCGCCAGTCCTAGCGCAACCCCTGCCCAACTGGCGCGCTGTTCGACCGCAGCGAGACATGCCGCCAACACCCACATGACCATCAGCGAATCGGTGAGGGCGGTGGCAGCGAAGAGGATGGCAAACGGAGAGGCCGCCCAGAGAAAGGCGGCCAACAACCCGGCGCCGCGCCCGTAGAGGCGCAGTCCCAGGCGGTACATCAGCAGGGCACTGACCACATGCGCGGTCAGGGAGGGTAGACGGGCGGCCGTCTCCGTGGCGCCGAACAGCAGAAAACTGAGCGCCTGAAGGTACATGAAAAGCGGCGGCTTATCCACCGGCGAACCGCTCACCATGATGTCGCGTCCGCTCGCGATGTCCAGCGCCCAGGTGCTGTAAACCGCTTCATCGTGATGGAAACGATTGCCCGCCATGGGAGGTAGCGGCGCCAAGACCGCCAGCCCCACGACGAACAGCAGCCCGGCACGCAACCCCCAGCAGCGGAGGCGATCGCCTGGCATCAGCCATGCGAGGCGAGCCCACATCTCTATGAACATCCGAAAGCCTCTACCCTGCCGGCAGGACGAGCCGGTAAGGGTCGCGCTCCTTCACAAGCGCGGATGATAGCAATCGATGAAGGCACGGTTCACCATGATCAGGCGCGCCGTGTCTCCCGATATCTCGCGCGTCGGCACCAGCGCATGCAGCTGCGCATGGGTGACCGGAACGAACGTGCCCCCCGTCACGTTGAGGAGATTGCTAAGTGGCATGTCCCCACTCGGGTGCAGATAGCCCTGAATGACATAGCGCGGCGTGTAGAGCACCGCCAGCTCGGCACGGGAGGGCAACGTCAGCAGCGCATCGCCCTCCGGCGTGCTGATCCCGATGGCGACAATCTGCCCCTTCGGCACGGTGACCATCGGTTGGGCGACACGTTCGATTTTCGCCTGCGGATCCAGCGCCAGAATGTGTGCCTCTGCCAGATCCAACGTCTGCTTGTTGGGATTGTTGAGCCAGGTCAGGAAGGCATCGTTCGATGCGAACCGACCGCTGATCAGATACGCTAGCGTGTACACGCGGATGGGAAAGCGCATTGCCTCATCTCCACTGCGTAAAGGAATATGCGAAACGCTCTGAAATCGCCTGCCCGGTACAGCTGGATCACCACAGCGCCCGGCCGTCGCCCCTTTGCATGGCGTCTGCGATGAGCGGGCCATACTCGGGCATCACGTCGCCACAAGCACGGATCAGGCCATAACAGCCGGCCAGCATCATATCCCCAAACGGAGCAGCGAACAGCTTGGGCCGCTGGGACGAACGCAACCGATTGCGCCGCGGGCCAGTCACCACCCAGAGGCGCTCCTCGGGCGGCAAGGCGCGTTTGAGGAACATGATCGCCCCGTGGCCCTGCGTACCGAAGACCTCTTCGTGAGTGAGCGTGCCCTCGGCCAGGCGGTCGAGGAATTCTTCCAGCTGCGCCGTGGTGATTTCGCCGGTGTGATGCTCAAAGATGCCCTCGATGCCCTCTTCACCCAGCCGAAAAGCCAGGCAGTGGAAGTTGCCCACGTTCACCACAATGATGGAACGTCTCTGCCCGACGGCGGCATCCTGCAACGCTCCCAACACGGCGGCGGGTGCGGTGTCCATCAGCACCACCGGCAGGTCGTCACGCGGGACGCTGGCAGCCACGGCGCGCATGCGGGTCATGATCGGCGGCACATCCTCAGCACAAAAGGCAAAAGCGGAAAGGCGGTTCTCAGCCCGCACGCGCTCGGCCAGGTACTGAAACCGGAACAACCGGTCGCTGACCCCCGGCGGCGCCTGGCCGTGGTCGAAGACCGCGATCGCCAGAGCATCCAAATCCCGGTCCAAGTTAACGCCAAAGTGGCCAAAAGCCTGAGCCAGGGCGTGATAGTCAAAATCGCCGGTGCGTAGATGGACCGCCGAGTGGCGGATGGCTGCCGCCTCGTCCTCGCTGACCAGAATCACCCCCATGCCGGCCACCCAATCGAGATCGTCGTCGAACGTACGCGCCGCGTCGGGTGTCGCATAGACCCGATAGCCGGCATTCAGGTGATCGCGCACCGCCCAGGCACACGGCCCGCCGCCCATCAGCACGCCCGTGAGCACCACGTCCTCGCCGCGGCGCGTCGCCTCCCGCACCGCCTGGGCCAGCTGAACCGTCGGCGAGGGCAGCACCATCTTGAAACAGTTCTCCACTTCCCGCGCGCTGTCGAAGAGCAGGATATCTTGCGTGCCCGTGCCGATGTCCACTGCCAAGATCAACATGCTATCCTTCACCCGCATACCAGATGTGGGCCGCATTGTACCATAAAGCGGGCCTATGGGGGTATTTCGATTGGGGAGCGAATTGGAACGGTGGCCCACAGAAAGTTCTTTGTTCTCCCGGCACGCTCTGCGATCTCGGCGCTGCAAGGCGGATGTCGCACCCTGGCGGTCACGCTGTAGATGACCGTCAGGGTACGAGAGTGGAGCAACTTCGGATACCCGTTTGACATCCCTTAAGAGGATGGTATAATTTTGCTTCAATTAGATGGAGACGATAGAGTGCGGTAGAATCCTTGCCGAATCCGTGTCTTTGCAAGCAGGTTACCTCAATCTCTTGGAGCAGGGATTGTTTTTAATGCCGCCGGTGAGGCAGAGGTGCAAATCGGGGACGAACCATCCAAGGTTTGCCAAATGGCTCACCGGGTGTGCAGAGGTAGATCCAGTCCACCAAGCTTATCGAGAAAGGAGGGATGACCATCGAGACCATACACACCTTACTAATGTTGCTTGAGCGAGAGAAGAGCGTTTCATACTGAGCCCATTTTAAGGAGGAGGACGCCATGAAGAAGTGGTTCGTTACCCTGTTGGTCAGCGCGTTGGTGCTGGCGCTCTTGCCGGTGTGGGCATTTGCGGCACCGCCAGCACAGATCCCGGAAGACAAGATTGAGGGCAAGATCTACACGCTGGAACCGCGTGAGACGCTCTCCCTGGTCGCGGCACGCGAGTTCGGCAATGTATTGGCCTTTCCAGCAATCGTGTATTTCAACAACTTTGCTGCGCGCAAGAACCCGCAGCTGACGCTGATCACCGATCCCAACGCCGTGAAACAGGGGGATGTCATTCTCATCCCCACCGCGGATTTGGTGAAGGCGTATCTTGCGGGTGAGCGCATCGGACCGGCCAAGGGTGACGCGCCGCCCGACGATCCGTGGGGAGTGGTCACCGTCGGACCGGGCGAGCCGGTGCGCATCGGCTTTGCTGCCGCGCTGAGCGGCGCGGGCGTGGACGTGCTGGGCATTGACGAGAAGCGGGGCGCCGAGCTGGCCGTGGTCGACCGCCCCACATTGGCCGGCCATCCAGTGGAGCTGGTGGTGGAGGATGACCTGTGCTCCGGCGAAGGCGGCACCGCCGTGGCCAACAAGTTCGTAGCCGACCCCACTATCGTCGCGGTCGTCGGCAACATGTGCTCCAGCTCTTCCATCCCGGCTTCGGACATCTACGAGCGCGCCGGCTACACCATGGTTTCTCCGAGCTCGACCGCGGTGGCCTTCACTGCGCGCGGCCTGCGCTCGGCCAACCGGGTGTGCTGGAGCGATGCTATTCAGGGGCCTGCGGCAGCCAAGTTCGTATATGAGAAACTGGGCTTGCGCAAAGTGGCCACGATCCACGACGGCAGCCCCTACGGCGAAGGCTTGGTGAATGCCTTTGCGGAAGCGTTCAAGGCGATGGGCGGTGAGGTAGTGGCTCAAGAGGCGGTCTCGGTGGGTGACACCGATATGCGCCCGGTGTTGACCAAGATCGGCGTGAACAAGCCGGAGCTGATTTACTTCGGCGGCTTCGTGGCCGAGGGCGCCTTCCTGGCCAGTCAGCGCGCGGATGTCGGCATGGAGAACGTCATCTTCATGGGCGCCGACGGCATCAAGGCCGAAGACTTCATCAAGTCCGCCGGCGCAGCGGCGGAAGGTGTCTACGCCAGCGCAGCGGACCTGGCCACCGCTGGACCGGGTGTCAACGCCTTCCTGGCCAAGTACGAAGCCACTTACGGCGAGAAGCCACCGGCGCCCTTCCACCTGCATGCCTATGACGCGGTCAACGTGATCATGGACGCCATTTATCACTCGGCGGTGCAGGGACCGGATGGCACGCTGTGGATCGGGCGTGAGGCGCTCAACCGTGCCGTTCGTGCCACGACCGGTTATCAGGGTCTATCCGGCGTGATCACCTGCCAGCCCAACGGTGACTGCGGCACCGGCACGGTGGCTATGTCTAAAGTGGTCAACGGTCAGTGGGTGCCTGCCGAGTAGCTGGCTGTGTCCGCCCAGCGGGAGCATGGGAATTTCTCAATCGCTGTGACAGCACCTCAGACCAAGATAGGGGCGGTCCATTTGGCCGCCCCTATCGGAATGTATTCGTGATAAGTTTCCTTAGGGATGTTGGGAGCGTGTGCGCATGGCAGTTGTCTCTCGGGAGGCACGGGTTAGTCGAGCACCGGCGGTGAAGCTCTCGCTCAACCGCATCATGCTTTGGGTGGTGGGTCTGGGCGTGACCGCGCTGGTGGTGTGGCGCATCGCGGGCACCGCCGCACTGGGATTGTACGGGCCCGATGTATGGCTTATGCAGACCCTCAACGGCCTGGTGCAAGGCTCGATGTATGCCCTGGTTGCTCTGGGATACACCATGGTGTACGGCATCCTGCTGATGATCAACTTCGCCCATGGGGAGATCTTCATGATCGGGGCGATGTCGGGTTACTTCGTCCTGAACGGCTTCCACCAGTCCGGCTTCCTGGCCTCCAACCCGGTGCCTGCTTTGTTGATCACCTTTATCGTGGGTATGGGGGTTCCTCCCATCGTGGGCGTTTTGCTGGAACGCATCGCTTACCGGCCGTTGCGTCGTGCGCCGCGCCTGGTGCCATTGATCTGCGCCATCGGGGCATCCTTCTTCCTCCAGCAAGCGGTGCGGTTGCTGTTTGGCATCCGCACGAAGGTCTACCCCACCGTCGCGGTGCTCTCCGGCTCATGGACGATCACCGTGGGCGAGCGGGAAATGCGCATCCAACATATGAGCGTTCTCATTATCGTCATCACCATTGTCCTGATGGTGGCCCTCTATCTACTGGTGCGCAAGACCAAGATCGGCAAGGCAATGCGCGCGGTGGCGGAGGATAAGGAAGCTGCGGCGCTGATGGGCATCGATGTCGACCAGGTGATTATGGTCACCTTCGCCATCGGCGCCATCCTCGCCGGCGCGGCGGGTGTTATGTGGGGATTGTGGTACAAACAGGTGATCCATACAGTGGGCTTTATCCCAGGCATCAAAGCGTTTACGGCGGCCGTGTTGGGTGGCATCGGCAACATCCCCGGCGCGATGCTGGGTGGATTGTTCCTAGGGTTTGTGGAGGCCATCGCCCCGACCGCCCTGGACATCAGCACGCAGCTCAAAGATGTCATTTCCTTCGGTCTGCTGGTGATCGTGTTGATCTTCCGACCGTCTGGCATTCTGGGCGAGGTTCTGACAGGCAAGAAGGCCTAGGAGGAACGCGCGCGTGAACCTGTTATCCGTCGTTCGTGCTGGTATACGCAGTGGTCTCATTGTGGGTGTGATTGCCATTTTCATCGTGCTGATCGGCATGGTGCAGACTTTCGCGAAACGTTATCTCACCGGCGAAATCACACTCGGGATGGTGATTTTGCTGGCTTTTGGATTGGTCGCCGGCGTCCTGGCAGCGCGCCAGGTGGCCAAGAGCTCTCCCCGACTGGGGCATAAGGTGCTGGCGGCAGCGATCTCCGGTCTGATCACCGGTGTGATGCTCGCGGCATTATTGCTCGTGGTCAGCCAGGTGTCCTTGCGCGATGTGCTGGTCAACGCCACGCCCGAGATGGTGGCCGCGCTGTCCTTCGGGCTGCCCCTTTCCGGCGCCGCCGTGATGTTGATGGGCATGTCGGTGGCAACGGCGGTGATTGCCGTCCTCTACGGGCTGGTGCCACCCCGATTACGCCGTGCGCTGCTCGAGGGCATCATGGCGGTCATCTTGATCGGTCTCTTCTGGGAGGCAATCATCGGCCTGGACGTTTCGCGCCTGGTGATGAACTTCCTGGGTGTGAAGGCAGGCAAAGTGCTTCCGCTGCCAGGCGGTATCGGTCTGTTGGGCGTGGTCAGCCTGGTGACCTATCTGCTGAGGATGCGTCCACGCCCAGAGACGGCGGTCGTGCGCCAGAGGCACCGTACTGCCTGGCGCTATGTCTCCCTGGTGCTCATCGCCGGCGCTATGGCCGCGCTGCCCTTTGCTGTGGGGTTGTTCTGGTCGCAGACGTTGACCACCATCGGGCTGTTCACGCTGATGGGCCTGGGCTTGAACATCGTGGTGGGCATGGCCGGCCTGCTGGATTTGGGCTACGTCGCTTTCTACGCCATCGGTGCCTATGCAATGGCACTCTTCAGCTCACCAGCTTCTTCACTCGGTTTGGGATTGCCATTCTGGGTGGCATTGCCGATCGCGTTGGTGTTCGCCGCTATCTCCGGCATCTTGCTCGGCATCCCCGTCCTGCGGCTGCGCGGGGACTACCTGGCCATCGTCACATTGGGATTCGGGGAGATCATCCGCGTCCTGGCACTTTCGGATGTGTTGAAGCCTTACATCGGCGGTCCACAAGGCATTATGGAGACTCCACCCCCCTATTTCTTCGGCACCCAGTTGAGCGACCCGCGCTATCTCTACTATCTCATCCTGGCCGCGTGCCTGGTGGTAGTTTTCATCTCGCTGCGCCTCAACGATTCGCGCATCGGACGGGCATGGATCGCCGTGCGCGAAGATGAGGACGTGGCCCAGGCGATGGGCATCAATCTGGTAGCCGCCAAGTTGATGGCCTTCGCCATCGGCGCGTCCTTTGCCGGGGTGGGAGGTGCGATCTTCGCCGCACGCCAAGGCGCCATCTTCCCGATGGATTTCACCCTGTTCGTCTCTATCAACGTATTATGCCTCATCATCATCGGCGGTATGGGCAGCATCCCAGGCGTGATCACCGGCGCTTTCTTCCTGATCGGCCTGCCCGAGGTGCTGCGCGAGGTGGACGAGTATCGTATCCTGGCCTACGGCGCCGGATTGGTGATCATGATGTTGGTCCGGCCCGAAGGATTGATCCCTTCGGCACGGCGGCGTCTCGAACTGCGTGAGGAAGAAGCGGAGGAGGGAGTAGCTGATGTCGCCCGCTGAGGACGGTGGTGGAGCAGGAAGGACAATGGCACTTTTAGAAGCCAAAAGGGTCACCAAACGCTTCGGTGGCCTGGTAGCAGTCAATAAAGTCGACTTTGTCCTGGAAAAGGGGATGATCGCCAGCATCATCGGACCCAACGGCGCCGGCAAGACCACTTTCTTCAACTGTATCACCGGCTTCTACAAGCCCGAGGAAGGGCAGATCCTGTTTGACGGGGAGGATTTGGTCGGATTGCGCCCCGACCGGATCACCGCACGGGGCATTGCACGCACCTATCAGAACATCCGCCTCTTCAAGGAGATGACCGCGCTGGAGAACATTTTAGTGGGCATGCACGCCCGACTGCGCTCAGGGTTGTTCGGCGCCATCGTGCGCGACCCCGCCACGGCGCAAGAGGAACGAAACGCAGTCGAGCGCGGCAAAGAGCTGTTGCGCTTCGTGGGCCTGCGCGGCAAAGGGGATGTCCTGGCCAAGAACCTGCCCTATGGCGACCAGCGACGGTTGGAGGTCGCCCGTGCCCTGGCCAGCGAACCCAAGCTGTTGCTTCTCGACGAGCCGACGGCCGGGATGAACCCGGCGGAGACCGAGGAGATGATGGCGTTTATCAGCCGGCTGCGCGATGAGCTCGGATTGACCGTCCTGCTGATCGAGCATGACATGCGCGTGGTGATGGGTATCTCGGACCGCGTCACAGTGTTGGATTACGGCGAAAAGATCGCCGAGGGCACGCCGGCCGAGATCCAGCGCAATCCGGCCGTGATCGAGGCCTACCTGGGCCGCGGGGGAGACGGCTATGGCACTGCTTGAGATCGATAACATCCACACGTACTACGGCAACATCCATGCGCTGAAGGGCGTCACCATCTCGGTGGACAAAGGCGAAATTGTCACCCTGGTGGGCGCTAACGGCGCCGGCAAGAGCACAACCCTCAACACCATCTGTGGCATTCTCAAGCCGCGTCACGGGGAAATCCGGCTGAACGGCGAATCGCTGAACACCCTCAAACCTCACGAAATCGTGGCCAAGGGCATTTCGCAGGCGCCGGAGGGACGGAGGATTTTCTCTCGGTTGACCGTGATGGAAAACCTGGAGATGGGCGCTTATACGCGTTCGGACCGCAACGGGATCGCGCAGGATTTGGAGCGCGTCTTCAGCATATTCCCACGCCTGAAAGAACGCGCGCGCCAGGTGGGTGGCACGCTCTCCGGTGGCGAACAGCAAATGTTGGCCATCGCCCGCGCCCTCATGGCTCGCCCACGGGTGTTGTTGCTCGACGAACCCTCGATGGGGCTGGCGCCGATCCTGGTGCAGGAAATCTTCTCGATCATCCGCGAGATCAACCAGCAAGGCACCACCATCCTGTTGGTCGAGCAAAATGTCAATATGGCCCTGCAGATTGCCCAGCGCGGCTATGTCCTGGAGACAGGGCGCGTGGTGCTCCAAGGCTCCGCGAAGGAATTGCGCGAGAACCCCGAGGTGCGGGCGGTTTATCTCGGCGAAACACGCCATTGATCACGATGATCTGGCGTCAATCGATGGGGAAGGGAG
The DNA here is from genome assembly GCA_003130875.1 of Ardenticatenia bacterium. Classification (GTDB taxonomy): domain Bacteria; phylum Chloroflexota; class Anaerolineae; order 4572-78; family NAK82; genus NAK82. Next base: position 47,544 of record QEXY01000108.1, read on the forward strand.
GTGAGGCATTGCATCCAAACGAAAGCATGTGGCGGCACACAGCAGGTATGTGGCATGTCAGTCTCTGACAACCCGAACCGTTTTCAAGGAGGAGGCTTATGAAGAAAGTCAATCTCGTGTTCCTTCTAGCATTGCTGCTGGCCGTCAGCCTGGTAGCAGTGCAGTGTCGGCAGCCGGAGTCTTTCACCATCACACCGGTCGCACCCAAGGCGACCGAGACTGAGGCCGCCAAGCCAACCGAGGCACCTACAGAGGCTGCCAAACCGACCGAGGCAGCCACCGAGGCCGCCAAGCCGACCGAGGCAGCCACCGAGGCAGCCAAGCCGACCGAGGCAGCCACCGAGGCGCCGGTAGCACTGGACGGCGCCACCCTCTTGCAAGAGCGCTGCACCAAGTGCCACGACCTCAAGCGTGTCGAGGCGGCGAAGAAAACGGCGGACCAGTGGAAGAGCACCGTCGAGCGCATGGTGTCTAAAGGGGCTCAGCTGAATGCGGAAGAGCAGAAGGTGCTCATCGAGTACCTGGCAGCGACCTACAAGGCAGCTGCTGCGCCCGAGGCAGCCACCGAGGCCGCCAAGCCGACCGAAGCAGCCACCGAGGCGCCGGCCAAGGTCACCAAGATCAAGGTGGGCACCAATGCCGAATATCCCCCCTTTGAATTCGTGGACGAAAGCGGCAAGATCGTCGGCTTCGACCCGGATCTGATGGCGGCAATCGCCAAGGCAGCCGGCTTCGAGGTGGAATGGGTCAACACGCGCTGGGATGGTATCTTCGTCGCCCTGGCCAGCGGTGAGTTCGACGCGGTGATGTCGGCCGCGACGATCACCGAAGAGCGCAAGAAGACGGTGGACTTCAGCGATCCCTACTTCAACGCCGGCCAGGTGCTCTCGGTGAAAATCGGCAGCCCGTACAAGACCCCGGCCGACCTCGCCGGCAAGAAGATCGGCGTGCAGCTGGGCACCACCGGGGACATCTGGGCCACCGAAAACACCAAAGCGGAGATCGTGCGCTATGACGAGGTCACCCTGGCCTTCCAGGCGCTCGCCAACGGCGATGTGGATGCCGTCATCGCCGATGGGCCCACATCGTTGGACATCATCAAGGCGAACCCGGAGATGAAGGTCCAGGTGGTGGGTGAACCCTTCACCGAGGAATATTATGGCATCGCCGTGAACAAGAAGAAACCCGAAGTCCTGGCTGCCATCAACGCCGGGTTGAAGGCGGTCAAGGAGTCGGGCGAGTATGACAAGATTTACGAGAAGTGGTTCGGCAAGGAGGAAGCCAAAGCGACCGCGACCGAAGCAGCCAAGGCAGCGGAAGAGGATCCATGCGCCTATGGCGGCGAGTTCAAATCCATCGAGGCGGTGGACGACCTGACGGTCAAGTTCACGCTGTGCTATCCGGACGTTGCCTTCCCTGCCAAGATCGCGTTCAGCGCCTTCAGCATCCATCCCTCGGAGCAGATGGAAGCGGAGAAGGGCGGTGGTAAGATGCTGGAGAAACCCATCGGCACCGGGCCCTATCAAATCGTCGAATGGAAACGCGGTGAGAGCATTACCTTCAAGCGCTTCGACGACTACTGGGGCGAGAAGGCCAAGACCCCCAACCTGATCTTCCGCTGGAGCACCGAGTCGGCACAGCGCACGCTGGAGCTCCAGGCTGGCACGGTGGACGGCATTGACAACCCTGGGCCAGAGGATTTCAAGACCATCGAGGCCGACCCCAACCTGAAGCTCTACCCGCGCGAGGGCTTCAACATCTTCTACATCGGCTTCAACACGGCATACCCGCCCTTCGACAACGAGAAGGTGCGCCAGGCGATCGCTATGGGCATCGACCGCAAGCGCATCGTCGAAAACTTCTATCCGGCGGTCGGCTCCGAGGTGGCGGACTACTTCATGCCGTGTTCCATGCCGGGTGGCTGCGTAGGTCCGAAGTGGTACGAGTTCAACCCCACTGAGGCAAAGAAGCTGTTGGCTGAGGCGGGCTATCCCAACGGCTTTGAGACCGAGATCGCGCTGCGCGACGTGGTGCGCTCCTACCTGCCGGAGCCCAAAGTCGTCGCCCAGGACATCCAGGCGCAGCTGAAGGAGAACCTGAACATCACCGCCAAGATCGTGGTGATGGAGTCGGGCGCCTTCCTGGATGCCGCGGACAGCGGGCAGCTCAAGGGATTGCATCTGCTCGGCTGGAACGGTGACTATCCGGATCCCACCAACTTCCTGGACTATCATTTCGGCGCCGGCGCTTCCAAGCAGTTCGGGCCCGGCTTCCCCGACATCCACGAAGTCCTGAAGCAGGCCGCTCAGATCAGCGATATGAACGAGCGCATCCAGCTCTATGCCAAGGCCAACGAGCTGCTGCGGCTGCATGTACCAATGATCCCGGTGGCGCACGGGGGTTCCGCCACAGCGTTCAAGGCCTCCGTCAAGGGCGCCCACGCCAGCCCGCTGGGCAACGAGTACTTTGCCGTGATGGAAATCCCCGGCAAGGACACCCTGGTGTGGATGCAGAACGCCGAGCCGATCAGCCTCTACTGCAACGATGAGACCGACGGCGAGTCGCTGCGCGCCTGCGAGCAAGTGCTTGAGTCGCTGTTGTCCTACGAGGTGGGCGGTATGGCAGTCCAGCCCGGCCTGGCCGAGTCGTATGAGGCGAACAAGGACCTGACCGAGTGGACGTTCAAGCTGCGCAAGGGGGTCAAGTTCCACGACGGTTCGACCCTGGATGCCAAGGACGTGATCACCTCGTTCACCGCATGGTGGGATGCAGCCAGCCCGCTGCACACCGGCAACACCGGTGCATTCACGTACTTCCAGGCACTCTTCGGTGCGTTCAAGAACGCGCCTCCAGCGACCGAGTAACCATGTTTCCCTTTGGTTCGCTCCCGTTGAGGATGCTACCCTCGGCGGGAGCGAACCGCATAGCTTTTCATTGCGGCGCAACCTGTGCCCGTGGCAGCTTGCTCCCCTTCGCGATGCACCCCGCAAGAACACTATAGAAGGGGAGCAAGGTTTTGTAATGTCCGTAGCGATTGGTAGCGATGTACTCAGGAGCTGCTGACCACCTGTGACGCGATACGTTATCAGCCGCTTGCTTATGGCGGTGCCGGTCATCTTCGGCGTGTTGTTCATCACGTTTGCACTGGCACGGGTGATCCCAGGCGATCCGTGTCGTGCCATCCTGGGTGAGAAAGCCACCGATGCTGTATGCGAAAAGTTTATCCAAGATAAAGGACTCGACCAGCCCATCCCGGTGCAGTTTGCGATCTATCTCAAGGAAATCGCCCAGGGCGACTTCGGCATCTCCTTCCGCACCAAGCAGGCGGTCACCGAGATGATCATCGAACGCCTGCCACAGACCATCGAGCTGACCATCGCCGCGATGATCTTCGCCAGCTTGCTGGGCATTCTCCTCGGCATGATCGCGGCCTATTGGGCCAACAGCAAGGTGGACGTGGCGGTGATGATCGGCGCCAACATCGGGGTTTCCATGCCTGTCTTCTGGCTGGGACTGATGCTAGCCTATGTTTTTGCCCTGTTGCTCAAGGACACCCCCCTCTGGCTGCCCCCCTCCGGACGATTGAGCTCCGGGATCAACGTCGCAAATCTCACCCAGTTGTGGGGGCTTGAGCCAGGACACGCGCTACATGGCTTCGTGTCGTTCATCTCCAATCTGGTGATCCTAAATGCCCTCATCACAGGCAACTGGACGGCACTGGGCGATGCGATCAAACATCTCATCCTGCCAGCGGTCGCGCTGGGCACCATCCCTATGTCCATCATCGCGCGCATGACACGCTCCAGCTTGCTCGAGGTGCTCGGCCTGGATTATATCCGCACGGCACGCGCCAAAGGCCTGCGCGAGATCTGGGTGATCTTCCGCCACGCAATGTCCAACGCGATGCTACCCGTGGTCACCGTGATCGGTCTATCGCTGGGCTCATTGCTCAGCGGAGCAGTGCTGACCGAGACGATCTTCGGCCTCTCGGGCGTGGGGCGCATTATGTACGACTCGATCACCGCGCGCGATTACGGGGTCGTCCAGGGATTTGTGGTGGTGATCGCGCTGATTTACGTATTGGCCAACCTCGCCGTGGACCTTTCCTATGCCGTGCTGGATCCGCGCATTCGTCTGGACTAGAGGTTTCAGGTAGCACACGATGCCACCATCTGATTTACTGACGAAAAAGCTGGATGAGATGTTGCCACGCGGCTCGAGCCTCTGGGTGGACGCTTTGCGCAATATCGTGCACCGGCGTTCGGCTATCGTGGGCGCCGCAATGCTCTTCTTCCTGATCGTCACCGCGACCTTCGCTCCCTTGATCGCCACGCACGATCCAGAGATGGTCCTGCTCGGCATCGAAAACGTGAAACGGCGCAGCCCGCCGTGCATTCACCTGCTGGGGTGTCCACCCGATCAGCCGCAGCACCTGATGGGCGTGGACGGAAACGTGCGCGATTTCTTCAGCCGCATGGTCTATGGCGCACGTTTGTCGTTGCAGATCGGCTTTTCAACGGTGTCCTTCGCCATCGTGGTGGGGGGCTTGCTGATCGGCGCCGTGTCCGGCTATGTGGGCGGCTGGGTGGACAACCTGCTGATGCGCATCATGGACGTCATCCTGGCCTTTCCCTACCTGTTGCTGGCGATCGCCATTGTCACCGTGCTCGGTCCGGGATTGATCAACGCCCTTTTGGCCATCGGCATCGTCTCGATCCCGATCTATGCGCGGGTGATGCGTTCCAGCGTGCTTTCGATTAAGCAGATGGACTTTGTACTGGCGGACCGGGCGATCGGGGTGCCGCCGGCGCGTATCCTGTTCCGCCGCATCATGCCCAACGCGCTGACGCCGCTGATCGTGCAGGGGACATTGGGCATCGCCACCGCGATCCTGGATGCGGCAGCGCTCTCCTTCCTGGGACTGGGCGCCCAGCCACCGACGCCGGAATGGGGATTGATGCTGAGCGAGGAGCGCAATCAGGTGTTCACCGCGCCACACCTGGTGTTCTTTCCCGGTTTTGCCATTATGCTCACTGTGTTATCCTTCAACCTGTTAGGCGATGGATTGCGCGATGCGCTCGACCCGCGTTTGCGCCACCGATAGTCATCGATATGGAGGGCGCGTTTCGGTTGCGTTAGAGTGCGCTCGGCGTGCCGGTATCGGATGACGGACGATGTGCTATACTTCTGCAGGGAATGAGGAGGACAAGGGGACTGGGTCTATGGAATCTGGGGAAACATCCGAATCGCTTTCCAAAGCGTTACAACCTGATTGGGCAGCGCGCCGGCGCGGGCGTATCGGACTGGCCATCCCCTGGGAACACATCCCATGGTGGGGCATCATCGTGCTCATCGTGGGTGTCATCGCCGGATTCTCCGCTCTGACGAACACGCGGTATATCGACGCGCTCTATTTCATCTTCGACTTGCCGTGGAACAAGACCGTCGTCGGACGTGGCACCGTGGATGCAAATGGGCGCTGGCAGGTGACGGTGCAACCCGGCCTGGAGCCCGGCCACTACACACTCTACGCCCAATTCAACGACCCGGAAGGCAACTTTGTAGGACGCAGCGAAGCGTATCGCATCGTGGTGCCGGAGGGAGCGTCCGCAAAGGAGACACCGCCCATCACCGCGCCAGCGCCGCAACCGCTCGAGATCGATACTTCCACACCCACCCTGGCGGGCGAGGCCGTGGCAGGATACGAAGTGATCGTCTATGACGATTTCAGCCATAACCTGTGGCGGGTGCTGGTGCGCATCGCCACAGCGAACGGAGTGTTGTTGACCATTCGCACGACGTTGCTAGCCTACGGGGGTGCCCTGATACTAGGCCTGATCTTCGGCGTGATGCGCGTCTCCAGCCGCTCGCCCAATCTGATCGATCACGCTGGCAGACGGGTGGCCATCGGGCTGGCCCTGGCACTCGTTGTGCTGGCCCTGGTGCCTGCCGCGCGGGTACTCCCGTTAGCCGGCATAGTGGTGCTGGGAGGACCGATTTTGTTGTTTCTGCTGCCGGCGCTGCCCTATACTATCTCCACACTCTACGTCGAGGTGGTGCGCGGCGTGCCCATGCTGGTCATCATCCTGTATATGGGCTTCGCGGTGACCCCGGCATTGCGCGAGAGCACCGACAACCTGGTGGATTTGCGCGGCTGGCCCTCCGCGCTGATCGGCCTGGCCTTCGGCTATGGTGCTTACCTGGCGGAGGTGTTCCGCGCCGGCATCCAATCTATCCCACGCGGACAGATGGAAGCGGCGCGCTCCCTGGGAATGAGCTATATGCAGGCCATGCGCTACATCATCCTGCCGCAGGCGGTGCGCGTGGTACTCCCGCCGCTGGGCAATGACTTCATCTCGATGCTCAAGGACTCGTCGCTGATCTCCGTCATCGCATTGCCCGAGGTGTTACAACAGGGCCGCTTGTGGATCTCGCGCAACTTTCGCGCTTTTGAGGGCTTCAATTCGGTGGTGATGGTCTATCTGGTGATGACTCTGCTGCTTTCGCTGATGGTGCGCACCGTGGAGCGCAAGACCAGCCTGCCAGGCCGATGAATCGCTCTTCAAGCGATGGGAGATGAACAGAGGACGTGTTAAGGAAGCGTTTGAGGAAGGAGGAGGAAAGAACGGGGCGATGACTTCACGTCAGCCGGTGATCATCCTGGAGAATGTGCACAAGCGTTTCGGCAAGGTGCACGCGCTACGCGGGGTGAGCCTGGAAGTGGCATTGGGCGAAGTGGTGGTTGTGATCGGACCCAGCGGTTCCGGCAAGTCCACCATGCTGCGCTGCATCAACCATCTGGAGACGATCGACAGCGGGCGCATCATTGTGGACGGCATCCCGCTCGACAAAGCCCAAAACATCAATAAGGTACGGGCCGAGGTAGGGATGGTCTTCCAACTCTTCAACCTCTTTCCCCATCTCACCGCATTGGAGAACATCACTCTGGCCCAACGCGTGGTACGCAAGCGCAGCGAGGAACAAGCTGTGGCCATTGCGCTCGAACTGCTCAAGAAGGTGGGGATTCCCGACAAAGCGGACAGCTACCCGCACCAGCTCTCCGGTGGCCAACAACAGCGCGTGGCAATCGCACGTGCGTTGGCCATGCAGCCTAAGATTATGTTGTTCGACGAACCGACCTCGGCGTTAGACCCGGAGATGATCAAAGAGGTGCTGGATGTAATGCTCGACCTGGCGCGCGAAGGAATGACGATGGTTGTGGTCTCGCACGAAATGGGCTTCGCCCGCGCGGCTGCGACCCGGATGATCTTCATGGACGAGGGGCAGATCATCGAGCAGGGCACTCCCGATGAGATTTATTACAACCCCCAGCACGAACGGACCAAGCTGTTCCTGAGCAAGGTGCTGCACTAGTAGAAACCCTATGGCACTTATCTACTGCGTCGCCAACCAGAAAGGGGGTGTCGGCAAGACGACCACGGTCGTCAATGTGGGCGACTATCTGACCATGCGCGGGCACAACGTGCTGGTGGTCGATGTCGACCCCCAGGCAAACGCGACTTCCAGCTTAGGGATGCGCGAGAAAGAAAGAAGCGCATCCGCCCATCCCGCGCCCACCATCTACGAGGTGCTCGTCAGCGAGCAGCCTATCGGACAGGCCATCCGGACGACACGGCGACCGCGCCTGCACGTTGTGCCGTCCACCCCGGCACTGGCCGGCGCCGAGGTGGAGCTGGTGGGACTGACAGGGCGGGAGACACGCCTGCGCAGGGCACTCACCTCTATCCTGCAATACTATGACTATGTGTTGATCGACACACCTCCCAGCTTGGGTCTGTTGACCATCAACGCCTTGACAGCCAGCCGTGACGGGGTGATCATCCCGGTGCAATGCGAATACCTGGCGCTGGAAGGGCTGAGCCATCTCTTGCACACCATCGACCTGGTGCGCCAGCGGCTCAATCCGCAGCTCAAGATCGCCGGTGTCGTGCTGACGATGTATGATGGACGCACCCGTCTGTCTCAGGAGGTGGTCCAGGAGGTGAAAAAGTTCTTCCGGGCAGGAGAGGTGTTCCAGACGATTGTGCCGCGCAATGTGCGCCTGAGCGAAGCGCCCAGCTTTGGCGAAACGATCTTCACCTATTCGCCCGAATCAACCGGCGCCATGGCATATGCCGCCCTGGCCGAGGAATTGCTGGCACGCGCCAAACAACCGGTTCGCGAGCGAGGAGTACGATAGGGGAGCATGAGCAAGCCACGCAGTGTGTTAGGACGTGGATTGGAAGCGCTCATCGCCAGCAGTGAGCCCTCCTCCGCAGCACGCAGCGCCGCGGTCGTCGACATCCCGCTGGACCAGTTGCAGCCCAACCCGATGCAGCCGCGCCACGACATGCGCCCAGAGGAGCTGGAAGAGCTGGCGGCTTCCATCCGCGCCCACGGGGTGATCCAGCCGCTGGTTGTGACCAGAACCGATCAAGGGTATCAGATCATCACCGGCGAACGCCGCTGGCGTGCGGCACAGCTGGCTGGGTTGGAGAGCGTCCCGGCCATCATCAAGGAGACCACACCGCGCGAAATGCTTGAGCTGGCGCTGGTGGAGAACATCCAGCGCGCTGACCTGAACCCGCTGGAGGAAGCCAGCGCCTATCAGCAATTGATGGACGAATTTGGGCTGACGCAAGAGGAAGTGGCGGTCCAGGTGGGCAAGAGCCGGGTGGCGGTGGCCAACACCGTGCGTCTGCTCAAACTGCCGGACGAGGTCAAAGAGGCGCTGACGGCCGGCGCGATCAGCGCAGGGCACGCGCGTGCCCTGCTGGCCCTGCCCACAGTGGAACAGCAACTCCGCGCGCTGGAGGCCATCCGTCGCGGCGGTCTGACGGTGCGCCAGACCGAAGCGCTGGTGCGCGCCCTACAGGCACAGCCGGATGAGGAGGCGACTGCATCCGGCGAACGGCACCTTTCTCCGCAGGACCGTTACGTGGTAGAACGTTTCGAAGGACGCCTAGGCACCCGGGTGGAGCTGGTGCGCAGCAAGCGAGGCGGACGCCTGGTGATCCACTTCTACTCCGATGAGGAGCTTCAGGCGATCTACCAGGCCGTGGTGGGAGAGACGATGTGAGTGGCTGCGGTGTATGCTGGCCGTCCGGAGCATCCTCGGTTATCCGAGCTGCGACCGTCAGCGAACGGCTAGAGCGACTGGCTTACGCACGCGGTCTGGCTCGAGCCCCTAACTCTCCCCAAAATGAAATGCACCCTTTGTAGAAAACAGACTTGCAAAATTCGCGGGAGCAGGCTATAATAGAAGGTGAAATACGAAAGGGCGCGTAGCTCAGCCGGTCAGAGCGCACGGTTCACATCCGTGAGGTCAGAGGTTCGAACCCTCTCGCGCCCATTTTGTTTTGCCCACATGTCCATCCCCACATAACCCGGTCGATCTCATTCTGGCCTCTCAGCCATAGGAAAAATTTGCCCCTGAAAGAGGTCTTTCCAACGCGGATGCCTCTCATCTTCGGAGAGAAGGGGCGTCGAACCCAGCCGTGCATGGCACAAATGGCGCGTGTTCACCGCGATGGCGGTGTCTACCCAAAGTTCTGGGGGTTCGCGTGGGATACGCTGTGGATAAACCCGCCCTTGACTGGGGAATGACCACCGACTCCAGTGAGATGAATTTGGCATCAACTCGCTCCTATCGCAGCGTTCCTCATCCTATCCACACCGCAGTACCCTGCTTTTCCACACCCTTCTATGGCTGCCACCACAACCGTTGGCTTGGACGGATGACCAGCAGTCCATATTTCGTGGTGGGCGTTTCTTTATCCACATATCCCCGATCCCTATAGCTACAACTATTCAGATTTAATCCTGAGATGGAGTGAATCAGTGAATCATAGATACCAGGGTTATCCGAAGAAATTGAAATATTCCCTGGCGCAGCGCCGAGTGTGACAAAGATGGGATCTCTACGCTATAATGGGCATGTGAAAAAAGTAGAGGGGTATTGCAAGATTGAAACAAAGGGATTCGGAGGCGTCTATGAGCTCTGCTACGGGTAACATTCTGGAGATTCACGACCTCCACGTGGAGGTCGGGGGCAAAGAGCTGTTGCATGGGATCAACCTGGCCATCCCCGAAGGCCAGGTGCATGCCTTGATGGGTCCAAACGGGAGTGGCAAGACCTCGCTTATGATGACCATCATGGGCTTTTCGGCCTATAAAGTGACGCGCGGGCAGATCCTCTTTGATGGTCAGGATATCACCGGCCTGAGCGTCACCGAGCGCGCGCGGTTGGGCATCGCGATTGCGCAGCAACGGCCACCCACGATCGCCGGGGTCAAGCTACGCGCCGTACTGGATTACATTGTCGCGCATGACTCGGTCAGCGCCGAGGAGATCGCCGACCTGGTGCGCCAGGCGCGCGTCGAGGAGTTCCTAGACCGTGATATCAATGCCGGCTTGTCGGGCGGTGAGATCAAGCGTGCCGAGCTGGTTCAGCTATTAGCTACCTGTCCTCGTTTCAGCATGATGGATGAACCCGAGTCCGGCGTCGACCTCGATTCGTTGGCATTGGTGGGCAGCTTGGTCAATCGCCTGTTTATCCGCGACTCGTGCCGACCGGTGCGGCGTCGCTCCGGGCTGATCGTCACCCACACCGGGCACATTCTCAAATACATTGAAGCGGACCGTGCGCATATTATGCTCGACGGTCGCATTGCATGCTCGGGGAATCCTCACTTGATGTTGCAGACGATTGCCGAAAGTGGTTACGCGGCGTGTGTATGTTGTGTGGTTGAGGGAGATGGATATGACAAAGTCAGTTAGCACTGTGGATGTCATCGCGCAGGATGAGGCAGAAACGCTCGCCGATGTCGGGGTGCAGATCCGCCATGATGAGCCCGAGGTGCGTTCGGCCACCTATGTGTTGCGCGATCACCTGCCTTTGTGCGTGCAGACCTATCGTGAAGGGTTGGAGATGTTGCCCATCGCCGAAGCGCTGCGCCGCTACGATTGGCTGCGCGAGCGCTATTTCTGGAAGTTGATCTCGCCCGATCAGGACGAGGTCACCCGTCAGGTGGCAGCCGAGTCCGAGCCACAGGGCTATTTCATCTGGGTGCGCCAGGGGACGCGCATCACCCGGCCGGCGCAGGCAGGGTTGTTCATCTCGCACGAAGGTTTGGCGCAGAAGCTGCATAATGTGATCGTGCTGGAGGATAACACCGAACTGCACCTGATCACCGGCTGTACCACCGGCCGTGCGGTGCGCAGCGGTCATCATCTGGCGGTCAACGAAGCGTATGTCGGCGCCAATGCCACTCTGACCATGACGATGGTGCACAGCTGGGGGCCGGAGGTGATCGTGCGGCCGCGCGCAGCTGTCGCCGTTGGCGACCACAGCCATTATATCAACAATTATGTCTCGCTGCGGCCGGCGCTGGACATCCAGAGCAATCCGCGCACTTACCTCAACGGCGTCGGTGCCACTGCCAAATATATGACGGTCATCCTCGGCTCGCGCGGGTCGATCATCGACACCGGCGGTGAGGTGTGGCTGAACGGCGAGGACAGCGGCGCCGAGCTGGTGCACCGCGGCGTCTGCACCGGTGGCAAGATGTACCAGCGCGGCTTCCTGGTGGGCAATGCGCGCTGCCGCGCCCATGTGGACTGCGCCGGCATGTTGCTCGATCCGGGCGAGGATGGCTTCATCGAATCGGTGCCCGGCCTGCGCTCCTTCCACCCGGAAGCGCGCATGAGCCACGAAGCCAGCGTCGGAAAGGTGGCGCCCGAACAGGTGGAGTATCTGATGTCGCGCGGCATGGAGGAACATGAGGCGATCTCGATGATCATCCGCGGCTTTCTGGACGCCGACATCGAGGGGCTGAGCGCCGAGCTGGACGCGCGTATCGGCGAGATCGCTGCCATGGCAGGGCACGGCGAGCACAAGTAGCTTGCGAGCGACATCACGATATAGGGCATAATATGCGACATCCCACCCATCGCGCGATGGAACGCACGTTTCACGTCACCGGTTTGGATTGCGCCAGCTGCGCGCAGACGCTGGAGCAGGGCGTGGCACGCTTGCCCGGCGTGCAGGCGTGCCAGGTGCAGTTTGCTTCCGGCACGTTGCGCGTCGTGGGTGATGTCTCGCTTGCACAGCTTCAGGCGCGCGTGCGCGAGCTGGGCTATGACCTCGCCGCGCCGGCGGAAGGGTTGGCGACTGCGTCCGCTGCGCCGACGGGATGGCCGCGCTTCATGTGGCAGCACCGCGACACGCGCCTGGCGCTGCTCGGCTTGGTGCTCATCATCCCCGGCGTGATTCTGGAGGAACTGCTGAGGATCGACCATCCGATCATCACCACCCTGGCGCTGGGTGCCTGGCTGACGGCCGGATTTCCCATCGTGCGCAGCGCCTGGCGTGCCCTGCGCATCAACCGCGAGGTCAACATCAACGTGCTGATGACAATCGCCAGCGCAGGGGCGATCGTCATTGGGGCCTTTACCGAGGCTGGTATGGTCATGGTGCTCTTCGCCATCGGCGAGGCGCTGGAGCGTTACACGGGTGAGCGGGCGCGTCAGGCCATCCGCAGCCTCGCCAAGCTGGCGCCGGAACACGCACGGTTGCTCCGCCCCCACCCGGGCAGCGCATTGGCGCCTGGAGAGGTGGCGGTGACGGCACTCCGCCCCGGCGACGTGATCCTGGTCAGGCCCGGTGAGCGCATCCCGGTGGATGGTCAGGTCCTCTCCGGCATGTCCGCTGTCAATCAGGCGCCGATCACCGGCGAGAGCCGGCCGATCGATAAGACGCCGGGCAGTGAGGTGTTCGCTGGCAGCATCAACGGTGAGGGTGCCCTGGAGGTTGAGGTGACGCGCCTCGCCTCGGACACCGTGCTCAGCCGGCTGATCCAGCTGGTGCAGGAAGCGCAGGAGCGACGTGCGGCCGCGCAGCGCTTCATCGACCGTTTTGCGCGCGTTTACACACCGGCGGTCGTTGCCCTGGCTGGCCTGGTGGCCGTGGTGCCTCCACTCCTCTTTGGGCAGCCCTTCGTGGATCCGGTCACCCCCAGCGCCGGATGGCTGTACCGCGGGTTAGCCTTGCTTGTGGTCGCCTGTCCATGTGCCTTGGTCATCAGCACACCGGTAAGCATCATCAGCGCCCTCAGCAATGCCGCGCGACACGGCGTGTTGATCAAAGGCGGAGCTTACTTGGAGGCGCTGAACCGCATCCGGGCGGTCGCCTTCGATAAGACCGGCACCCTGACCTACGGCCGGCCGGCTGTCATCGCGCTGCGTCCGGCCAATCACATTGACGGGGACGGGACAGCGCAGCATTGCACCGACTGTGCTGATCTGTTGGCCCTGGCCAGCGCGGTGGAGCAACAGAGTGAGCATCCGCTGGCGCGCGCGGTGGTGGACGAAGCGACGCGCCATGGCCTGCACATGCGTTATCCGCCGGCCACGGCGGTCACAGCCTTGCCCGGCCGCGGCGTCACCGGCCGGGTGGAGGACCGTGAAGTGACCATCGGCAGCCACGCCTACTTCAGCGAGCACGTGCCGCATCCGGAGGAACATTGCGCCGCTGCCGAGCGCGACACCCAGTCGGGTTACACTCCGCTGATGGTGGCAGCCGAGGGTCAATACGTCGGGACGATCACCGTGGCGGACACCGTGCGTGCCACTGGCCAGGAGGCGCTGCAGATGCTCAAAGCGATGGGCATCTCGACGTTGGTGATGCTCAGCGGGGATGACGCCGCTGTCGGCGCCCGGGTGGGCCAGCAGCTGGGGGTCACCGATGTGCACGCGGAACTGCTGCCGGCCGACAAGGTGGCCATGATCCAATCCCTGCGCGCCCAGCACGGCGACGTCGTCATGGTCGGGGATGGCATCAACGATGCGCCGGCCCTGGCCACGGCGGATGTGGGCATCGCGGTCGGCGCCGCGCTGGGCGGCACCGCCCAGGCTATGGAGACCGCTGATATCACCCTTATGAGCGACGACCTGCGCCGCTTGCCCTTCCTCTTCGCCCTGGCACGTGCCACGATGCGCACCATCCAGGTGAACCTGGCGCTGAGCATCGGTCTCAAACTGTTGTTCGTCGCCCTGGTGCTCTCCGGACTGGGCACGATGTGGATGGCGGTGGCGGCAGATATGGGCACCTCCTTGCTGGTGACGCTGAACGGCATGCGCCTCTTAACCACTCCGCGGCCACCTACCTGATGGGGGCAGGATGGGCCAAACGCGCTGCGCGTAAGCAAGGGGCATTGGGAAGTGAGGAGATCATCGATGCATGCAGAGATTGTCGTGACAGGCACCGAGCTGTTGCTCGGTGAACTTGTGGATACCAATTCGGCCATGTTGGCGCGCATGCTGCGCGAGATCGGGCTCGATCTGTACTATAAGACGGTGGTGGGCGACAACCGTGAACGCATCGCCGCCGTGCTGCGCCTGGCCCTGGAGCGCTCGGACATCGTGCTAACCTCCGGCGGGCTGGGCCCCACCGTGGACGATGTGACGCGCGAGGCGGTGGCGGATGTCACGGGCCGTCCGCTCGTTTTTCATCAACATCTCTTGGATCAGATCGCCGCCCGCTTCGCCCGCTTTGGGCGCCCGATGAGCGAGAACAACCGTCGTCAGGCCTATGTACCCGAGGGCGCCATCATCCTGGAGAACCGCGAAGGGACGGCGCCCGGCTTCATCGTCGAGGATCCGCGCGGCACCATTATCTGCCTGCCAGGGGTGCCGCGTGAGCTGGAACATCTGATGCGCACCTATGTGCTGCCCTACTTGAAGCGGCGCCTGGGACAGGAGATGGTCATCCTGCCGCGCGTGTTGCGCACGTGCAGCATCGGCGAGAGCCAGATCGATGCTCAGATCGGTGACCTGATGCGCGGCAGCAATCCCACAGTGGGGCTGGCGGCGCATGCCGGCCAGGTGGACATCCGCATCACTGCCAAAGCGTCCACGCACGCCGAGGCGGAGCAATTGATCGCACCGGTGGAAGCAGAGGTGCGCCGCCGCCTGGGCGACGTGATCTTCGGCAGCGACGGAGAGACATTGGAGGGCGTGGTGAGCGAGCTGTTGGTGCAGCGCGACGCTACCCTCGCGCTGGTGGACAGCCTCACCGGTGGTCAAGTGGCCGATATGCTGCGCGACGTCGGGACGCCGACGTTGCTCCTCGCCGATCAGCGCTATGTCGATGCGCCTGCCGCGCTGGCCGGGTTGCGCCTGGAGGCGGTGTATCGAGATGCCGGCGCCCGGCGCACGGCGGAGGAAGCGGCCGAGCGTGTCCGTGTGGAAAGCGGCAGCTCCCTGGGGTTGGCGCTGCTGGGCATGCTGCCGGAAGAGAGCCGTGCGATACCGATGGCTTACGTCGCCCTCTCCGACGGTGCCGCGCGCATGGTGCGCGCGTATCGCTTCGGAAGTGAGAACGAGCTGACGCGGCGCTGGATCACCGTGCGTGCGCTGGACATGCTGCGCCGTCATCTGTTGGGCCTGGCTCCCTTTGACCGTTAGGCATCCATCCCCAGTGGCGCTGGAGGAAAGCGGCATATGGACACGTTTCAACTCGCGGCAGCGGTAGGAGAACAGTTGCGCGCCCGCGGCTGGCGCCTGGCAGTGGCCGAGTCCTGCACCGGTGGGTTAGTGGGGCATTGGATCACCGAGATAGCGGGCAGCTCGGACTACTTTCTGGGAGGTGTGATTGCCTACTCGAATCAGGCGAAGGAGCAACTGTTGGGGGTACATTCCCATACACTGCTCCAGCACGGCGCTGTGAGCGAGGCGACGGCGCGCGAGATGGCGGCGGGTGTGCGCAGGCTGCTGGGCGCCGATGTGGCCCTGGCGGTGACGGGCATCGCCGGCCCCGGCGGAGGCACGACGGAGAAGCCGGTGGGGTTGGTCTACATCGCGCTGGACGCACCCGATCGCCAGATCTGTCGCCGCCACGTCTGGGATGGTGACCGCGCGACGAACAAAGCCCACTCGGCACACGCCGCATTGGCGTTGTTGCGCGATTACCTCGCCCACCTGTGATGTGCCATGATCATCAGTGCCAGCCGACGCACGGATATCCCGGCGCTCTATGCCGAATGGTTCATCCGGCGCATCCACGCTGGTTTCTGTCACGTGCCCAATCCGTTCAACCCCCGTCAGGTCAGCACCGTGTCGTTGCGGCCGGAGGATGTGGAGGTGATCGTCTTCTGGACGCGTCATCCGCGTCCTCTCTTGTCTCATCTCGATGTGCTAGACCGCCTCGGTTATCGGTACTATTTTCATTACACCGTATTGGGTTATCCCCGTGTGCTGGATGCGGGTTCGCCCCCTTTGGAAGTGGCCATCTCCACGTTCCAGCAGCTCTCCCGGCGGGTCGGCGCTACGCGGGTGATCTGGCGCTACGATCCCATCCTCTTCAGCCCGGTGTGCGATGCCGATTTCCACCGGCGCAACTTCGTGCGCATCGCTGCGGCGCTCCAGAGCTACACCGGCCGCTGCGTGATCAGCCGCT
Source organism: Ardenticatenia bacterium (assembly GCA_003130875.1). Lineage (GTDB taxonomy): Bacteria > Chloroflexota > Anaerolineae > 4572-78 > NAK82 > NAK82. The sequence goes on from QEXY01000108.1 coordinate 64,000, forward strand.
GCACCGGCTATCGCAAGACGACGCGGCGCATCCACACTCTGGACGCGCGTGGCGTTTCGATCGAGATTCCCGAAGCCGCTGACCCGCGTTTTCTGGCGCTGGTGGTGGATCTGGCAGACATCGCCCGCGCGCATGGAATGGAGCTGGTGAGCTGTGCGGAGGAGGCAGACCTGCGTGCCTACGGCGTCCGTCCGGGCAAGTGCGTGGATGATGCGCTCATCCACCAGGTCTTCGGCGTCCAGGTGACCGCGCAGAAAGATCCGGGGCAGCGCCCGGCATGTCGGTGTGTCGTGAGCAAGGACATCGGCATGTACGACACCTGCACCATAGGGTGTGTTTATTGTTATGCTACGTCCAGTGTAGCCCGTGCGCGCCGCAATCGCATGCGCCACGATCCACGTGCGCCCTCGCTTCTGCCCCTTTCATAGATTGAGAGTGTTGAAAAACTCTTTAGTTACCCACTTTATTGGCCCATTTTCCTATGAAAATCTGAGCGGTCAAGGGACTTTTTCAACACCCTCATAGATTTGCAATTGCCACCACAGAGTGATATAATGAGAATGATTTAATCGAGTGTCATCACAGAAAAGTGGGTCTTTTTCCCACTTTTCTTTGTAAGAAGGTATGATTGGGGAGGCATGACCTTCGCAACGAGTAGCAGGGGCAGGAGGTCAAAAGAAGAATTGTGAATAAAGAGTTCATCGCGGCCATCAATCAGGTGTGCCACGAACGCCAGCTCCCCAAGGAAGTGGTGCTGGAGGCCATCCATGCAGCATTGGTTTCGGCGTATCGGCGCAGATTTGGTCCCGCGCCGGGTATTACAGCGCGCCTGGATCTGGAGACGTGCACGGCGCATATCTACTGCGAAAAGACAGTGGTCGAGCGCGTTACCGACGCAGCACGCGAGATTGCGCTGGAGGAGGCGCGCCGTATCAAGCCGGACGCCAACCTGGGCGAAGTGGTGTTGGTGGACATCACACCACGGGATTTTGGGCGCATTGCTGCTCAGACAGCGCGCCAGGTGATTCTGCAGCGCATCCGCGAAGCGGAACGGGATTCGCTCTACCATGTTTATGCAGATCGCGAGGGCGAGATCGTCAACGGCACGGTGCAGAGCATCGACTCCCAGCAGGTCACACTCAGCCTGGGCAAGGTGGAGGCGATTCTGCCACGCAGTGAGCAGATACCCACCGAGCGTTACAGCATCGGTCAACGCTTGCGCGCGTATGTCTCGGAAGTGCAGAAGACGCCTCGCGGACCCTTGATCATCGTATCGCGTACGCATCGCAATATGTTGCGTCGCCTGCTCGAGCTAGAGGTGCCGGAAATTTACAACGGCATTGTGGAAATCAAGGCGATCGCACGCGAGGCAGGTTATCGCTCCAAGGTGGCTGTAGCAGCGCTGCAGGAGGGTGTCGATCCGGTGGGCTCGTGCGTTGGCATGCGCGGCGTGCGCATCCAGAGTATTGTGAACGAGCTGAATGGTGAGAAAATCGACGTGGTGGCCTGGAGCTCTGACCCGGCGACCTTGATTGCAAACAGCTTAAGCCCGGCCAAAGTGCTGAACGTCATGCTGGAGGATGAGAGCGATGACAAGACTGCCGTTGTGGTGGTGCCGGACCGACAGCTGTCGCTCGCCATCGGCAAGGAAGGTCAGAACGCCCGCCTCGCCGCCAAGCTGACCAGCTGGCGCATCGATATCAAGAGCATCTCCGAAGCAGCCGCTGAAGCGCTGGCCAAAGTGGCGGAGGATAAAGAGCTGCGAGCCGCTGTCGCGCGCGAACAGCATCTGATCACCATGGCTCGTGAAATCTTGCAAGAAAAAGAGGGCACAGCCCTTTCCGATGGCGAGATGCAGGCGCTCAGCCAAGTGGTGCGCATTGTATATGAAGCCGAGAAGGCCCTCGAAAAGGAGCGTGCGGCGTTGCGTCTGCGCGAGGCGGTTCTCCGCGCCTTGGAGGAGACAGAGCCATCCGAATCATCACCTCGCATCGAGCATACGGAGGATCTGCTCGCCCGCGCCGAGGCGATCCTGGCAGCAAAGTCCGCCGAGGCCGATGAGGAGCAACCCCAGGAAGCGGCGGCGAGCCTGGGTGAAGGTGCTGAGGCAGCTGAATCTCCTGAACCTGAGGCCATCCCCTTCCCCTTGTGGGAGGAAGAAGTGGCTGTGGTGATGGAGGAGACCGCCGAGACCTCTTCCCAGGCTGAGAACGCGCCGCAGGAGATCTCGCTCGAAGAGGAGCTGAACCGCCTGCAAACACCTGAAGAGATCTATGCTTGGGAGGATGAGGAAGAGGAAGATCTGCCCGGAGGTGCGCGCAAAAAGAAACAACGTGGCAAACGGCATGAGCTCATCTACGACGAAGAATTGGGTGCCTATATCTCGCACCGCCGGCGCAAGCCTGGGCGTCAACGGGGCGATTGGGAAGACTATCTGTAAGCTGGAGTGCTGGGATGAAGCACATACCGTTGCGCACGTGTGTCGCCTGCCGTGCGGTGCGCGCAAAACGTGAGCTCATCCGGATTGTGCGCACACCAGAGGGGCGCATTTGTGTTGACAGCACAGGCAAAATGAACGGTCGAGGTGCCTATCTCTGTCGCAAGCGACGTTGCTGGCAAAGTGCGATCGGCGACTCGCCTCGTCAGTTCGCCCGCAGCCGCTTGATAGCAGCGCTGCACGCTGTGCCGGATGAGGAGGCGTGGTCTACGCTGCATGCATATGCCCAGCAGCTGTCGGATGAGGTCGAGACAAATCTCGAACCACACTATACAGGGGTCAAAGGCGCATGAGAGCTTCCAGGGGGCAGCGGAAAGGGTTGATCCACCGCTCTGCTCCCCGAAGCGGACGGCATTGATCGAGTGTGACAGACCGGAAGAGCAACACCAAAGTGCATAGCGTGATGATTTTGGCGGGATCGGGAGGACGGCAATGATGGCCGAGGAAGCTTGAAGATTTAAGCACGAGAACTTCCCCCACGCAAAAACTGCCTGCCCTCCCTTCCCCCCGCGACAGCTGAGTGACAATATCCGATCTGTCGGTTTTCTGTGCTGAGATCTGCGATGACCTGCTCGACCTGGCGGCAGGGATCTCCGGTCGAGATGTGGACGGAGCCTGCACCTACGCAGGTTCAAAGGTACAGGTATGTGGCGGTGCACAATATCACCGCTAGAATGAGGAGGTTGGTATGGGTAGAAACCAGGCGAAAGTGGCACAAGCGCGAGTGTCACAAGTGCAAGCACCACAAGCACCATCTGCCGAAGTACGCGCGGCTGAATCCCGCACGATTCGCGTGCCTTCCAGCTTGACGGTGCGGGAGCTGGCCAACTTGATGCGCGTGAGCCCCATCGACGTGATCAAGCAGCTGATGAACAACGGCATCATGGCCACCATCAACCAGCAGATCGACTTCGACACGGCAGCGATTGTGGCCAGCGACATGGGCTTTGAGGTGTTGCCCGAAGCACCCAGCGAGCCGACATCGACGCCGACCACGACAACCGACGTACCAGCACGCGATCGTTTCATCGCGGATGAGGATCCCAGCAAACTGAAGCCCCGGCCGCCCGTCGTGGCTGTGCTGGGCCATGTGGACCACGGTAAGACAACCTTGTTGGACCGCATTCGCGCTACGAATGTCACTGCAGAGGAAGCGGGTGGAATCACCCAACACATCGGCGCCTATCAGGTGACGGTTGGGGGACGCAAAATCACCTTTCTGGACACCCCTGGACACGAAGCTTTCACGGCAATGCGTGCGCGGGGTGCTCAGGTCACCGACCTGGTCATCTTAGTCGTTGCTGCCGATGACGGGGTCATGCCCCAGACGCGCGAAGCGATCGAACATGCCCGCGCTGCCCAGGTGCCTATCCTGGTGGCGCTGAACAAGATTGACAAAAGCAATGCCAACCCCGAGCGGGTTAAGCAGCAATTGGCCGATGCAGGACTGCTGGTTGAGGAATGGGGGGGCGATGTCATCTGTGTGCCCATATCGGCCAAGATGCAGATGGGCATTGACGAACTCCTGGAGAACATCTTCCTGGTCACCGATGTGGCGGATTTGCGGGCCAATCCGGATCGTCCGGCCCAAGGCACCGTAATCGAAAGCACGATGGACGAGCGACAGGGCGCCAAGGTGACCCTGCTGGTTCAGAATGGCACCCTGCGCGTCGGGGATGTTGTGGTCATCGGGACCCATTTCGGCAAGGTGCGCGCTATGTTTGACGATCGGGGCAACCGCATCAAGCAAGCGGGACCTTCTACACCGGTCGCTATCCTGGGATTTCCGGTGGTGCCGTTGGCCGGGGAGCGCTTCGAGGTGGTGGCTTCTGAGCATGCCGCGCGTGAGATCGTCAATGCACGCCTGGCTGCTGAGCGGGCGGCAGATAAGCAACAGCGCCGCACCATTTCGCTCGAAGAAGTCTTCAGCCGGATGCAGAGCGGAGAGACCAAAGAGGTCAACATTGTGCTCAAGGCGGATGTGCAGGGCTCGATTGAACCGATTGTCAAATCGGTGTGCGGATTGGGCAGTCCGGAATGTAGAGTGCGCTTCTTGCGCCAGGGCACCGGCAACATCACCGAGTCCGACGTGATGTTGGCCGTTGCTTCCTCTGCCATTGTGATCGGCTTCAATGTGAGCGTTGACCCGGCGGCGCAGCGGTTGGCTGAGGCAGAGGGAGTGGACATCCGGCTCTATGATGTGATCTATCGACTGATTGAAGACCTGGACAA
>QEXY01000109.1 GCA_003130875.1 Ardenticatenia bacterium
CATCTGCAATCCCAACAACCCAACAGGAACCATTCTACCATCCGAAATTCTGAGAAGATGGTGTCTTGCTCATCCCGATACCCTTTTTGTCGTGGATGAGTCTTATCACGCATTTGCTATGGGCTTTCAATCGGCTATCTCATTGGGCTGCGAAAACCTGCTGGTGGTGCGCTCGATGACCAAGGATTATGCCCTGGCCGCCCTACGCCTGGGCTATGCAGTCGGTGCTGAGATGGTGATCGAGGCACTCCGGCGCGTGCGGCCGGCGTGGAATGTCAATGCTTTGGCCCAAGCAGCCGGACTGGCTGCCCTGTCTGACGAGGAGCACCTGCATCGCAGCCTCGAGGTGTTGCTTGGCGCCACGCGTGTCTTGAGGCAGGAAATACACACATTGGGTTGGAAGCCTCTGCCTTCGGCAGTGCACTTCTTCCTCATGCACGTGGGAAATGGTGCCGCATTCCGCAGCGCGCTGTTGCGCTACGGCATCTTAGTGCGCGACTGTGCGTCATTCGGGCTGCCAGCATATGTGCGCATCGCGCCGCGGCGACCTGAAGAAAATGTGCGCTTGATCGCCGCGCTACGAGCGATCACCCCTTCTTTCCTCAGGCATCGCGATTCATGCGTGGAGGAGGGATATGTTGCGGAATGATACTGTGGTTTCGTTGCACGCTATTTTACTTTATGACAAAAGGCGGCTATGAGATTTAGCCCATCACGAGTGGCCAGGACATTGATGATACAGGGAACCTCGTCCTCAAGCGGCAAGAGCTTGCTGGTCACCGCTTTGTGTCGCATTTTCGCCCGACAAGGCCTGCGTGTCGCGCCCTTTAAGGCGCAGAACATGTCCAACAACGCCGCCGTCTGTCCAGATGGCAGCGAGATCGGTCGGGCCCAGGCCGTCCAGGCAATCGCGGCCGGGATCGAACCCCAAGCCGACATGAATCCTATCCTGTTGAAGCCAGAGGCAGATGCGCGTTGTCAGGTGGTGCTCAACGGACGCGCCTGGCGGACGGTGGCGGCGCGAGAATACTATCGCTATAAATCTCAGCTATGGACCGCCGTCACCGCGGCGCTGGACCGATTGCGCGCTCATTTCGATCTGGTGGTCATCGAGGGTGCCGGCAGCCCGGCGGAGCTCAACTTAAAGGCCGGCGATCTGGTGAACATGGCCGTCGCACGCTATGCGCAATCACCCGTCTTGCTGGTCGGTGACATCGACCGAGGTGGAATCTTTGCTCAGCTGCTGGGCACCCTCTGGTTGCTGCCACCGGAGGAACAGGCGCTGGTACGCGCTATGATTGTCAACAAGTTCCGAGGGGACATCTCTCTGTTTGCCGACGGAGTGCGCATTCTAGAGGAGCGCAGTGGCATCCCTGTGCTTGGCATCGTGCCCTATCTCGACCGGCTGCGCATCCCCGACGAAGACTCTGTGGCCATCGAAGAACGCAAATACCCCCTGGATTTCCACAAGGTGCAGACCGCTTTGCCCCAAGGCGAGGTGGAGATTGTGGTGATCCGGCTGCCGCGCATCTCCAACTTCGATGATTTCGATGCTCTGATGGACGAGCCCGGCGTGCATATGCGTTACGTTTCCGATCTGGGAGCGCTTGGCTCACCCCACGCTATCATCTTGCCGGGGAGTAAAAGCACCGCAAATGATTTGCGCTGGCTACGTGCACAGGGACTGGCCAATGCCATCCAGGAATTCGCAGCACGCGGTGGCGCAGTGGTGGGCATTTGCGGCGGATATCAGATGTTGGGCGAGGTGCTGCGTGACCCCCTGCACACCGAATCATCGGAAGAAGAGATTGCCGGATTGGGCTTGTTGCCGTTGGAGACCGTCTTCGCCCGGGACAAGCTCACCCACCGCGTGACCGCGCGCATTCTGGAAGGACCTGCATGGCTCGCCCCTCTAGCCGGCGCCGTCGTCCATGGTTACGAGATTCACATGGGACGCACTGAACCGGTGGCTTCAAACTCTTCCGGACAGCGGGGCCAGCCATGGCTGTGTATTACGCAACGCAGTGGTGCCTCGGTCGAGGTATTGGATGGTGCTGTAAGTGCTGACGGGCGGATCTGGGGATGTTATCTCCATGGTTTATTTGAGAATGCGCATCTAAGGCGGGCCTGGTTGGCCAGCTTGGGATGGAAAAATACGGGAGAGGACACTCAAAGCACCCGACAGGACGCCTTCGATGCCCTGGCGGATGCGGTAGAAAGTGCCCTCGATATGCAACGGCTCTATGCTATTTTGGAAATACAAGAGGAAAATCGCTTATGAGCGCCACACGGCATGCGAAAGGTTTGATCATTTTGAACACTGGTAACGGCAAGGGCAAGACCACCGCTGCACTGGGCATGCTGATGCGTGCCCATGGGCACGGACAGCGCATCTGCGTTGTCCAGTTTATTAAACGAGCGACTGACCGCTGGGGTGAGGTGAAAACGGCACGGCAACTGGGCATCGAGTGGCATGCCACTGGCATTGGCTTCCGTCGCGTCGGGCCTGACTCGCAGCGCGACAAAGAGGCATCTCAGGCTGGTTGGGCTCTCTGTCAGGAGAAAATCGCCAGCGACACGTATGACATGATTCTACTGGACGAGTTCACCTATCCATTGCACTTCGGTTGGCTGGATACCAAGGCGGTCATCGGATGGCTCGCCGAACATAAACCGGCCCGGTTGCACCTCATCATCACCGGGCGATACGCGCCACCCACGCTGATAGAATTCGCCGACCTAGTCACCGAGATGATCGAGGTGAAACATCCCTACCAAAGGGGTATCCTAGGACAGCCGGGAGTCGAATTCTGAGGGACACCAAGATGGGGGACTTGGCAGGTCGTGTCGGGTATGCTGCCGTTCCAGCGACGTGCGGCGAACTGGTCCAGGGCTCCCTGGAAGGGATTCCCTGTCTGGTATCGTGCCCGATCGACGTGTATAGCATGGCCACAGTGCGACTAGACGGGTCATCTCGCTGGCACGTGCCAGAAGAACGCCCCAAATCAGTGGCTGCCCTCCAGCTCGGTCTGTGCCATTTAGGTCGGTCCGTGGGGGGCGCTCTACACCTCGTCTCGCCGCTGCCGGCTGGTCGAGGGTACGGGACGAGCACGGCTGATTTAGGAGCCACGTTGTACGCACTGGGGAATGCCTGTGGGTATGCGTTCACACCGCCAGAAGTGGCACGCCTGGCGGTCTCTGTCGAGCCCAGCGATAGCACGCTCTTTCCGGGACTGACCCTGTTTGCCCATCGCAGCGGCGAATTCTATGAGACGCTGGCCGATGCACCGCCTCTGCATGTCGTGGTGCTTGACCCGGGAGGTGAGGTGGACACAGTTGCGTTCAACCGTTGCGACCACCGTGCCATCCTGCAGCGTCTGGCGAAAGAACATCGCCAGACCTTCGACATGTTGCGGCAATCGCTGCGGGACAGTGACTGGGAAATGCTCGGCGAAGCAGCCAGCCTCAGCAGTCGTCTGCACCAGGCGATCCTGCCCAATCCCTGGCTGGATGACGTGCTGAAACTCGCCAGGAGCGTAAGCGCTTTGGGAGTCTGTCGCGCTCACAGCGGCACCCTATTGGGTCTTCTGATGGACACTGTGACAACGGATGTCGCAGCAGTGACAGCGTATATCGCTCGCCGATTTCCGTCCTTGGCCGTGCATGTCCATCGCCTGACCAGTGGCGGGGCGATTGATCCGCGCAATCTTGGTGCTGCAGCAGCCAGGAAAACCCTCGCGTATTTCGTACCTGACATATGAACCACGGAGACTCGGTCATCTATATGAAGACACTTGAACAACTTCATCCGATAAACGCAATAGCCCTATCATTCTAAAGCAAGGAGGTTCAGCGCATTATGTTATTGGAGCAAACCATCTCACAGATTGGCCCTCTAGACGAAGCGGCTATGGCAGCGGCGCGCGCACGCCAAGATAACCTGACCAAACCGCGGGGCAGCCTGGGACGGTTGGAAGCCCTGTCCATTCACATGGCCGGGATCACCGGTCAGGCACAACCGCACATCGCACACAAGGCGATCATCACAATGGCAGGTGATCACGGTGTGGTCGCAGAAGGGGTGAATGCCTACCCCCAGGAAGTGACTGCCCAGATGGTCTACAACTTCTTGCGCGGCGGTGCTGGCATCAATGTGCTGGCACGCCACGTCGGGGCGCGGGTCGTGGTGGTGGATATGGGAGTGGCTATGACTCTACAGCCGCATCCTGAGCTGGTGGTCAAGAAAATCGCGCCTGGCACCCACAACATTGCGCGTGGCGCAGCGATGACGCGCCAGCAAGCTCTTCAGTCGATCGAAGCCGGCATCGCGGTGGTCGAGGCGGAGATCGCCCGCGGCCTGGACATCGTCGGGGTCGGTGAGATGGGCGTCTGTTTCTCAATGCCGGGGGCTGCTATCGGAGCCGCACCCCCCTGACCGTCGGCAGCAGAAGTAGTCGGGCGTGGC
>QEXY01000110.1 GCA_003130875.1 Ardenticatenia bacterium
CCCGATAGCCCGTTCGGTCATATGACGCTCCTCTTGGTGTAGGTGTTGCCGCAACCCGTGGATGTGAGGAGCGCCGCCCTTTGTCAAAATCCTCTCGATCACCGGGTAACGATTTCCTGGCGCAAGTACTCTCAAAATTTGACGGTTTGCATCTTCTGTGGTAAAGTTGAGCTTTGCGCCTTGAGAGAGCCAATTACTGAGCAGGTTTTTCAAGTCTGTGCTGAGGAGGAAACTTTGCCCACCATTAATCAGCTTGTACGCAGACCGCGCGTTGCAAAGCGCAGCAAGAGTAAAGCGCCGGCATTGCGCTACATTTTCAATGCATTAAAGGGTAGCTTGCAAATGCGGCCAGAGGGAGCACCGCAGAAGCGGGGCGTCTGTACGCAAGTACGCACGATGACCCCGAAGAAGCCTAACTCGGCGTTGCGCAAGATCGCACGCGTCCGTCTGACCAACGGGATCGAAGTGACAGCCTATATTCCAGGCGAAGGTCACAATCTTCAGGAGCACTCGGTTGTATTAGTACGCGGCGGACGTGTGAAAGACTTGCCAGGTGTGCGATACCATATCGTGCGTGGTGCGCTAGACGCTGCCGGAGTCGAGAATCGTAAGCGCGGGCGCTCGAAGTATGGCGCCAAGCGGCCGAAATGAGCGATGTTCGTTGATTAGGATTGGGGGGTGAAGGATGTCGCGGCGAACTCGTGCGGAACGTCGTCCTGTCAAACCGGATGTGAGATATAACAGTGAGTTGGTGGCACGTTTTTGCAACAAGATCATGCGCAATGGGAAGAAAAGCTTGGCATTGCGCATCGTCTATGATGCCTTCGACATCATCGAGCAGCGGACGAAGAAACCGCCTCTCGAGGTCTTCGAGGCGGCGGTGAAGAACACCATGCCTATGATCGAGGTGCGTCCGCGACGCGTTGGGGGTGCCACGTATCAGATCCCTATGGAAGTGCGTCCGGAGAGGCGGTTGAGCCTTTCATTGCGTTGGCTGGTGCAAAGCATGCGTCAGCGTCCTGGCAAGTCTATGGCTGAGAAAGTGGCAGCTGAGCTGATAGATGCTGCTGCCGGCCAGGGTGCTGCGGTCAAGAAGAAAGAGGATACGCACCGTATGGCCGAGGCCAACCGCGCATTTGCCCACTATCGCTGGTAGTTTGCTCCGCGGATAGTAGTATTTCGTAGTCTGTTTACTCATCGGGATACGATTGGCATACATCTCGGCGATGGTGGTCATCGCCGAGCGTAGTTATTCAGTTTTGGGTGTAGCATCTCTGGTGCTATATGGTGGATAAAATTGCCCTCGAAAAGGTCAGGAACATAGGGATTATCGCGCATATCGATGCCGGGAAGACCACGGCATCGGAGCGCATCCTTTTCTATACCCAAAAGATTCACCGCATGGGGGAAGTCCACGAGGGCACGGCCACCATGGATTGGATGGAGCAGGAACGAGAACGTGGAATCACCATTACGGCTGCTGCCACGACCTGTTTCTGGCGTGAGCATCAGATTAACTTGATCGATACGCCGGGACATATCGACTTCACGGCGGAAGTGCAGCGCTCGCTGCGTGTCCTAGATGGCGGTGTGGTCATCTTCGATGCCGTGAGTGGCGTCGAGCCTCAATCGGAGACGGTATGGCGACAGGCAGATCGCTTTCATGTGCCACGCATTTGCTTTATCAACAAGATGGACCGTGTAGGGGCTGATCTGAACCGTACCATACAGATGATTATCGATCGGTTGCACGCACGGCCAGCGTTGGTGCAATTGCCTATCGGGGTCGAAGCGGGTTTTGTTGGGGTTGTCGACTTGGTGGGCATGAAGTCGATCACCTATCGAGATGAATTGGGCACGGAAATGGTCATCTCGGATGAGATACCCGCAGAATTACGTGATGAAGCAGCACTTCTGCGTCGTAAGCTGATCGAGCAAGTCGCCGAAACAGAAGTCAGCGAAACACTCACTGAGAAATTTCTGTTGGAGGAGGACATCTCTCCTGAAGAATTGCGTGCAGCATTGCGGGCTGCTACGCTGCAAGGGAAGTTAGTGCCTGTTTTGTGTGGCTCGGCGTTGCGCAATAAGGGTATCCAACCGCTGTTGGATGCGATAATCGATTACTTGCCCTCGCCCTTAGATATACCGGCTATCGTGGGCACTGATCCGAAGTCGGGCAAACCCATTGAATGTCCGGCCGATCCCAGGGCACCCTTCGCGGCATTGGCGTTTAAGATCGTGACCGACCCCTATGTGGGGCGGTTGGCTTATGTCCGCGTCTATTCAGGCACAATACACAACGGGGCAAATACGTATAACGCAACCCGGGGTGTCAAAGAGCGGGTCGGTCGCCTGCTCCAGATGCACGCCAACCAGCGTCAGGAGATCGAGTCGCTCTCGGCGGGCGATATTGGAGCGATTCTGGGTCTTAAGAACACCTTCACCGGAGATACATTGTGTGATCCAAGTCGACAAGTCATCTTGGAAGATATTAAGTTCCCGGAACCGGTCATTTCGGTCGCCATTGAACCTAAGACAAAAGCAGACCAGGAAAAAATGGTCGACGCGCTCAAGAAGCTGGCGGAAGAGGATCCAACCTTCCGGGTGAAGGTGGATGAGAACACTGGTCAGACGTTGATCTCGGGCATGGGGGAGCTGCACCTTGAAGTGTTGGTCACACGTATGATGCGTGAATTCCGGGTGATGGCCAAGGTGGGGCGACCTCAGGTTGCTTATCGAGAGACGATCACCCGACCTGCTCGGGGACGTGGGCGGTTTATCCGCCAGACAGGCGGGCGCGGTCAGTATGGGGATGTGGAGTTGCTTGTAGAACCCCTGCCAAAGGGGGGTGGTTTTCAGTTCGAGGACCGGACGGTGGGAGGCAGCATTCCCAAAGAGTTCATCCCTGCTGTCGAACAGGGTGTCCGCAGTGCTCTAGAGAGCGGGGTGCTGGCGGGTTATCCTATCATCGATCTCAAGGCCATCGTCGTAGGTGGGTCGTATCATGAAGTGGATTCGTCCGAGATGGCGTTCAAGGTGGCTGGTTCGATAGCGTTGAGAGAAGCGGTCCAGGAGGCAGGACCGGTGTTGCTTGAGCCGGTGATGAAGCTCGAGGTAGTGGTTCCCGAGCAATTTACCGGGGATGTCGTGGGAGATATCTCGTCGCGGCGTGGAACGATCGAGAGCATGGAACCGCGTGGCCCGGGAATGCAAGCGATCCGAGCACTTGTGCCGTTGGCGCAGATGTTCGGTTATGCGACGGACTTACGTTCGATGACTCAGGGACGAGGAACCTTCGTGATGGAGTTCAGCCACTACGATCAGGTCACGGAAGCGCTTATGCAGCAGATAGTGCCCGGAGGGTTGCGCCGTTAAGGTTTTACGAGGTTGGTCGCGAATTTGCGAGAACGACAAGTAGAGGTATAATAATAGAGTTTTGCATACATAACGAACTTATAGGAGGATGTCATCCATGGCGAAGGAGAAATTTGTCCGGGATAAGCCGCATGTGAACGTGGGGACGATTGGGCACGTGGACCACGGGAAGACGACGTTGACGGCGGCGATCA
>QEXY01000018.1 GCA_003130875.1 Ardenticatenia bacterium
CCCCTACCCCCACCACACGCGCCCCTGCCAGGCACATGGCGCGATTTGCGGCCGCGCCCGGCGAGGACGCAGAGATTTTTCCCCGTTAATTCTCGGCGATCTCGGCGGTAAAATCCCTGCCGCTTGCGGACGCGCGCGGCTCGGGTTGGCCATCGCCCTGCTCATCTGTCATGCGGCGTCTGCGCGCGCAGCGCATCGGTGGTGGCGCGCAGATGGGCCGTGGCACGCCGGTGATAGCGTTCCGCCAGCGCGGCATGGCCGAGCATGGCGTAGATCTGTCCCAGTGTCTGATAGCTGGCCGCCAGGCTGCTGTGTTCCGGACTGCCTTCCAGGATGGCGGCGGCCTCGCGCGCCCACAGCTCGGCGCGCCGCCGGTCGCCCATGCGCCATTCCAGCTGGGCACACGCAGCGAAGACGCGCCCGCGCAGCGGCGCCGTGGCCGGCACTTCGTGCTCGGAGAGCACTTCCAACGCCGCCTCAAGCTGAGCCCACGCCAGCGTCAGGTCGTCCTGGGCGGCATACGCGTGGCTGAGCGCTAGATAGATCATAATGCGCCGCTCGACATCCTCACACAGCTCCAGCGCCGCCTGGTAGTGGACGATCGCATCGCGGTACCTCTGGGATTGGGCATAGGCATCTGCCAGGCCGAGCTCGATCTCGAGGCGTTCGGCGCGATAATGGGGCGCGTACTCGACCGCCACCAACGCCGCCATGAAATGCTCCACCGCCATCTGGCTGGCCGCCTGGGTCAGAGCGCGCTGTCCGGCCCGCATCAGGTAGGGCAGCGCCCGCTCCGGCAGGCCGGCCTGGATGAAATGCGCCGCGATGAGCGCCGCCTCATCCGCGCCTGCCTTGGACTGCTCCAGGGCGCGTTCCATCTCCTCGGCCACCAGCTGATGCAACTGCTGGCGCTTCTGGGAGAGCAGCCGAGCATAGAGGCTCTCCTGTACGATGGTATACCGAAAGGCGAGCACACCACGCTGCTGGGTGGCAGTGTCCAGGATGCCGGCCTGCATCAGCTGTTGCAGCCGCCGGTCCAGGTTGGCCGCCCTGCCCTGGCGCGCCAACACGCGCGCGAGCAGCCGCACCGAAAACGTCGCGCCGATCACCGCCGCCGCGCTCAGCACCTCTTGCAACTCGTCCGGCAGACGGTCCAGATTGGCTATGGTCAGATCTAGCAGGTTGGAGGGGAAACGCAGCGTGGCGAGGGGATACGCCGCGCGCACCTTCCAGCGCCTGCCAACGCGCTCGATGGCGCCCTGCGTCGCGAGTGAGGCGATGACCTCCTTCAAGAAGAAGGGGTTGCCCTGCGCCCAGTTGATCAGCGCCTGGCGTGCCGACGCATCCCACCCTTCGACGTCGAACAGGGCAGCCAGCAGCCGGCCCATCGCCGCATCGTCGAGCGGCGCCAGCTGGATGTGCTGATACTGGCGTACGGTGCGGAAGGCGAGCGCGCGCGTGACCTCGTGTGTCTCGCCGACGGCGGGGCGGGAGAGGATGCAGAACAAGATGGGATATTGATCTGCCAGTGGCAACAGCGTGAACAGGAGACGGCGCGAGAGCTCATCCGCCCATTGCCAGTTGTCGATGACCAGCACCAGCGGCGCCGTCTTGCTCTGGGCGATCAACACCTGGCGGATCGCCTGGAAGAGCTGGGTGCGCGCCGCTTCGGCCTCTTCGCGCGTCACCGATTGATCCCATTGCTGCAAGGCGAGGGTGACCACCGTGGCGGGCAAAGGGCCTGCCGGCAGTGCTGCCTTCTGGCCCGGCGGCGGCGTCCAGATGCCCCAGCGCGTCAGCTGGCGCCACACGCTATAGGCGCTGCGGCTCTGCACCATCTGCGCGCTGCTGATCCACACCTGCACGCCCGAAGGAATGTGGCGGGTGAGCCATTCGCGCACCAGGCGCGTCTTGCCCATGCCCGGCACCCCTTCGATCAAGACCACGCCGCCCTCGCCCTGCACCAGACGCTCCGCCAGCGCGCACAATTGCGCCATCTCCGCCTCACGGCCGACCCAGGGCAACGGTTCCTCGAAGAATGGAGAGGCCACGGGCGCCGGCGCCGTCAGCCGGCTTTCCAGGACGAAGACCGGCACCGGCTCGGCAAAGCCCTTGAGCGTCACGTCCTGCAGATACCGATAGCGGAAGAGATGTTGCGTCGCCCGCTGCACTGCCTGGCTCACCAGGATGCTGCCCGGCTCGGAGAGCTCCTGCAGGCGAAAGGCGAGGTTGACCGTCGCGCCGATGACGGTGTAGGAGTGTTGCTCTTCCACGCCGATGTTGCCGGCGATCACCTCGCCGCAGTGGATGCCTATGTGCAACTGCAGCGGGCTGCCCAGCGTCGCCTGGAACTGTTGGCTGAGGCGCTCCATCTCCGCCTGTATATCCCACGCCGCCTGTACGGCGCGCAGGGGGTCGTCCTCGTGCGCCTCGGGCACGCCGAACACCGCCATCACGCCGTCGCCGAGGAACTTGTCCACCTCGCCACCGTACTTGTAGATGTGGGTGACGAGACGGCTGAAACAGGTGTTGAGCAGCTCAAACGCCTCTTCGGCATCCAAGCGCGCGGCGAGGCGGGTGAAATCGACCAGGTCGGCGAAGAGGACGGTCACTTGGCGGCGCTGACCGGTGATCCAGCTGCTCGCGGTACCGCTGCGCAGACGTTCGCGCAGGCCGCTGGGCAGGTATTTCGCCATGCGCTTCTGCACGGCATAAACCCTGGCCAGGTCGCGCGCATATTGCATCAACTGTGCCTGGGGCAGATGTGCATCCTCGACAGTGGCGTTCGGGAAGAGATCCGTCGTCAGCGTCTTCGGCCGCTCATCCGCGGGGGGTATTGGCTGACCGCAGTGGGGACAACGCTCTTGGGTCACAGATGGCACACACTCCTCACCTAGCGCTTGACCGCCACGCAGATCACGACCGCGCCCAGCATCACCGGATGACACCGCACATCCTCCAAGCCTACACTTTCCATAATATGACGCAGTTGGGTGCGGGTCAAGAAGGCTTCCGCGGAAGCGGGTAGGTACTTGTACGCATCCCAGTCGCCCGCGACAACACGGCCCAGGAGGGGCACGCCGTGATGGAAATAGAGGCGGAAGAGGCGCTGGACGAGCGTCGCGCCGTCCGGGCGGGGCACGTCCAGACAGACGACGCGTCCGCCGCGACGGGTGACGCGCACCTGTTCGCGCAATGCCGCGGCCACATCGCCCACGTTGCGCAGCAGGAAGGCAGAAGCGACCGCGTCGAATGTCTCCGCGGCGAAGGGGAGGTGCAGCGCCTCGCCCACCAGCCAGGCGGGTGAAGAGGGGTGGGTCTTGCCACGCCGTTGCGCCCGCTGCAGCATCGTCGGCACCAGGTCGAGCCCGACGACCAGCCGGGGCGCGTGGGGCGGCTGTGTCGCCAGGAAGGCGACGTCGCCCGTGCCGGTGGCCACGTCGAGGAAGCGCCCACCGGGAGGCAACGCCGTCGCACGCACCAACCACCGCCGCCAGCGCATGTCCTGGCCGAAGGTCATCAGCCGATTCATCAGGTCGTAACGGCGGGCAATACGCGCGAACATAGCGCGCACATCATTACGCTTGGGGCTCGTTGCGCTTTCATTCATAGGGTAAATTCAATCTTATATCCCAGCGCTGTGGCATTGTCAATCCAGCGCACCCAGCGCGGAGTGATGGCGTAGGGCTGCATCCCGCGGAGCGCTTCCCGCAGCGGCGCATCGCGCAGCACAAAGGGGAACCGCGCCAGGTAGCGCGCCCAGGCACGCATCCCTTCCCAGCCGCTCAGAGCGGCACACGTGCCCTCGATCTGGACGCCGCGGATGGCGCGCCATTCGGCCACCACGGCGTGGACGGTGCACGCCACGCGCGGGTCGCGGCGGATGTTGGCGACGTGCCGGCTGGACACCGCCGAGATGAAGGCCAGCCGCAAGCCGTCGAGGAGGACGTAGTAGAGGTCGGCGGCTTGGGGTTCGCCTTGCGCACCGCAGGTGGCGAGCGTCAGCGTGTGGTGCGCCTGCAGGAAGGCGCGCACC
>QEXY01000111.1 GCA_003130875.1 Ardenticatenia bacterium
AGGAACGCGCTGCCGACCAGGTCAATATGGCTCTGCAACCGCGTCAGCCTGGCTCAGCGATCAAGCCGCTCGTTTATCTGGCTGCGTTTGAACGCGGCTGGACACCGGCCACGTTGATTATGGACGTGCCTGTGGAATATCCCGATGGAAAAGGGGGAGTGTATCGTCCGGTAAACTACGATGGGAAATTCCGCGGGCCTGTATTGGTGCGCGCGGCATTGGCAAATTCATTGAACATCCCGGCTGTCAGGGCATTGGAGTTTGTCGGGATACCTGCTTTCCAGGAGATGGCCAAGCGGCTGGGCATTACCACTTTGACGCGCCGTGACTATGGTCTGGCATTGGCTTTGGGGAGCGGTGAGGTGAGTTTATTAGAGTTGACGGGCGCCTATCAAGTGATAGCCAATGGAGGGCGGCGGATATCTCCTGTAGCGGTGTTGCGCGTGACCGATGGGCTAGGACGGCAGATTGAAGCGTACCAGCCCCCGCAAGGAGAAGCGGTATTGCGCCCGGAGCACGCCTATCTGATCACCCATATTCTGGCCGACAATGAAGCCCGCACCCCATTGTTCGGCGCGAACAGCCCTCTGCGCCTGTCGCGCCCGGCAGCGGCCAAGACCGGCACCACCAATGACTTCCGCGACAGCTGGACAGTCGGTTACACACCAGACGTGGTGGTGGGAGTGTGGGTGGGCAACGCGGACAATCGTCCCACGCGCGGGCTGAGCGGATTAGACGGCGCTGCTCCCATTTGGCACGCTATGATGGAACGCATCGTGGCCGAAACCCGGGTGCACGACTTCGTCCGCCCACGCGGCATCGTGGAGGTAGAAATCTGTGCCGACTCGGGCACAATCCCCAGCCCCGATTGCCCGCGTCGTCGCCGCGAGCTGTTCGCCTATGATCAGCTGCCATTAGGGCCAGAGCACGATATCCACCAGCGCCTGCGCATCGACACGCGTGCGAACTGTGTCGTGACGGATAGCCGTCCCCCCGAGGAGGGCATTGAAGAACGCTATTACCAGGTCTATCCACCTGAGGGGCGCGCCTGGGCGCTCGAACACGGCATCGAGCAACCACCGCCACCTTGCACGTCGACCGAAGGAACGGCTGTCGCTGCGATCCATTGGCCAGGCGATGGTCAACTGATCGAGGGAATTGTATCGATTCAAGGCGTGGCTCTGGCAGCCGATTTCTCTCATTACGTGGTCGAGTACGGGGTCGGATGGTCGCCAGAGACATTTGTCCCGTTGAGCGCGCCACAGATGCAACCGGTTGAAGGGGGTATCCTGGCCGAATGGGATACGCGCCCACATCCGAATGGGCCTTATACCTTGCGTGTAGTAGTTTTTAACCGCCACGGCGGACGCTATGAGGGACGTTCCACCGTGGTGGTGGACAACCTGCTGCCTGAGGTCGCCCCCACCTGGTCCTGGGAAGAGCCACCGACACCGATGCCATGGCCTTTTGAAATCTTGCCACCCGATCTCATGGAGGCGACTCCTACTCCGGAGCAATTCCCTGTTCCCACAGTGCCTATGCTCCCACCTGAATTGCCCGATATCTTACAGCCGGATGACTATCCCACGCCCTCGCCGGAAAGTGATACTTTGCCATGGCCGTGGCCCGGAGCGACGATTACACCCACTCCAGAGGGGCCAATGTGGTTTCCGAGTCCAGAGGAACCGCCTGTGCCCTGGCCGACGGCAACGCCGTTGCCAGTGGAAAATAGCGCTATCGCAACGCCTTAGAACGGGTCAACTCGTAGCAGGCTAACTCGCCTGCCTCAGAGGGAAGCCCTCTGTAGGATTCGGTTGATCCTTCATCGCGTTCGCCCATTCGGTCTGTGCCCGCGAAGGCGGTGATGTACCCCATACCGGGGCACGGGGCCCGCTATTGCGCCACGGCGGGGGTGTATACGACTATAGGAGCGACCGACTCGATCTCTACGAGATATGGCCTTCTGGCCCCCGCAGTCCCGTATATGTGAGGAAATGCTCTGTAATGGGCCAATAGCTCGTTACCAGCCTCTGAGTCACAGGCGAGGAGCCGATCGGCCGCAATGTCATCCAACACCCTCATACACTGAGGGTGTTGAAAAACTCTTTAGTTACCCGCTTTATTGGCCCATTTTCCTATGAAAATCTGAGCGGTCAAGGGACTTTTTCAACACCCTCATACACTCTGATTTGACAGCGGGCATAGAGTTGGATATACTTATTAGTGATAATGGTAAGGGGCTGTAGCTCAGCTGGGAGAGCGCATCAATCGCACTGATGAGGCCAGGGGTTCGAATCCCCTCAGCTCCATCCATTCCAAAATAACATGAGAGTGGCCAGGGCTGTCACTCAGGCGCGTGGGGCTGTAGCTCAATTGGGAGAGCGCTTGAATGGCATTCAAGAGGTAAGGGGTTCGAATCCCCTCAGCTCCACTGGTTTTACCAGATGGTGCTCGCATAAGATGCAGCGAGACCCTTCGTCTTAGGACGAAGGGTTTTTGCCACTTGAATGTGTTTTGGTATCGCTTTCCTCGTACTGACCACGCACACCAGGAGGGTTGAACACAATGCCGATCTCCAAGGCTGAAGTCATTTGGTTCAATGGTGAGTTTGTCCCCTGGGACGAAGCGAAGGTCCATGTGCTATCCCATGTGTTACACTATGGCTCGAGCGTCTTCGAGGGCATTCGTGCCTATAAGACAGAACGCGGGCCCGCCGTGCTAGGCCTAATGCCACACGTCGATCGCCTTTTCTTCTCCGCCAAGGTGATCCGCATGGAAATCCCTTATTCGAAGCAGGAAATTGCCCAGGCGATCAAAGCTACTATCCGGCGCAATCGCCATGAGGCATGCTATATCCGTCCCCTGGTGTTCCGCGGCTATGACTCACTGGGTGTTTTCCCCCTGAATTGTCCGGTGGAGACAGTCATCGCCACATGGGAGTGGGGCGCTTATCTGGGTGCTGGTGCATTGGAACAGGGAGTGGACGTGGGAGTGAGCAGCTGGCGGCGCATGGCGCCTGACACCTTGATGGCTATGGCCAAGATCGGCGGGCAATACGTCAATTCCCAGCTGGTCGTGATGGAAGCGCGAGCGCGCGGGCTGGCCGAGGGGATTGTCTTGGATATCTACGGCTATGTCAGCGAGGGGAGCGGTGAGAACATATTTGTGGTCCACGATGGGGTGATCTACACGCCACCCCTATCGGCTTCCATCTTGGGAGGCATTACACGGCGCATCGTGCTCCAGCTGGCAGAGGACTTGGGCTATCCGGTGCGGGAGCAGAACATCCCACGCGAGATGCTCTACGCCGCTGACGAAGTCTTCTTCACCGGCACAGCTGCTGAGATCACTCCGATCCGCACGATCGATGGACTGCCGGTGGGTGCAGGCGGACGTGGCCCTATCACCAAGCAGCTGCAAGACGAGTTCTTCGCCATCATCGAGGGGAGGAAGCCCGACCGTCACGGCTGGTTGACGCCGGTTTATGAGTGACTATTGTTGATGTCCCAGCAAATCGCCTATCCCGGACGAGCGATACTGAGCCAGTGGTTGCACGAGCTACCTGCTGAATCGCAGGACGTGATCGTGCTCATCACGGGAGCGCTCGACCTGCCCCGTCTTGCGCTCGAGACGTTGCGGGACTACCTGGATGCTAGCATCCGGGTGCTCCGGGAAGGTGGACTGCTTTTCATTCAGGGACGACCTGACTACCTGCCTGAAGTCGGGGTCTATCTTGATCAGCATTTGACCTTTAAGTACTGGATTGCTATCGAATCGGAGTTGCACGCTAAAGTAAGCGGATTGCCCAGTGTTCACGCGGCTGTGTTGTTGTTTACCAAAGGCAATCGACGCTTCAACGTGCGCCGGGTACGTTTCCCTCATCGCTACTGTGCCTTCTGTGGCAGGTCGCTGCGCGATTGGGGTGGCAAGTCCCATCTGATGCACCCGGAGGGATATGTTATCTCCGACGTCTGGAAGGATCTTCCCCCGGCGGATAACTATGCGCAGCTTTCCCGACCTGTCCTGGATACCATCCTGCGCATGGTGGACTTCGGTGCCTCCCACCAAGTACACGGACTTGTGGGCCCTCGGGAAGGCATCGAAGAAGAACGGACCCGGATGCGTGAAACCGCCATCCAATACGTCCTGCCAGGGTTGCAGGGGAATCCACCCCCAAGCAGTCCGGCGCACGATATTGATCCCCATCTGGTCAATGTCGTGCACTGTGGAGATGCATTAGAGATCTTAAGGCAGTATCCCGACAATTCGATTGATCTCGTCTTCGCTGACCCGCCCTATAACCTTGACAAGTGCTACAACGTTTACGAGGACGAACAGGAAGACGCTAGCTACCTCGCATGGTGTAATGCCTGGTTAGAGGAGTATGTGCGTGTCCTGAAACCGACCGGGTCTCTGTATGTGCTGAATCTGCCTCGTTGGGGGATGTATCACGCCACATTCCTCAACCAACGGTTGTACTTTCAAAATTGGATTGTCTGGGATGCTGTGTCGGAGCCGCGGGGCAAGCTGATGCCGGCACACTATGCTCTGCTTTTTTACACGAAACATCCTTACACGTTTACTTTCAACTATGCGGATGTGCGCGAGATTGACGCGCGTTGTTATTGTCGGCGAGCGGGATGTATTCATCAACGCAAAGCTGCCAGGCACGATGAAAAAGAGCCCCTCACGGACATCTGGTGGGATATCTACCGCATCAAGCACAAGCGCGATCGGGACTATCATCCCTGTCAACTGCCCCAGGGGCTGATGGAGCGCATCATCCGCCTTTCGACCAACCCTGGTGACATTGTGCTCGATGCTATGGCGGGTACCGGCACAACCGCCGTAGCGGCTGCACAGCTGGGACGCCGTTATGTAGCGATTGACATTGACGAGGCATACGTTAACCTGACGCGGCAGAAACTCGCTGCAGTTGGTCAGGGTGAATATGTCCGCGTCTCCCGTACTCGGAAACAACCGCGACCGTACACCAAGAAAGAACTTCAGCTCGAACTTCGTGCTATTGCGCAAAGATTGGGACGCCTGCCCACACCAGAGGACGTCGAGCGAATGAGTCGCTACAAGCTCGAAGTATTCTACGAGCTGTTTCCCACGTGGGGCAAAGCGCTCAAGGCAGCCAAGATAGACATCCGTTCATGAGCACGGCACGCAAGCTCACTTTTCAAGAAGCCTGGGAAAGCGCTACAATTTTTCTTGTGGATGAAACGCTTGAGCAAGAGATCGACGAAAAAGTCGCTGCCCTGCTCATAACGGCAGGCGATCCATCTATCTCAGAATCTGCCCACGTCACTGTTGAGGACATCGCTGAGTTCATTGTCCAAAGACGGGACGGTCTGGATGTGATTCTCAAGGATATCCAACTCTCCGACGAAAAGTTCAAGCGGATCATCTCCCTGCTACGCAAGTTGGGCCGCATTGATGAGCCCTTTGATGTAGAATGGTCGATGAGCAAAATAAAGCGCAAGATGGCAGAAAAACCGGCCCTTGCACATTTAATAGCTCATCTGCTACTGAGAGGCAAGGACGACCCAGAACTCCAACAACACGTGCCACGCTATTATCTCGAGAGGCTGAATTATCAGGAGATCCAAAGCGAGCTCCAAGCGGTGCGGCGCATTCATTACAAGAACCAGCTCATCGGTACCTATGGTGCACGTAAAGGTTACATTGTGGAAAATCGAATCAAGCAGCAGCTGGAGCGGATTCAGGTCGAATATGGTGTTAGCCACGCAAGTGGTCGTTCTCCGCTGATTGAGACCGATATAGACTTCGCCATTCCTGGTGTACAGGACCCTTGGGTGATCATTATGAGTTCCTTTCAGGAAACCACCAGCAGTGGTCAGTCAACCAAGGCAAGGGATATGTTGGCTGCCTACGAACGGGTCAACCGGCATAACAGCCGCTATCGCGAGAGCAGAGTCTTTGTGAACTTTGTGGACGGGGGTGGCTGGCACGCAAGCAAGATTTTGAACGTCTGGTTGAATCCTGTCATTATTTTCTGAACTTGGCCCATCTCGACATGCTCGAAGCGATTGTGCTCAAACATGTACCGAAGAAGTGATATAAATCAAGATAGCAAACCAAAGGGATACCTAATGCCAGATAAGTGGATTCCGCAGCAGATCGAGCCTAAATGGCAGCAGAAGTGGGAGGCCGATGGTCTCTACCACGCTCATGTGGACCCTTCACGCCCTAAGCACTATGCGCTGACCATGTACCCCTATCCTTCCGGCGACCTGCACATCGGCCATTGGTACGCCATGGTGCCTTCCGATGCGCGGGCGCGCTGGATGCGCATGCGCGGATACAATGTCCTCTTCCCTATGGGCTTCGATGCCTTCGGCCTGCCCGCAGAAAATGCGGCCATCAAACACAAAATCCACCCCAAGGAATGGACGTATGCCAACATCGAACGTATGCGCAAGCAGCTGCGCTCGATGGGCGCTATGTTCGACTGGCGGCGTGAATGTGTCACCTGCGAGCCGGAATACTACCGCTGGACGCAATGGTTCTTCTTGAAAATGTACGATGCCGGGTTGGCATACAAAAAGACGGCGCCGGTCGACTTCTGCCCCACCTGTAACACCACCTTGGCGCGTGAGCAGGTGTGGGGCGAGGATCGTCACTGTGAGCGCTGCGGCACCCCAGTGATCAAGAAGGACCTTGCCCAGTGGTTCTTGCGCATCACCGCCTATGCAGAAGAGCTGCTGGATTTCTCCGGCCTGGAGTGGCCTGAGCGGGTGATCACCATGCAGCGCAACTGGATCGGGCGCAGCGAAGGCGCGGAGGTGATCTTCCGCACAGAGAAGGGCAATCACGCCTTGCCTGTCTTCACCACGCGCCCGGACACTCTGTGGGGTGCCACCTTTATGGTGCTGGCACCGGAACACCCCCTGGTGATGGAGCTCACGACGGATGAGCACCGCGCCGCCGTGGAAGCGTACGTTGAGCAAGCGCGCCGCATGGCCGATATCGAGCGTGAAGCCGTCGACCGCGAGAAGACGGGTGTCTTCACTGGCGCCTACGCGATCAATCCGGTCAACAATGAGCGCATTCCTATTTGGGTGGCGGACTATGTGCTGATGACGTATGGCACTGGTGCTATTATGGCCGTGCCATGCGGCGACCAACGCGATTTCGAGTTTGCGCGCAAGTACAACCTGCCCATTCCGGTGGTTGTCGCCCCTGTGGACTGGGATGGCCAGCCCTTTCAGCAGGCTTACACCGGTCCAGGGATAATGGTCAACAGCGGGCCATTCAGCGGTTTCCCCACGATTGCCAAGTATAGCTTGGAGGAGTGGACACCCGAGCTGGCAGCGCAATATAGCTTGCCGGCCCAGCTCACCGAGGAGACCGAAGGTCGCCACGCTGTGACACGCTGGTTGGAGCGGCAAGGTATTGGCAAGTTTGCCGTTGCCTACCGCCTGCACGATTGGCTGATCAGCCGACAGCGTTATTGGGGCGCGCCCATTCCAATGATCGAATGTCCGGTGTGCGGCATTGTGCCGGTGCCCTATGAAGAGCTCCCCGTGCTCCTGCCTGACGATGTGGAATTCATGCCGACGGGCGAGTCGCCGCTCAAATTCCACGAAGGCTTCCGCTATACTACCTGCCCGCGCTGCGGCAGCCCGGCCGAGCGCGAGACGGACACGATGGACACCTTTATGTGCTCCTCGTGGTACCAGTACGCCTATATGGAGCGCCACTGGAAGGCTGGACAGCCGCTCAGTGCACACGATATTCCTTTCAATCCCGAAGAGGGCGCCTACTGGCTGCCGGTGGATCAGTATACCGGTGGAGTCGAACATGCCACCATGCACTTGCTCTACACGCGCTTCTTCACCAAAGCGATGCGCGATATGGGTATCGTCCCATTCAGTGAGCCAATGCTACGCCTATTCAACCAGGGCATCATCCTGGGCGAAGATGGCGAGAAGATGAGCAAAAGTCGTGGCAACGTTATTGCGCCGGACGACTTGGTACAACAATATGGCGCCGATGTGGTGCGCGGCTACCTGATGTTCGGCTTCCGCTGGGATCAGGGTGGCCCATGGAGCAGCACTGGTGTGTTGGGTGTGCAGCGTTTCCTTGAACGAGTGTGGAACTTGGTCTTAGAGCCCCCGGCAGTCTCGATGCAGGATGCAGCGGTGGATGAAGCCTCCATCCGGGCACTGCGTCGCAAACAGCACCAGACAGTACGCCGCGCGACACAGGACATGGAGAGCTTCTCCTTCAACACGATGATCGCAGCGCTGATGGAATACACCAACTACCTTATTAAGGCCAAAGAGAGTCCAGTGGTGCACACGCCGGCGTGGGAGGAAGCGGTCGACACGTTGCTATTGCTGATGGCGCCCGCCTTTCCGCACATCAGCGAGGAGCTGTGGGCACGGCGCGGCCGGCCGTACAGCATCCACCAACAGGCATGGCCAACGTGGGACGAAGCGCTGGCTGCCGAAGAGATTATCACCATTGTGGTGCAGGTCAACGGCAAAGTACGCGACCGCTTCACGGCGCCGGCGGATATCAGCGCGGAGGAAGCAAAGGCACGCGCCCTGGAAACTGACGGCGCTCGTAAGTATCTGGCCGGCCGCACACCGAGCAAGATCGTCTACGTGCCTGGTCGGCTGGTGAGCATTGTTGTATAA
>QEXY01000112.1 GCA_003130875.1 Ardenticatenia bacterium
TCAATATCTCGCTCGCGCGTTGTTGCACCACCCCTAACTGCTGCGCCGTCACCACCAGCACCGGCACGGCCGCCCGTTCGCCCCGTTGGCTTCCGCGCCGAGATTGCGCCTCCCAACTGACCACCCGCACCGCTTCCCTGTCCTCTGTCCAGGCGTGCGCCGCCGGCCGCAACGCGCCCACATCCAGGCGTCGCAACACCTACCACAATGTCGTCAGCCCCGGCACACGTCCCGTCGCCCAGAAGTCCAACGGGCGCAGCCAGAGGGATTGATGTGCCTGCGTCCATCACCACATCCCGCGCAGACGGCTTTCCCCGTGCAATGCCGCCAGGATCAGCAACGCCCACAACCCGGCAACGGGTAGCGCCGCCCCTGACAGCGGCGCGGATCGGGCATCGTGCGCAGATAGTCCAGCAAACGCTTACCCCGCTAGGATGTCATCCGGCTCACTCCTCTCCTTCATCCGTTGCCCCAATGATGGCACATCTGTAAGAAAAGGGAAAAGCCCCGGTTGTGAGAGGAGACATCCTCATTTATTCCTTATCCCGTTCACACCATCCTAATCACGCACCTGTAAACCCAGCGCATCGCGCAGCGCGTCTCCCAGCAGATTCACCGCCAGCACGGTCAGGGTGATCGCACAACCGGGCGCTGCCGTAATCCATGGTGCCACGCTCAGGTAGGCACGGCCTTCGGTCAGCATCAGCCCCCACTCGGGCGCGGGCGATTGGGCACCCAAACCAAGAAAGCTCAGAGCTCCGATGTTGAGCAGGGCATACCCCAGTTCCAACGAGGCCAGCACGACCACCGTGTCCGCCACAAAAGGGGCTATGTGCCGTAGCAAGATGCGATACGGACGACAACCAACGGTGCGGGCCGCTTCAATGAAAGGTGCATAGCGCACCCCCAAAGTAGCAGCGCGCACCACCCGGGCGAAACGGGGGATGCCGGCGCATCCCACTGCCAGGGCAGCACTCGTCAACCCAGTGCCCAAGGCGCTCACGATGGTGAGAGCAAGCAACAAGGTGGGGAAGGCCAATGCCATATCTACAATGCGCATGAGCAAGGAATCGATCTTTCCGCCCACATAACCGGCGAGAAGCCCTAACAGACTCCCGGGAAGCACAGCCAATGCCGTGGCGATGGCTCCAGCTGTCAGGGAAAGCCTTCCTCCCCAAATCAGTCGACTCCACACATCACGCCCTAACAGATCGGTGCCGGCAGGATGATCAACAGAGGGGGGCAGCAATTGTCTCGCCGGTGCAGTGGTCAGTGGATCATACGGTGCTATAAGCGGCGCAGTCGCTGCCATAGAGACGATCAGGCACACAACACAACCGCCTGCCCAGAAACGTGGGTCGGTACGCAAGTAACACCAGACACGAGGCCAGCACCGAAGAGGCTCCATCCGCTAGCTCTCACGCTGGCGTGGGTCGAGCACCATCGCGATCAGGTCAACGCCCAGGTTGATAACAACATACGTGCTCGCAATCAACAATACAGTGCCTTGCACAACAGGGAGGTCTTTCCACAAGATCGCGTCCACGACAACCCGCCCCAAACCGGGCCTGGCAAACACGGTCTCCGTGATGACGGTACCTCCCAACAGGAAGCCCGCCTGCAGGCCGACCATGTTCAGTCCGGGCAAGAGAGCATTGCGGAGAGCGTGGCGCAACAAAACCAGAGTCTCAGGCAACCCCTTGCCGCGCGCGACGGTGATATAATCAGCTTGCAAGGTTGTGAGCAGGTTGCTCCGCACCAGCCGGACGAGCGGCGCTGCCCCGACGAATCCCAACAATAATGCCGGCATGACCAGGTGGCGCCAGGAATCGGCTCCACTTGCCGGCAGCCAATGCAGCACCAAGCTGAACAGCCAAATGAGCAGCAACCCTGACCAGAACAGCGGAGTGGAAACTCCCAGCACTGCAAACCCAACAGTGACCCGATCGAGCCAGCTGCCTGCATACCAGGCAGCTAAGATGCCCAAGCCCAGACCAAGCATGATCGCAATCGTGAGCGCAGCCGCTGCCAGTTCAAATGTGGATGGCAGCTGCTCCGCGATGGTCAAGAGCACAGGTCGATTGCTGAACAGCGAGCGTCCTAGATCGCCACGCGCCAGGTTCCACAGGTAACGGACATATTGGATCGGCAGCGCTTCGTCCAAGCCCATTTGTTGACGCGCCTGGGCAATCGCGGTTTCGGAAGCGCCCGAAGCGGCTAGAATAGTGCGCGCCGGATCGCCCGGCAGCACACGCAACAAAACAAACACAAGTGTCGCGATGCCCCACAGCGCAAAGATGGCCACCACTAAACGGCGCGCGATCAGGGTGAGCATATGCCCAAAGCAACCTTGAACAACTCACTGCAATTGGACGTCGTGCAAGATGGGGAACCAGCCCTGAGCGTCGAAGCGCAACCCCTGTACCCGCGCGCTCACCCCGTTCAGGTTCACCGGATCCCGGATGGGGATGAGCAACACGAGCTCCATAATGCGTTCCTGCGCCTGAGCATACAGCTTCGCGCGAGTAGCAGGATCACCGGTCTGACGCGCACGTTCCAACAGCTCGTCCAAAGTGGGATCTGAAACGCGGCTCCAGTTAAAGGTGCTAGTGGAATGATAATAAGTGTAGAGCAGATCAGGATCGCTGCCGGCATAGTTCTGGGGGATAAGATGGTAATCCCCCGTACGGGCAGCCTCCAACGCAGCCGGATAAGTCAAGGTGCGCAATTGCAATTGGACGCCCACCGCCTTCCACTGTGATTGGAGCAGCTGGCCGACCTCAGGCAAAGAACCCCACGTCATCAGCACAGCATCCAGAAGCAACGGCTGACCGTCACGCTCGCGCACTCCGTCACCATCAGCGTCGATATACCCAGCTTCCTCCAGGAGCTGCATCGCCTCGGTTGGGTCAAAGCGAACCAACGTCGTGGGCATTTCGACATGCCCGAATGTGGCCGAGGTGAGCGGGCCGGTTGCGGCCGGCGAAAAACCCCCAAAGATGGCCTGCACCATTTCCTCACGATTGGTCGCAAATAACAACGCACGTCGCACGCGAACGTCATCCAAAGGCGGACGTTGGGTGTTGAGGATCAAACCCAACGATTGACCAGGAATGGGCACCGGGATGATGGTGAACCGTTCGTCTTGTTGCAAACGCTTCGCATCTGTCGGTGGAATCTCGCCCATCACGTGGACATCACCCGCCTCCAAGGCGAGGGCACGTCCTGCCGGGTCGGTGAAAAACCGGAAAACAACCCGTTCCAAATGGGCCGGCCCCTGATGAGCATGAATACGAGGCCCCCAGGCATACGCATCATTGCACACGATGGTCAGATGATCATTGGGTACGTATTCCTCGAAGCGGAAGGGGCCAGTACCCACCTGATGGAACTGGTAGTCAACACCCCAACGCGTCAGTGCCTGTGGTGAGGCCATTCCTAGATAGACCTGGGACAAGCTATCCAGCAGAGGAGCATACGGGGCCTCGAGATGGATGGCTACCGTATATGTATCGAGCACCTCAGCGGAACGGAAGGGACCCAGGAGAAACACCGCTTTTTGCGACCTGGTAGCTGGATCGACGATGCGTTCCAGATTCGCCTTCACAGCGGCGGCATCAAAGGGGGAACCATCGTGAAACTTGACGTCGCGGCGCAGATGAAAGGTGTAGGACAGCTCATCCTGACTGACCTCCCACGATTCCGCAAGGCCGGGCACGAACTGTTGTGCGGCATTCTCTGCCGAGTTGTTTACTCGGTATACCAGGGTGTCGTACACGCTGCGCAGCGGGATGCCCAGCTCAGAAGAGGCATTTACGTGGGGATCGATCCCGGAAGGGGAGAGGGTCAAGCCGTAGAACAAAGTGCTCTCTCGTCCCAGCAACGATGCGTAGGCGTTGATCGCATGATTGCCATTGGTATACCCGGCGATCCCAATAGCCAAAGCGAGCGAAGCGAGCAAGATGATCTTCCAGGCGACCCGTAGAGACACCACTGCAGGATTCCTCCATGGAGCAGATATGGTCAACATTGTATGCAAAACCTTGCTCGATACCAAATATATAGCGAAAGCGCGCGAAATACTCACCTAGCCCGTAGAAAAACCACGAGGGTCAGGGGACCCGCCACCCCCTGGCCCTCTTACAAAAGGAGGAGAAAAAGAGGTTTCAACCATGTGAATTTTATCACAACGACCCAGATCTTACAAGATGCTCAGACAACGTTTACTCTACGCAAAACCTACGACCACCATATAACGTCAGCGGCGCGAGATGATAGGCAGAAAGACTGACCAACCCTTGATGTAGGTGTAGCCATTTGCCAACATCGCACTCTGGCCGCTAGGATTTATGGCGACAACATCAACCACACCCTCAGGGTGCGCTGACGTAGTGCAGCGTGCCGTGGAAGGGTCTACCACCTCGGTGTTCGCGCATGGCACGCCACCAAAAGTGATGCGCATGCCGGAGGCTTGCTCGGCGCCTAGGTTAGCCGTCGGCTCCGGGTAGACATAGCGACGCACCCGAACGTTATCGAAGCGTGCCTCGAAGCTGCTGACAGCGTCGGCAGCGTACATAAAAAGCCCGCGATCAGGATTATTCAGGTTGGAACGCGTGGCCAATACGTCGCCAAAGTTACCGTTTTCCATCCAACGCACAGTACGGTTCGCCTCTGGCCCACTGAAGGCGACGCTGAACTTGTGCCGGGAAAAGGTCGCCCGATCAACCTTGCTCTTGCCGACGATCATCCAGCTGCTCCCGATGTAATAGGCAATATTTTTGCCGGGTGGGCTGCCACTGGGCACTCCCTGAATGGCGAGCACACTGCACACCGTCCCCAAATTGGCCTTGAATGTGTTGGGTCCCCGAATCACGCTCAGTTCAGAGTCGATAGCGAAGTCACGTGGCAAGGGGATCAACCAGGTGTTTAGATAGAAGAATGCAGGATCGTACATATTGCCGCTCGTCGTGGTGCCAAAAACGGTCATTTGACCGTCCTTCTCTTGCACTATGTAGAAGCTGTCCTCTCCTGCTGTCCAATAGCGACTGATTGCGCCATCCTCAAAATCGTCGAAGAAGACAAAGGCACTCCGTCCATCGCTTGTGCGTGTCTGTCCACCATAACCGTAAGCGAACGTCAGCGTGCTGACATCTTTCGGAACATATGGCACTTTTACCCAAAATCGAGTGTTAGCGCTGTCGCACCCATCCTCTAGCCAGAAATCCAGCTCACCATACTCGTCGAAAAAGCCCACATCTGCGCAATCAGGGCGCATTTTACCCTGGGCGATAAGGTGTGCCGTGTCGATTCGGACGAGCACTTGATAATCAAATAGATCACTTCCAGAAGCATTGTGCAATGTGAGCGGTGTCCGCCAACCGGCCAGCGCAACGTCAAAGCGGCGACCATTCAGCACAACACGTGTGCCCCCTGTCGTGAGACCATTGTTAGGAGTGACCTTTAATACCGCCATTCCTTGTAGATCAGCTTCTCCTCGCGCTCTGACCCAAGCACTCCCACCGCCACGAACATAAACCGGTTGCACTCCACTCAGACCGCTGCTGGGGACATCCAAACAGAGCACTTCCCCATAGTGCAGTGTGTAATCCATCTTCACAGTGCATGTACGGGCTGGTCGGGTTGTATCGCCGATAGCAATTTCAAAATCATCAGG
Organism: Ardenticatenia bacterium; assembly: GCA_003130875.1. Lineage (GTDB taxonomy): Bacteria > Chloroflexota > Anaerolineae > 4572-78 > NAK82 > NAK82. Next base: position 5,675 of record QEXY01000112.1, read on the forward strand.
CAGCTGTCGTCCCAACGGCAAATTGCTAATACGACATAGAGCTGTCGTGCCATTTGCGTTTGCCAGACACCGCACGATGAGCCTGGGCAAATCGCGCGGCCGTGCCAGAGCACCAGCTTTGAAAGGAGCGCGACCTCTTTCCAGCGCACCCAGATCAGGAGCCCCTACCGGTTGCATCGGCGCATCTGTGTAGGGACTGCCCAGATTTACACCAATATCCACAGCTGGTGAGTAATGGCGTAGCTGATAGTTGTGCTCCTCTCGATTGACGAAACGCGCGTCGCCGATATAGTTATCAGAGGCCACCAATCCGGCACCGCTCAGTGCTGTCTCATTCGCAATGTTATTCCTGACCGCGGTGCCATCCAGCGTCTGTCCGTCTTTAGCCTGTGCCCCCATCCGACCATCCACTGTGTTGTGATAGATCAGCCTATTAGACGAGGAGGCCTGTGTCCCGAACACGAAGATACCGGATGCCGTGGTGTTCCACACAACATTGCGATAAATCTTATAATTGCGCGTGTTGTCATCCAAGAAAATGCCGAAGCCACCCCAATACTTGAGGTTTTGGTCATGTTCTGCGCGGTTGTCATGTACCAGGTTGTAAGCGATGGTCGCACCTCTTCCGTCCGTGTCAAAGCTGTACACAGTGCCCAAATCGCTGATTTGCAAGTGCGACTCATACAGGTCGTTATAAGTGATGTTCAGGCCCGGATCGGCAGCAATAGCCAGCCTTCCCACTTCGAAGATTGTGTTCTGTATGACCTGATTGGATGCTGCACCACCAGGATTGGGCACACCGCCAGCGTCTACACCCGTGATGGCAGCGCCCACCCCCATATAGCCGGCATGGAAGACAACGTTGTTGACGACGCGATTATTTGTGCCGCCCAGGCTGATCATGATACCAGCGCTATAGGCCAGTGTGCTGTCGCGGATGACATTATCGCTGCCGAGCACACGCAGAGCAGCGGTGCCATTGTCATAGAACAACACTGGCAGTTCATGGAAGTGCCATGGATACTCGACCAGAACATTCTGCAATGTGGTATTAGCCGTGTTGCTATTATATTTGACACTGGCTGCAAAGAGGCGTAAGCCGTCGAGGACAATGTACTGCCGGTCGGAAAGATCGAATGCCCAAAGGCGGCGCTTCGCCTCAATGAGATGCGTCGATGGGTTGCTGCCGTCGGGTGTCCAGAGATACAAATTGCCACTGCTGTCACGAAACCACTCGCCCGGAGCATCCAACGCAGCTAGCTTGCCCCATAAGTAATAATAATTGCCACCCTGGGGGCGCACTATTCCGTTGTGGGCAAACAGGTCAGAGCGTGCGTTCCAGGCCGCCACATCGGGATTGCATTGCAATGAGATTGTATTGCTCGATTGTGACACCACGTCGCAAGTGGTATGCAGGATGTTGGTGCCAGGCGCAAAGGTAATCTCGCCTCCGTTGAAAAGCCCAGCCGGCAATGCCCCCAATGCGGAGTCCAGATAAGTCGCGGCATACTGACCAACGCTGCCTACTCCATCGCTGCGCGCTTTGTCACTGTTCGTCTGACGGGTGACTCGTTCGGGAGCTAGATTGGGCCAACGTGCTTCCACCATCATCCCCCCATCCACAAAGAGCTGATTGTCAGTGATCTGTTCGGGGGTTCTCACCCTCAAGCTCCACGGCATCGCAGCACGGTAGATGTGCCCGCTGTAAAGTGTCCAGCCAGAGATCACTTCGTTGCCGCTGATAGTGACCACTTCGCCTTGATATGCCTGAAAGACGATGGGAGCGCCTGTGGCTCCGGAACGCGCCGGGGTGACTGTCTCACGATAGACACCACCTCGGATCAAACAGGTATCGCCTGGCGTCGCTACACTGGCACACTTTTGGATGGTGCGGAAGGGCCTGTCCAGAGTCACACCTGGGTGGTTGTCCGATCCGTCAGGAGATACATAGTAGGTAGTATTAGCAGCGTGAAGTGGCGGGGTAAGCGCCGTGAGCAAACTCATAGAGAAGAGCAACCGGATTACCAGCCATCGCCAGTCTATTATCCCACCATGTCGGGAAAATTTATGCATATGGACATTATTGCTCTATAAAGGCAAGGTGTCAATTATGAAGGAGGGCATCGTAAAAGGACAGGGTTGCTATTCAAAGTGCGAAGCGGTCGCACAGCCGTCTCGCTTCAACCAGCGCAGCCCGATATAGTGGGATCAACTGTGGGGTTACTGTGCA
>QEXY01000113.1 GCA_003130875.1 Ardenticatenia bacterium
AGATGCACATAGGAAAAGCCCAGCGTGTAGTAGTACTCCACCGGCGCGGGATATACATCCTGAAAGCTAAAGGCGAGCGTCGCGCTGCCTGACGCATCCGGCTGCAATTCGCCCACCTCCAACGCCTTGCCTGGCCACATCAGCAGCTGCACTTTATATGGCAGGTTGGACGAGGGCGGAAGCGAGCGCATTATGACCTGTAAACGCCCATCCTGTAAGTATAAAGTTGCTTCTCCACTACTTGCCAGAAAGGGGTTGGGCCGCTCAGGCGTTTCCGTAGCAGGTGGAGGGGAAGGCGTGAGGTTGGGAAGTACGGTATGGATGATCGGTACGGATTGCCTCAATCGGGCTGCCAGCACGTCGCCACAGGTCTCACCGGAGCGCAGAGCGGCTTTCCGCTCGGTTGGCAGTGGGTACAGCTGGGCGGTGAGCGTGGTTGTGCTCTTGCGATCGAGTGGCTCGAATTCACCGCGCATGACCTCGACCGGGCGCGGTGGGTCGTAGTCGGTGTCCTGCGCCCAGATGCTCAGCTCGCGCGCACGGTTGAGGTACTCGCGTTGGAAGAGCTGGATGGCCCGTTGCAGTGCCACAATGGCATCCTCATAGTGTTGGGTAACGTAGTGTACCAGCCCGAGGTGCCCCCACGCCTGTGCGTCCTCAGGATCGAGCTCGATTGCCTGCTCCAGGTACTCCACAGCGCGGTTGACATCGCCCTTGAGATAGTAGGTCCAGCCTAGCTGGTCGTACGGCTTGGAGCTGTTCGGCTCAATGCGGATGGCCCGCTCAAGCCGGTCAATCGCTTCCTTGTATTTGCCTATGGCGCGGTAGTTGCGCGCCGCGCTGAGGTATAGAGGAACGAGGCGCGGATGCAGGCGGATGGCGTTCTCATACGCTTCAATCGCTTTGCTGAAACGTCCTTGCAGCTCATAGGCATAGCCCTGATTGCGATGGGCATCCAAGCTCTGATAATTCAGGTCGACTGCCTGCTGGGCATACTTGCGCGCAGCGGTCCAATTCCCCAGGTCCGCATATACCTCTGCGAGATAGGCATATGCCTCCGCATAGCGCTCGTCCAGCTCGACGGCGCATTCACATGCGTCCAACGCTTCGGCGTAGAGGCCTTCCCAGTCCAGCGCACGACAGAAGATGGCAACCGCTTGAGCGTTGCGCGGCGACAACACTACCGCCTTCCTCGCTGCAGCAAGGGCTTCGGCGCTGCGTTCACGCAGGATGAGCAATTGCGCCAGGCGTATGTGCACAGCGGGTTCCTCCGGCAGCATGGCGGCGGCGCGCTGATAGGCGGAGATCGCCTCGTCCAGCTGCCCTTCGCCGTAATAACCTTCGCCCGCAGCCAAGTAGTAGGAAGCTGGCCAGGTGGGCGTGGGGGTCGGCTCAAAAGGGGTTGCCCAGCTGGGCCGATATGTGGCAATGTAGTGCACCATGAGCGTCGCAGCCAAGATCATGAGCAATAGGAGAATGGTCAACCGTGGTGTGCGGCGACGCGGTCTGGGACCGAGATACATCTTGTGCGGACCTTTGCCTGCCCAAATAACACGTTTCGATATCCTTGGTAAGACATTCTAGCACGGGAAGAGGGGGCATACAACTTACTTTGCATTAAGCCGTCTGGCAGCTGCCTCCTTTAGCGCGTCCTGGTACACCGCTTCCACCCCCTGGAGCATGCGAGCGAGGGTGAAGTTCTGCTCAACGCGCGCGCGACCTGCTCGTCCCATCGCATCGCGTAATGCGCTGTCGCGCAGCTGTTCCAGGGCAGCACTCAACGCCGCAACATCGTTAGGTGGCACCACCAGCCCGGTAACGCCGTGTTGCACGATCCACGAGGTACCGGTGCCCACTTCGGTGGTGACACATGGCAGGCCGCTGGCCATCGCTTCCAACAGGACGGTGCCGAAAGCTTCGGCGCGCGCGTTGGCCGGCAATACAAACACATCCGCCCGGCGATACCATCCCGGCAACTCGGCGTCGGGGACATCGCCGGCGAAGTGTACGCGTTCATCCAGCCGCAGTGAACGTGCCAGCGTCTCCCACGGTGCACGCATCGGCCCATCGCCCACAATGGTCAACTGCGCATCCGGCAGCTGCACCAGCGCTCGCAACAACACATCCAACCCTTTGTAGTAGCGCAGCCGTCCGACAAACAAGAGACGCAGCATACCGCTTTCCAGTTTGGGGGATGGAGTAAATTGTCTTACGTCCACTCCCAGGGGCACTACCACACATTTGTGTGCCACCGGCCGTAACCATGGTGACGTTTCGATGTAGCGCGGACTGGTGGCGATGATACGGTCGACGGTGCACAGCACATGGCGCAACAGCGGTGCATACAGGCGCAGCCAGCCGCGCTGACGTACCACGTCGGAGTGATGAGTAATCACCACAGCGCTGTTGCGGCGCAACAACCAGCCGGTCACCTCGCCCAGCGGATAGGGTGAGTGCACGTGTAGGAGGTCGGGATGTTGGTGCCAGAGCTCCCACGGTTGTGCCCAGCTGATCGGCATCGAGGCGCGTGTGGTCAGGCGGCCTGCTTTGATGACGTGCACGCCGTTCAGCACTTCATGTCGCGTGCGCCGGCCTGGGTCGCACACCAGCACGGTCACCTGGTGACCGGCAGCCACCTGCGCTTCTGCCAGCACGCGGATGTGATTCTCGATGCCACCCAGGACGGGGAAGTAATCCTTATAGAGGTGGAGGATGTGCATTGTCAGGTCTCTACTATTATGGCAGTGACCAAACACTTGCAGCTGCAAAGAAGTGTCGTAGCTGGCGCGGAATGGCCTCTCGGACAACCGATCGTCTCATCGATCTCCCTTTCGAACAAAGAGACCCTCTATACCTGGTTCTCGTACAAGCTCATAAGCCTCTCGGAAACGAGGATCGCTCACCAGCAACGCATTACCGGTGAAATTTGTGATGTAATTTCCTTCTGGTGTAGTCCCGTATATGTTAATTTGGACGAAACGCGGTTGTTGGGCTAAGACGTAGTCCACATCCCATTTGCCAAAGCCATCATCTCGACCAAAAAGCCCGTGAGGCAGCTGCACGGGAAGATGCGCAATGTGCTCGTCTGCCAGACCCACTATATCCACGATCCGGGTTTCTAAGGGCAACGAATAGGCAATCAGGCCTGCCTGTGTGACCGCAACGACATCACCAGGGCGCACGTGCCTTGCCAGATAGGCATGCGCACCCTCATCTGGGGTCAACAGTGGCCCTTTTCCAATACCTTGAACCAGGCGTGCCTCCGCCGCTCCTGCCAGCAGGTACGCTAGCTGGCCTGCTAGGACAAGGGAGACTATCCGATTACCCCACCGCAAGGATTGGAGTGTATCTCGAAGTCGGAGCAATCCATCCTGTACTAAGAAGTATAATAGCGGCATAATATGCACTAGGAAACGTTGCATCGGCATCCAGTCACCACCGCCGACTACAACAAACGTTGCGTAGGCGATCACGCTCGCGGCGAGATAA
>QEXY01000114.1 GCA_003130875.1 Ardenticatenia bacterium
GCGGTGTTGCAACGTTGGGGGTATCGCGGGGATGAGGGAATAGCCCTTTTCCCGCCGATGTTGTTGGATGGCATTGCGGCCGATCGGTTCCTCATCTGTGACCCAGAGGCCGGTAACGATCTATTGGCCCATTACAGAGTCGAACTTTCAGAACGAACAAGGTTGCCACGTTGCACCCCAGGATGGCACGTGCTATACTGGCTGCAGATTGTAATTCTGTTGATTTCTTAAGGAGATTCACAATGGCACAGGCAACTGTGACCCTGGTGGATGGAATGCAGTTCGTGGCCGAGATGCCCAGTGGACATGCTTTCATTATTGACGCGATTCCCGAAGTAGGGGGACGCAATACTGGTCCACGCCCAATGGAGCTACTCGCCGCTGGCGTAGCTAGCTGCACTGCGATGGATGTGATTTCCATCCTGCGCAAGATGCAGCAGAAAGTGACCGGTCTCAAGGTGCACGTCAACGGTGAGCAGGCCACTGAACATCCCAAACGTTTTACCTCTATTCATGTTCAGTACACAGTCATCGGATATGGGGTAGCGGAGGATAAGGTGGCGCGTGCCATTGAGCTTTCGCAGACCAAGTATTGCTCGGTAATTGCGAGTCTGAGACCAGGCGCACCCGTTACTTTCTCGTACACGATTCTTGAGGCAAGTCCCGAAACGATGGCTAAATAAGACGGATACTCAGGTACGCCGCCTAGGAGTCCTGCGCACTCTGGGTATGTATGTGCTCTTCGTCTATGTTGGGCGTGTTTGCGCAACCGTTGCGGTCGAGAAAGTCATTCTGTGCCAGGAATGATCTCGTATGAGGCGGGCCGGAAAACGGGGATGTGCCCAAGCGCATGGACAAGGGCGGCGTCTTCACCCAATGTCTCACGCCATTGGTAGCCCTCGGTCAACACCAGGAAGATGCCAACTATCGTGATGGAAATGCCCCATTCTGTCTTGGCTTTGCGAAAAAGCTCGAGCACTGCTTTTAGGGACATGCCGGTGTTGGCCACATCCTCGATAATCGCCACCCGCTTGCCGTCCAGCTCTTGGGCGTGCTCACGCGGGAGATAGAGGCGTTGGCCTACGTCCGGTTTGGTCACCGAGGTGTACTCGTAAACCAGCGGGTCGACATCGAACGCCTTGGGAGTCTTGCGGAGCAAATAAGAGCGCCGCAGACCCAGCGCCCGTCCCACACCATGGACCAGCGGGATGCCTTGCTCCGGGATGCCCACCACGGCATCGGGCTGATACGGTCGGACGAGCGCGGTCAGCTCGGCAACGACGGCGTCGATCTTCTCATAGGGTTCATCATTGCAGTTGATCAGCGAAATGGCTATCCCCCGAGCGATGTCCACCATGCGTAGCTGGAGAGGATAGCCGCCCCTTAGCACCACCGTGTAGGTATCGCGGATTTCCATCGGGATATGACCTCCAGGACCAGACTTCATCACCTCTCTCGGCCTGCAGGGGCAGCTTCTGCTGCCCCTGCAAGGCACAACGCAAACGCGATTACTTGGTTGGAGTAGGAACAGGTGTGGGAGCGTCCTTCAGCTCCAGCTTATGTCCCTCGGGCGGTGGCGAAGGATATTCGCCTTTGACACCATCCACGAACCATTGCATTGTCAGCAGGTCCATATCGGTCAGACACTTGCCCTGCGGCACTTCGATGCGCACCTCTTTGTTATCCGGGTCCAGGCCGGTGCCGCTGAGCGGGCCACAGAAAGGTTCGAAGCCGGCTTTGATGTCGGCGATGATCTGCTCAGCGGCGGTGCGCACCTCGGCAGGGACGAGATTCGCGTTCCAACCGGTCATGATCACGGCGTCTGATTCAAAACCGCCCCACCAGTCATGTGGCTTCCAGGTGCCGGCAAGGGCCTCTTGGATGCGAGTGATATAGTAGGGCCCCCAGTTCCACTCATTGGTGACCAGCGCGCAGGGGGCATAGGGCGTCACATCGGTACCATATCCCACGGCGATCACTCCCGGCTCCTGGCAGGCAGTTTGGCTGCTGTAGGGGGTATCAGCCATCTGGCGGATGACCTTGTAACCTTCGGCGATGAGACCATCCGCAGCGAGTTGCTCTTTTTGGACATCCAACCAGCTGTTGATCCAGACCACGCGCACCTCGGCCGTCTTGGGATCCTGGCCGGCTTCTTGCAGTCCGCGCTGCAATCCTAATGTGAAGCCGTTGATGCCGCGCACCGGTTCAGGGATGGGATGGGTGCCCACCAGCCCGACCTTGTTGTAACCCAGCCGCCCCACCACATAGCCGGCGACATAATCCCCTTGCTCTTGCTTGATGAAATAGGTGGCGAGATTGCGGCCGTTGCTCTTAGTCATCGGATAGCCACTGCAGTGTTCAAATAGCACGTCGGCGCGTTCCTCTGCCAGGCGGGACAAAGCCCACTGCGAATCCCACCAGGTGCCGAAGACCATCTGCGCGCCCTTCTCCAGCGCCGAGCGCAACACGCGTTCGATATCCGCATCGTTGTAGCCGACCTTCTCAATCACGCTCACGTCCAGGATACGTCCATCTGTGAGCTTCACCTTAAAGGAAAGGGCACTGCTCTCGGTCACCTCGCCAAGCGTTTTTAGCTGGGTGATGCCTCGGTAATGGGCTGCGTTCCAGCCATTGTCGGTGGGCGAGTCGGCCAGCATAAAGACCACTTTGAACACCTGTGGATCCGTGGCAGTCGCAGGCAGCGTGGTGACGAGCGACACAGCCAGCGGTTGACGGGCCGCTACCAACGACATTGTTAGCAGCGCAATCAGCAATAATATTGAAAATGCTCTTGAGCTGTACATGGTTGGTCTCCCCCCATTTCTGAATTTTGGATAGCGGCCTGTGTACGAGACTTCGAACAACGACTCACATGTATCAAAATGCAGGATCCAAGTTGCTCGTCCATCACCCCCTTTCCGAAAATCAGAAAGCGCACAGAGCGGGCACTTTGAAGGCTAAAAAGCGACACCGTTTCGCCTGCATCTCCGGGACGAATGCTCTGTGCTCGGTTTTATGAACTATTTGCCCGCGAGTTGCCCGTGGAGACTTTTTGGCAACCCGCTCATTGCACCGGTCCCATTGTTTCAGGCGGCCAGTAGGAGAACCACGCTCGCCCGACTACGTTCTTCATCGGAATGGGACCGAAGGTGCGCGAATCGTTGGAGAAGTTGCGATTGTCTCCTAAGACGAAGAGGTGCAACGGGGGGACATCGATGGGGCCATAATCCCCGTCGGCTGGGAAGACGACGTAGGGTTCATCGAGCATCTGATGATTGATAAACACTTGACCGTCGCGGATCTCGACCTGATCACCAGGCAGGCCAATCACCCGCTTGATCAACAGCTCATCCACACCATTGATGCGCAGTACTACCACATCACCGCGTTGGGGAGAACGTAGGTGCAACCAGCTGTTATAGGAGAGCTTCTCCACCACCAATCGCTGGTCGCTGTGCAAGGTGGGTTCCATACTCTGGCCATGGACGCGCGTCGCCTGGGCGACAAAGAGATTGACAGCGAGCGCGACCATCATTGCCGGGACAATGGTCTCCAACAATATCCGCAATCCGCGTGCTATGGAACGCCAGGCAGGATGGAGATCGCTGGGGCGTTCCCAAACTCGGGCGCGTGCGGGGTAAAACGCCGACGCTTCCGCCATGCCTGCGGGAGTGATCGCCTGGGTGGAGTGTTGCCACACCGGCTGTGATCTGACCGCTGGGTGCTCGGCACGAGGAGGCCGTGTCAAGGGCACTGTGTCATAATCACTGTGACGTACCGGGTCACGCGGTGGTGGCGAAACCGGATGACCCGGCCGTGAGTGTGGCAACTCTGTCATTGTGCAACCGATCTCTTTCCTGATTTCTGCCCCTTATTTACGCCGAGGCGGCTGCTTGCTCGAACCGGGGTTGCTCGGGCCCTTTGAGCTTGGACGCGCGGTGCGGCTGTTGCTCCCCCGCCCTCGCGCCGTGCTGGGCGCGGGGGCCGAAGCACGTTGCCGATCAGCGCGCAGCGCTTCCTCGACTGTCCATCCTTCCAAGACTGCCTGGCGTGACAGACGGATCTTACCGTCAGGATCGATGCTGGTGACCATCACCATGATCTCGTCGCCTACGCGCACCACGTCTTCCACGCGCGGCACGCGATAGTCCGCAAGTTGGCTGATGTGCACCATGCCATCCACGCCTGGCAGAATTTCCACAAATGCGCCGAAGTCGGTGATGCGCACGACCTTACCAGTATAGATTTTACCCACCTGCGCCTCTTCCGTCAAGGCGCGCACCATCTCGATGGCACGCTCGCTCGCCTCGCTATCACTCGAGGCGATATATACCGAACCGTCCTCTTCGATGTCGATCTTAGTGCCAGTCTCTTCCTGAATAGAGCGGATCACTTTGCCACCAGGACCGATCACCTTCCCGATTTTATCTGGGTCAATATGGATGGTGATGATACGCGGTGCATAGGGGGATAGGTAGGGGCGCGGCTTGTCGATGGTTTGCAGCATGCGCTCCAGGATATAGAGGCGAGCTTCGCGCGCCTGGGCAAGCGCTTTTTCCATCAGGTCATAACTCAGCCCGCGGATCTTGATATCCATCTGTAACGCGGTGACACCGTTGCGCGTGCCAGCAACTTTGAAGTCCATGTCACCCAAGGCATCCTCCATGCCCTGGATGTCCGTCAACACGACGTGCCGCTCGCCGTCCGTGACCAACCCCATTGCCACACCACTCACCGGTTCGCGGATGGGCACACCAGCATCCATAAGGGAAAGCGTACTGCCGCAGACGCTGGCCATCGAGGTAGAGCCGTTGGAGGAGAGCACCTCGGAGACCAGGCGCAGTGTGTAGGGGAATTCGTTCTCGGGTGGGATGACGGGCAGCAAGGCGCGCTCGGCTAAAGCACCGTGACCGATAGCGCGCCGGCTGGGGCTGCCCATACGCCCCACTTCACCGGTGGAATACGGCGGGAAGTTGTAATGGTGCATATAACGCTTGGTCTCCTGAGGCCCTAACGTGTCCAGCGTTTGCTCTTCGCGTGGCGTACCCAGGGTCGTGATGGTCAGCACCTGGGTCTCGCCGCGCATGAACAGGCCGGAGCCATGTGTACGCGGCAATAGCCCGACTTCGCAGTAGATGGGACGGATGTCGGTGGGGCCACGTCCATCAGGGCGGATGCCCTCGCGGAGAATGCGTTCGCGCACCACGCGACGCAGCTCTTCCTCGAAGGCTTGCAACACCTCTTGAGGCTGCACAGTTTCGTCCTCGGCGAAGTGCTGCACCAACTCTTCACGCAGTTGTTTAAGTGCCTGTTCGTTCTCCTTCTTGCTGCCACCCAGAACCGGTGCGATGCGTCCGTTCAGGTACTCTGACACTCTGGCGCGCACCTCAGGGGACACTTCGGAGATCGTAAACGTCATCGGCGGCTTGCCGACCTGGGCAGCCATCTCCCTTTGCACCCGAATGAGGTCTTGAATGGCCTCATGCCCGACACGCAGAGCTTCTAGGAGACGCGCTTCTGGCACCTCGTTGGCGCCCGCTTCAACCATCAAAATGGCATCCTCGGTGCCCGCTACGCGCAAATCCAGCGCGCTCTCTTTCATCTGGCTGGCCAGCGGATTGATCACCAGTTGGTCATGGATCAAACCGACGCGTACGGCACCGATTGGCCCAGCGAAGGGGATACCCGAGATCATCAGCGCCGCCGAAGCCGCATTGATCGCCAGGATATCGATCTGGTTTTCGCAGTCCGAGGAAAGTGCGGTGATGACCACATGGACCTCGTTGCGTGCTCCCTTTGGGAAGAGCGGACGCAGCGGGCGGTCCACCAGCCGGCACAGTAAGATAGCTTCTTCGCTGGGCTTTCCTTCCCGCCGGAAGAAGCTACCAGGGATGCGTCCCGCAGCGTAGAGGCGCTCCTCATAGTCCACGTTCAGTGGGAAGAAGTCCACCGCTTCGCGTGGTTGTTCGGCTGCGGTCACGGTCGCTAGCAGCACAGTGTCACCGGTACGTGCCAGCACGGCCCCGCTCGCCTGGGTGGCCAAACGTCCAGTTTCGAAAATCACATCGGCGTCGGCAACGCGCGCCACAAAACGATAGTTTTCAGGGGGGTAGGACATACTGCGATTCCTCTTCTAAGCTGCAGCCTCATCCACCAACAGCCCACCGGTCACACGGGAAGGCAGTCGGTTGCTGATCTGCCCAATAATCGGTTGTAGGGTGAGCATGTCCTACTTGCGCAGTCCAAGCCGCTCGATCACATCCTTGTAACGCGCTACGTCCTTGCGGCTGAGGTAGGCCAGATGGCGACGGCGCTGGCCGACCAGCTGCAACAGCCCACGCCGTGAGTCCTCGTCGTGCTTATGCGTCTTGAGATGCTCAATCAACTGATTGATGCGCTTCGTCAGCAACGCAATCTGCACTTCCGGGGAACCGGTATCGTTGGGGTGAATATGATAGGCATTGATAATCGCCTGCTTCTCTTCTTTTTTCAGAGCCACACCATCCTCCTGATCACCTACGAGACCGATCCAATGACTGGATCCTGCCCAACTCGGTTGGGTGAATTCTTTCCTCTCTGGTAACTTCTTGAATGATAGCATGAAAAGAAAGAAAACGCAAACCGAGGCTGAGAGATGCTACGCTTGCTCCCTCGCACTAAATGTTATATAATCACTAGTGGAGATAGCTGTTCTGGCTGCCACCCTAGCTCAATCGGCAGAGCAGCCGCTTCGTAAGCGGCGGGTTATCGGTTCGAGTCCGATGGGTGGCTTGTGTGATACAAGATCTACAACAATCACCTGAGAATTGACGTTCACGGACAGATAGCATTGACCCGTCGTACTGTCGCGACGGCTCGCTAAGGGGGGTTCCCCTCTATGTCTACACCCGCCAACATTCGGGTGCTCATCGTAGATGATGACCCGATCACCGTCGAGCAGGTGAAATCCCACTTGCTGCATCGTTCTTATACCGTTGTAGGCTGCGCCACCGATGGCCATGAAGCGCTTCACCTGGCGCAAACGGAGCGGCCTGATGTCATCCTGATGGACATTGCGATGCCCGGTATGGATGGCATCACCGCCACCGAATGTATCTACCGCGAGTGCCCCACCCCTGTGGTGATTATGACAGGGCATCGTGACAGCGTCACCATCGAGCGTGCCAGCGCCGCTGGCGCCGGCGCCTACCTCGTCAAACCTCTGGATATGGATGAGGTAGAGCGTGCCATCACAATCGCCATAGCACGCTTTAAGGACATCATAGACTTGCGTGAGCGCAACGAGGAACTGGATGCGTTTGCCCACACAGTCGCCCATGACCTGAAGAATCCCCTGAGCGTCCTGATCAGCTATGCCGAATTGCTTGAGACAGAAGGCGCCTCGATGAGCCCCGAAGAACTGCGTACATGGGCGCATGTGATTGTCGAGAAAGGGCATGATGCGATCAACATTGTCAACGAGTTGCTGCTCCTCTCCTCCCTGAGACGGCGCGACATCGTCACCACTCCGCTCGATATGCGAGCCATCGTGCGGGGCGTATTGCACCGAATGCGCAACCAGGTGTTGCAAGCTCGGGCCAAGATCGATCTGGTGGGCACCTGGCCGCATGCGCTGGGATACCGACCTTGGGTGGAAGAGGTCTGGGTCAACTACCTGGACAACGCGTTGAAGTACGGAGGCCACCCACCGCGCATCGAAGTAGGGGGCACACTGCAGGCAGATGGGATGGCGCGCTACTGGGTGCGCGATAACGGCAACGGTGTTCCACCCGCAGAGCAAGATCGCCTCTTTCGAGCCTGGAGCAGGATAGGCAATGTGCGTGTCTCTGGACATGGACTGGGTTTGTCCATCGTGCGCCGTATTGTGGAAAAGCTGGGCGGTTGCGTAGGCGTGGAAAGCAGTGGCATGCCCGGCGAGGGCGCGCTTTTCTACTTTGTGTTGCCCCATGACACATGTCCTCCATCGCGGACTTGAGCATTTGCGCCGACATCCAACCCCGACGCTGGTATGGCTTGGTCTGCTCAGCGAACTGACTTACCTCGGTTACGTGCTGCTTTTTCCCCTTCCGCTCTACGGTAACGCATCGCGTCCTTACGATATGGAACAGATCACCGGCCCGCGCCATTGGATGGGGGTCGCGTGGACGTTGGGCTTGTTGGCTCTATATCTGACTTTTGCATTGGCGCTGACAACAGCGCAGAGTACACATTCACATCCTTCGTCGCGTTGGGTGCTCTTTTTCGGCTGTCTCTTCGGTTTGACACTCATCTGGCTCTATCCTGTCACAGCGACCGATTTGTTTCAGTATGTCCTGCGGGCACGCATATGGGTCGTGCACCACGCGAATCCGATGCGCACGCCGCCGGCGGCGTTTCCCGATGACCCACTGCTGCCCTTCGCCGGGGAATGGCGCGTGAGCGCGTCACCCTATGGCCCTGTTTGGGAGCTGTTGGCAGGGAGTGTCGCACGCCTTGGATTCGTCACCCCCCTATCTGGCGCCATTGCCTACAAAATTGTGGCCTTCGGGGGATATCTGGCCTGTACGCTGCTGCTGTACCACGCAGTGCGCCGAAGAAGGGACGGTGTGGTCAGCATGTTGTTTTTTGCCTGGAATCCACTGGTATTGATTCAAGGGGTGGGTAACGGGCACAATGATCTGGTGATGCTCGCCTGGCTGTTGCTGGCAATGGTGTTGCAGCGGCGCGATGCGTGTGATTCTCCAGCCTTTGAAAGATCGCTGTTCCGCATCGCCGCCGCGACGCTGGCCTTGCTGACCAAGGTATCGGCCGGGCTAATGGGCTTACTGCTGGCTGGGGAGAGTCTGCGGGACGTGCCCCCGCGGCGTCGCATCGCGCTGCTGGCGACAATGGGGGGTATGGTGGCCACATTAGTCCTGCTGGCTTTTGCCCCTTTTGGACTGCCTTGGCAAAGTCTCAGCGGGGTTTTGGAGGAAATACGTCACCGTTATACCTACACAATTGCTGCCACCCTGCGGTTAGGACTGGGTACACTCATCCCGGCCCAGGCAGCTTGGGATGTCCCGCGCACAACCGGGCAAATCTTATTCCTGGGAGTGCTGGGCTGGACGAGTGTTCGCCTGTGGCAGAGACGCCTTGATCTGGCATCGGCCGGCTTTTTGGCCTACTTTGCCTACTTACTGGGCGGCGCGAGCTATCGCATCTGGTATCCGCTTTGGCTGGTGCCGTTGGCAACGTTGAGCGCTTCCCCGCTCATCCGTCAGCACACCCTATTGTTATGTCTGACATCCGAGCTCTCCATCGTGTTCTTTTATTTCGTCTGGCGCTGGCTGTGGCCACAGGCCAGTTGGCTGCACATGCATTTGTTGGTGGTGCCCTGGCAGTTCGGCATTCCTCTCTTCTTGCCCGTCGTACTGAGAGCGCGACGCTGGCCGACAAAAGATGAGGTCGCGATGCCACGAGCAGGACGGGACACACATGACGGCAGAAGGTGCGGAAGACCGCAGCCGCCTCGACTGCTCCAATGAACGGACCTGTGAGGATTGATCGACACCACTTGCCCCTGAGGTGGTAGGGGCGATGGAACGCCTTGCGGCTGCAAGTAAAGCCCCCAGATCCGTCCCCTGACGCGCCGGCACCACCCACTGTTCCCACTCCGCGGTGTGCGGCGTGGTGCAGTGTGCGGGCGACGTGAACGGTCCAGCAGCCCTGCCGCTCCCTCAGCCTGATAGCGCGCCACCCATTTGCGCACCACCGGACGCGCGGTGCACCACGTTCGCGCTGTGGCGCGGATGCTGCCCAACTTGTGGTACGGATGCACCCACTGCTCCCTTGCTTTCACCGAGTGCATCGCGTATCCTTTCCGATAATCCCGTTCGGCCATCATAGGCGGTGTTCCGCTTGGTGTGGGTGTTGCCGCAACCCGTGGATGCGAGGAGCGCTGCCTTTTGTCAAGGTCGCCTCGATCACCGGGTAACGATCTCCTGACACAAGTACTAAACCCCAGCTCGTCCCTTCTCGGGGTGCGTGGCATCCCTTTCAGAGCTGCGAGGGAGCAGTGATATAACCGTCTATCCCACCTAGAGAATGTGCCTCAATACCATTTGCGCCACGATTACAGTCCGAACCTTAACCCCCATCTCCCTTCGACTTCAAAGAATCTGATGACTATTCCACGGTGACGCTCTTAGCCAGATTGCGCGGTTGATCTACATCACAGCCACGCCGCACCGCTAGGTGATACGCCAGCAGCTGAAGGGGCAGCACAGCAAGAATGGGGATGAGCAACGGGTCGGTATAGGGAATGCGCAGCACGTAGTCCGCTTTCGCCTGCACCGCTTCGTCCTCTGTATGACACACGGCGACTACAATGCCACCTCGCGCCTTTACCTGTTCGATCTGGCTGATCATTTTGTCATAGACGTTGTCGTGTACCGCAATCGTGACCACCGGCATGTTGCGATCGATGAGGGCGATGGGGCCATGCTTCATCTCACCTGCCGGATATCCTTCGGCATGGATGTAGCTGATTTCCTTCAGTTTGAGGGCACCTTCCAGTGCGATCGGATAGTTGATACCGCGTCCCAGATAGAGGAAATGCTCACAACGGTGAAATTCCTCCGCCAATGTTTGATAATCGTTGTACCCCTCGCTGAGAACAGTGCCCACCCGCTGCGGTAGCTCTGCCAGATGCTGTGCCAGCTGCTGACTCTCGTGCTGAGAAAGTGTCCCACGTGCCTGTCCCAGGTACGCAGCAAGCAGCAACAGATCCACCAGTGAAGCGGTAAAAGCCTTGGTCGAAGCCACGCCAATCTCCGGACCAGCTTGCATGAGGATAAATCCGTCACTGATGCGCTGTGCCATGCTCCCGATCACATTGACGATGCTGGCGGTGCGTGCTCCTTTGGCGCGTGCCTCTTCCAGAGCAGCCAACGTGTCCGCTGTCTCACCAGATTGGGTGATTGCCAGAACCAATGTATCTGGAGTGACAAGGGGATCACGGTAACGAAACTCGCTGGCGTAATCCACTTCTACTGGGATACGGGCGAGCTTCTCGAGCATGAACTTGCCAACCAGACCAGCATAAGCCGAAGTGCCGCATGCTACGATGACGATCTTGTCGATAGCCCTGGCATCCTCCGGTGGCAAGTTCAATTCCGGCAATTCTACCTGACCGCTGGCGAAGTCGATGCGTCCACGCAAAGTATCCGTGATCGAGCGCGCCTGCTCCAGGATCTCCTTTTGCATAAAATGGCGGTAAGGGCCCTTGGCAGCGCTGACGGGATCCCAAGGAATTTCGACACTGGACTTGCTGATCGGGCTGCCGTCCAATCTCAGGAATTGCACTCCCTGGGCGCGCACGATAGCCATTTCGCCATCTTCAAGGAAGATCATGCGGCGGGTGTGCTCCAGAATGGCGGGGATATCACTCGCCAGGAACATCTCCCCTTCACCGATGCCTACGATCACACCACCGGCGTTGCCGATGCGTGCCGCGATCAGGGTATCAGGTGTCTGACGGCTGAGGAGCACGATTGCATGGGCGCCCCTGATGCGGGAAAAAGATAGGCGCGCTGCCTCGACCAGGTTACACCCCTGTTCCAGGTACGCCTCAACCAGATGCACGATGACCTCAGTGTCCGTGTCGGAGAGAAAGCGATGGCCCTGCGCCAACAACTCTTGGCGCAGAGACAGAAAGTTCTCCACAATCCCGTTCTGGATCACCGCGAGGTCGCCGTGACAGTCTACGTGCGGATGGGCATTGCGTTGGCACGGAGCACCATGGGTTGCCCAGCGCGTATGGCCAATGGCGATATGCCCTTCGACAGGTTGTTCCTGAAGCATACATTCCAGATTGCGCAGCTTGCCTTCGGCCCGCCGGATGCACAGCATTCCATCCTGGATTGTGGCCAATCCAGCCGAATCGTAACCGCGATATTCCAAACGCCGCAGCCCTTCCAGCACCAAGGACACCGCACGTCGTGATCCTATATACCCTACAATGCCGCACATTGGATTCTCCTTTTACCCGTTTGCAACGAGTAAGTGCGAACGCCGTCAAAGGCGATTCAGCGAATCGCGCCAGAGCTCTTTCTCCAAACAGTCCAAATTATAGAGAAACTCATATGCCCAAGCAATCCCGAAAGATACCGATCCTTCTGGACACAGTGGTCGACTTGACGGATAGGCCTCATTTAGAGATACTGGGTCAAACACTTGCACAATCCCTTATCAAAGAGTTGTTGTCGAGGAGCAGAAATATGCTGTCACACGCCACAGCACGTTATGGGAAGGTTCGATATCTGACGTATACTGGCGCCGTCGTCTTGTTTACCTTGTTCACCATCCTCAGCGCACGCATCACCATTCCGTTGCCGTTCACACCAGTGCCGGTCACGCTGCAGGTGCTTGCTGTGCTCCTGGCTGGTCTGGTGTTAGGAGCACGCGCAGGTGCACTCAGCCAGTTGCTCTATCTGGCTGCCATCGCTGTCGGATTGCCTGTGGATGCCTACGGGCGTGGCGTTGCGGCCTTGACTGGGCCGACGGCAGGCTATTTGATCGGCTTCGTCGTGGCAGCATTCGTCACGGGCTGGGCAGTCAGCCGATTGCCTGCCTCGCGGGTAGGGCGCTTCCTGGCTGCACTGGCCGGTCTTACCGCCATCTATCTCTGCGGCGTGACATGGCTGGCACTCACAATGGGAAGTCTGGAGGCAGCTGTGCTAGGGGGGCTCGTGCCTTTCATCGCAGTCGATCTGCTGAAGGCGGTCGCCGCAGCCAGCGTAGCCGAAGGTGGTCGTTGGCTGTTGAGAGCATAAGGAGGGCCCTATGCGCAAACGCGAACGTCTAGAAGCGACAATCGCAGGTCAACCGGTAGACCGCCCTGCCGTGGCGCTATGGCGTCACTGGCCGGTGGATGATCAACGTGGTGATCTCCTGGCCCGCTCCACACTTGCCTTTCAGCGCCTGTTTGACTTCGACTTCATCAAAGTGACGCCGTCAAGCAATTACTGTCTGGCGGACTGGGGTGCACAGTCACGCTGGGTGGGCAATGAGGAAGGCACGCGCGAATGGATCGGGCGCGTGATTAAGAAGCCAGAGGATTGGACCCGACTCACCGTGCTCGACCCCCATGCTGGACTGTTGGGGGAGATCACGCGTGCGCTCTTTCTCATTGGAGCCGAGGTAAGGGATGAGGTGCCCTTCATCCCCACCATCTTCAGCCCACTGGCACAGGCGCGCAATCTGGCAGGCGAGCGCCTGCTATCCGACCTGCGCCAGTATCCGGAGCTGGTCAAATCCGCGCTGGAGACGATCACGCAATCCATCATCCGTTTTATCGAGGCAGCACGTCCCGCTGGCATTGCCGGCATCTTTCTGGCGCTCCAGCACGCGACCTATGATTTGCTGAGTGAAGCGGAATATCGCGAATTTGGCCGACCCTATGACTTACGCATTCTGGAAGCGGCTGAGGGGCTCTGGTTCAACGTGTTGCATCTTCATGGGCGCAATGTGATGTTCGATCTGGTACTGGACTACCCCGTGCAGGCAATCAACTGGCACGACCAGGAGACACCACCTAGCTTGCACGAAGCGCTGCAACGCTTCCCCCGCGCTCTGATCGGTGGACTGCGGCAATGGGAGACGATGGTACGCGGCACACCGGAACAGGTGCGCACCGAAGCTCGTGCCGCTTTTGAACAGACCGATGGAGGGCGCCGCTGGGTGCTCGGCACGGGATGTGTGACCCCGATCACCGCGCCGTGGGGCAATTTGTGGGCGGCACGCGAAGCGGTGGAAGAATTGCGGCGCGCATCCTGATGGGAGACGAACGCCCATCCTATCGTTATTGTCCTTACTGTCGCACTGAGCTGAGCGATCGTTTGGTCTTCGGCCGCACGCGGCGTGTCTGCCCGTCGTGCGGTTTTGTCCACTTTGTGGATCCCAAGGTGGGCGTTGCTGTGCTGGTCGAACACGCGGGAAAGGTGCTCTTGGTGCGACGGGCGGTGGCGCCCTCCCAAGGGGCATGGTGCCTCCCATCGGGCTTTGTCGAAAGCGATGAGGATCCTGCCGAGGCGGCTGCTCGGGAATGCCTGGAGGAAACTGGACTGCACGTGCGCATCACTGATTTGCTCCATGTGGGCAGCTATCGGAATGACCCTCGGGGAGCAGGTATCATCATCTTCTATCAAGCTCAGGTGGTAGGAGGCTGGCTCACCCCTGGCGACGATGCCGATGAGGCACGTTTTTTCGCTTCCCATGAGCTTCCAACTGAGATCGCTTTCCGTTCCAATCGGGAAATTCTGTCGCGCTGGCAGCGGGGTCAACTTGTACCCTGCCCGGTCATCCGTCCCCAATAGCGCCGCCTGGGCCACCACCCGAAGCTGTATGAAAGAGGGACGATTTGGCCAGAGTGATCGACTTGGCTATACTGGAGAAAAGCCAGTTGGTACCGGGATAGACTGTGTGATGGGGGATGATCATATTGAGACATCGGGTCAGACTCATCAAAATGTTGTGTGTATGACAAGGGAGGCAAACTGAGCATATGAGCACACGTGCCAGAGTAGCTGTCCTGCGCACCAAGCCGGAGACCGTGCTGGAAGATTACCAGCGCCTGATCGAGCTTGCTGAGGTGGAACGAGCGCTGGACCACACTACTACCACGATCCTGAAGGATAACATCTCGTGGCATTTCCCTTTCCCTGGCGCCAACACGACCCCATGGCAGCTCGAGGGCACTATCCTGAGCTTGCGCGCCCACGGATATCAGGATTTAGTCTGCGTGCAGAACAAGACGGTGGTCACCGACGCGTTTAAGGGCGAGGACTTAAATGGGTACGTGCCTATCTTTCGTGCCTATAACATCCCTGTGTTGTTTAACTTCCGGGATGAGGATATGAAATGGGTCGTATATCGGCCCAAGGCAAAGATGCTGGCGTTGGATCACATCTACCCAGAGGGCATTCGCATTCCGGATTACTTCATCGGCAAGAACATTGTGCACTTGCCCACAGTGAAGTGCCACATTTACACCACCACCACCGGTGCCATGAAAAACGCTTTCGGTGGTTTGCTCTGCACGCGGCGGCACTATACCCATAGCTGGATTCATGAAACGTTGGTGGATTTGCTGGCGATTCAAAAAGAAATCCACACCGGTCTCTTCGCCGTGATGGACGGCACCACGGCAGGCAACGGACCTGGCCCACGCACGATGATCCCCGAGGTCAAGAACGTAATCCTGGCGAGCGCGGATCAAGTGGCGATCGATGCCCTAGCTGCGCGCATGATGGGTTTTGATCCGCTGCGCGACATCGGATATATCCGCCTGGCCCATGAGCGTGGATTGGGGGTGGGTGATGTGCGGGACATCGAGGTGGTGGGCGATGTCGATGCCGCCCAGGAACGTTGGAATTTTCACGTTGGGGACAATCTGGCGAGCCGCGCGGGCGATCTGCTGTGGTTCGGTCCGCTCAAGTCCATCCAGAACTTTTTCTTCCGCACCCCGCTAGTCAACATCTTCATCCTGGGTTCCGAGGTGTATCACGATTACTACCGCTGGCCAAGACGTGACCGCAAGGTGTTTGAGCATTGGAAGACTACGACCCCATGGGGACAGCTCTTTCAGCGTTACCAGCAGGAGGGATGTCTCGCTGCTCCTGTCCAACAGAGTCCAGGAACACCTATGGCTGCAAGGCATTAGCCCACTCTACTATGAGCAGGGGCTGATGGCCCCCCCACGTGGGTGCGACGTGCTGTGAGTGCAAAGCTGCACCCATCAATCAAGCCCTGACCCTAGGGAACGATATCCGGAATTGCGGATTCGATCCCACCGCAGAGAGTAACAGTGTATATGGTTTCATTTATTGCTGTTCTGCAGCGCACTCTGCGGTGATAAGCACCTATGTGGTTGCAGCGCGAATGGAGCGCGGTCCATTCGGCCACTATTGCCCAAGGCCTGTTCACAAAGAGACAGTAAGAACAGCTGGCGGCTGTACGGAAATTTCGAGTGACCTGACCGCATAACCTCCGGTCTGGCGCATCCCGTTGCTATCCTTAGAGAAGTGGCGAAATGTGCCGCGTGCTTACCTGCCTCGGTGGCGGTCCACCACCAGAGACACGATCAACAAAACTTCTGCCGCCTTGGTCACCAATCCCAAAGTGTCGACGCCCAGCTGGTTGATCACGAAATACAGGATGATGGTGAGCGCGGCATAACCCACCAGCAACCAGCGCCATACCATGCGCAGATCTCGGATGAGGGGAATGGGCAGGAACAAGGCACCGAGCAGCCCTAGATATCCCAGGCCGTTCAGCACGAACAGCGTGTCATAGTAGATGATACCCATATACAGATGCACCGCCGCGGTAAACAGGGTGAACAGTACGATCAGAACGGAAACAACACCAAATCCCTTGTTATCAGACGAGGTTGCCATTTTCTGCTCCTTTCTCCAAAAAGTAATGGGTGATCCTATGCCAATATGGGAATTGTTGCAGCCGATCCTGTCCGCAAGAGTCGCCGCGCCCATGCGACCGTTGAGGCGTCTGATCGAATCTATTGCCACAGTGCCCATTTCCCTCCGAATTGTATCCTTTATTGCTGGGAAGGACAAGACACTCCAGGAGTTCAAGCACCGTGGCCGATCTCCGGGTGCAGATGCTAGTTTGCCGTGTAACCGTGAGCAGTGTATAGTGAGGGTGTCTCTTGTTACGATCCGTGCGCCCTACTGGTCGGCGACTCTGTGTATCAATATCAGGCGATCAGATTGTTTCCTCCCTTTACGAGAATGAAGATGGTGTGGTGAAATGAAATGCCCATTTTGCGGAGCCGCAGATACCCGTGTTGTGGACACACGCGATGTGACCGACGGCATCCGTCGCCGTCGTGAATGTGCGAAATGCAAGCAACGTTTTACTACTTATGAGCGAGTCGCCAGCATCAATCTGTTGGTGGTCAAAAGGGACAGACGACGAGAGAAATTCGAGCGCGACAAGATCCTAAGCAGCATGCAGATTGCGTGCAGCAAGCGCCCAGTGCCCGCAAACGTCCTGGAAGAGGCAGCTCGTGAGATCGAGGCAGATCTGTATGCGCTGGGCGAAGCGGAAGTGGAGAGCCAGGTGATTGGGGAAATGGTGATGGAGCGACTGCGTCAGATCGATGATGTCGCATATGTGCGCTTTGCCTCCGTGTATCGTCAGTTTGCTGACGTAGACCGCATGATCGAGGAGATCGAGGCGCTCAAGGAAGCGAGACGACGGGAAGAGGAACTGCGCAATCAGTTGCAGCTACCGCTCCAAACAATGTAAAAAGTCCGTCCGCGAATTTTAAGGTTACAGCTCCTCAAAGCCATTGCCACGCGCGTCCATTTGTTGTATACTAACTTGTGTTTGCGTGCCAGAAGTCGTGTAGCTGTAGGGATAACATACTATATCTAGTGGGATTTGTCTTGGGGCTCCCAAAAGACGGTTGGTTGTTCTATCTTCGTGGCGTCAGGCTCACCGTAATACCTTGGGGTGACGGAAAGCAAGACCGTCACGCTGATCAGCTTGACCTCATTCGCATCTGGTAGTAGTACATCACCAGCTCCATTGCCGACACTGTAAGCGGACCGGCGGGACGACGGTGGCCAGGCGGCCAGGATCAGATGAAGTGTTGCCGTGAGAGAGCAAGAATTCTAAATCGCTCTACTCTTGGCTTTGGATGGTGCACCCGAAAAAGCAAGGTGCTTTGGGATCAGAGAGCAGAATAGTATCTACGGGCGATGAGAGTTTCGCTGGGGATGGGAAAGGATGAAGGTCATTGCCATATCGAGTCATCTATCCTCGGCAAGTTGCCCATATGGGGGATAGCCATGATGTCTACTCAGCCGATATCCACGGTTAAAGATAAAAGAGTGATCTCGAGAGCAGGAGAGCAGCAAGAAGACATTGATGTGCTCGCCCTGGATACCCCGATGGAGGTGAGCGACCTCCATCCTTTGGGGCAGAAGATATTCTTGGACCGCTATGCCCTCAAAGAGTCCAACAAGGCCACCATTGTACCTGGTGATCTGGTGTTGGTCATTGTGGACATGAAGTCGGGGCAACGCGAAATGGGTATCGTGCAGGAAGTGCATGGCGAAGAAGTCATCGTCGAGCTCTCCGGTGGAGAACGTGTGCGCCGTGCGCTTGAGTACGTCGACAAGCCGATCGAGACAAGGCCCGAGCAAATGTTAGACCGCGTGGCGCGCGGCATTGCCAGCGTGGAAGCACCGGAGAACCGAGCTTTGTGGGAGAGACGCTTCCGTTGGCTGTTGTACGGGTGGAAATTCATCCCCGGTGGCCGCATCCTCGCGGCAGCTGGCACCGACCAAAATCTCACGTATTACAACTGTTTCGTCCTGCCAAGCCCGGCCGATTCGCGCGGCGGCATCATCGAGACCCTCGCCCAGATGACCGAGATCATGTCGCGTGGGGGAGGGGTTGGGATCAATCTGTCCAGCCTGCGGCCGCATTATGCTTACGTGCGCGGCGTCAACGGGCGGTCCAGTGGCTCCGTGTCGTGGGGCGCGCTCTACAGCTTCGCTACTGGCCTGATCGAGCAAGGAGGCAGCCGACGCGGCGCCTTGATGCTCATCCTGAATGTCTGGCACCCTGACATTATGGAGTTCATCGAGTCGAAGCGCGTGATGGGGCGCATCACCAACGCGAACATCAGCGTCGGCGTCACCGATGCCTTTATGGAAGCGGTAAAGGCCGATGGCGACTGGGATCTGGTGTTCCCACTCACCACTCATCCTGATTACGATGAGACGTGGGATGGGGACCTGGACAAATGGCGGGCCGAAGGGAAACCTGTAGTGGTCTACAAAACTGTCAAGGCACGTCAGATATGGGATGCCATCATTGAGAGCGCGTGGGCGAGCGCTGAACCAGGGGTCTTCTTCGTGGATCGCTACAACAAGATGAGCAACTCCTGGTACTATGCGCGCATTTTGTGCACCAATCCATGTGGTGAGCAGGGCCTGCCAGCTTGGGGAGTTTGCAACCTGGGCGCGCTGCATCTGGGAAAATTCGTGCAGAACGGCGAGGTGCGCTGGGAGGACCTGCGTCGTGCAGTGCGCTACGCTGTCCGTTTTCTGGACAATGTGGTGGATGCCAGCCCTTATTTCTTCGAGGAAAACCGTCGGCAACAGATGATGGAACGCCGAGTCGGCCTGGGCACGATGGGCCTGGCAGAGATGTTGATTCGTCTGAAATTGCGCTATGGCAGCCCTGAGTCACTGGCATTTATCGACCAGCTATACCGCTTCATCGCTGTGGAGGCCTATCTGGCCAGCTGTGACTACGCCGCGGAAAAAGGCAGTTTCCCCGCATTTGATGCCGAGAAGTTCTTGCAAAGCGGTTTTATGCAAGGGATGCCTGAAGAGGTACGTCAGGCGGTGCGTGAGAAGGGCATCCGCAATGTCACGCTTCTGACTCAAGCACCGACGGGCACGACAGGCACGATGGTGAATACGTCAACCGGTATTGAGCCATTTTATTATTGGACCTACACACGCAAGAGCCGGTTGGGTGTCCACCAGGAGAAGGTCAAAGTCTTAGAGGAATGGCTGGCGGAACATCCCAATGAGCCGTTGCCCGATTACTTCGTCACTGCGATGGACTTACAGGCCGAGGAGCATGTGCGTGTGCAGGCAGCCATCCAACGCTGGGTGGACAGCAGCATCAGCAAGACATGCAACCTTCCCAACCATTATACGATCCAGCAGACGCGGCAGCTCTACGAGCTGATGTACGATCTGGGGGTGAAAGGGGGCACCATTTATCGGGACGGCTCACGCGATGAACAAGTCCTGAAAAAGGTCAGCCCGGAAAAAGAAAAAACTGCGGAGATCAAATGGCGTGCCCGTCCGGCTGTGTTGCAGGGGTATACGTACCGTAAGAACACCCCTATTGGCACCGCGTATATCACCATCAACGCCAACGGCGAAGGCAACAAAGAGCCTTTTGAGGTTTTTATCAATGTCGGCAAAGCGGGCTCCGACGTGGCAGCAGATGCGGAGGGGTTGGGACGCCTGATCAGTTTAATTTTGCGCATGCCGAGCCCGCTGACGCCTCTGCAGCGTGTGCAGGACATTATAAGCCAGCTGCGCAATATCGGTTCAGGGCGACCACAGGGATTTGGTCGACAGCGCGTCCAGAGCCTGCCCGATGCCATCGCTCAGGTTCTGGCGGAACACATTGGATTGCAGGAACATGAGGAACTACCCGGCCTGCCAGAAGTGGAAGAAGGGGCGATTCAGCTGGTGCTGCCTATCAAAGGCGATTTTTGCCCGGAATGCGGCCAGGCAACGATGTTACATATTGAGGGCTGCCATAAGTGTTACAATTGTGGATACTCGGAATGCTAAGGGGGCTGTGGTAGGGCTTGTACCCTGCCGCCCCCGCTCACCTTATTATGTTATTATGCTTCTCCGCTGTGCGCCGAGAACTTCAAAGCAATGGAATTGATGCAATAGCGCTTCCCCGTCGGAGGTGGACCGTCGTCGAAGACATGCCCAAGGTGTCCCTGACATGTAGCACATAAGACCTCAGTACGATGCATTCCATAGCTAAAATCTTCTGCGTACTCCACTGCCTGCTCGTCGATGGGGGACCAGAAGCTGGGCCACCCACTCCCCGAGTCGTATTTGGTCTCCGAGCTGAATAAAGGGCTGCCACAGCCAGCACAATAGTATACCCCCTTTGCTTTGTTCCTGTAATGCTCACCGCTAAAAGGGGGTTCGGTGCCTTTCAGGCGCAGCACCAGATATTGCTCTGCGCTCAAGAATTCTCGCCATTCCTGGTCTGTCTTTTCGACTTTCCTGGGCGGCATCACCCTATTCCTCCGAAATTGACTCGCGCCTCAGCGTCCGATCGAGCTACTCGAGCACCCAATGTGACCGCTGATACAAGATTTTCGTGCTCTTTTTATTGCAGGGTTGTTTGGATGCCTCACGAACAATGATGGTTCGCCGAGGAAGATTGCTTGGACAGCTGCCCCTTTTCCATTTGGGCGATCAGTTTTTGCAGTTCGGCGTCGAGCTGACGCAACGCCGCAAGCAGATAAGGGCGTGCCTCTTCAAAAGCGATTTGACCGGCGAGCCGGGCTGATTCGGCAGCTTTCTGTGCTTGCTCTCGCACCCGCAGTGTCTCCGGTATGCTTGCCGTGTGCTTGAGCAGATCGTTGATCTCCACCATCATGCTTTCCAAGCCTTCACGCATCGCCTTGATGTGCTGGCGATTCTCCTCGTGTTCCCAGGCGATACGGAACGCAGCAGCAATACTCTGACCCAGCTCCTTGAACTGCTTTCCCACCTCGGACCACGTTTCGGCAGACAGTGGCGCTTCCTCTGCTGCTATGCTTTCACGCGCCTCAGTGCGTCGAGCAGCATCCAGGGAGGTATCCCTCTCACTCACCGTCCCCTGTTCGACCTCGGTGCTCACAGACCGCACACGGGCGCTGTGTACCATTTGCACCCAATCAATCATGGTACTTTGTCAAACCCTCCCCTCTCCGCAAACCATACAATTCAGTGCGAACGCCGGGCTCGTATGACACTTGCAGTATATCATGCATACTCATGATATAATACTCCCGAAGCGGCAACAAGTTGCGCCCGTAAGGTGGGAATTTGCCAATCTCGCTGCCCCCATTCCTTCATAAATCTGTGTGTCAGGAGATTTGCGGTCCCCCTACCCGGTTTCCATTGTACGATTAGGGAAAAGACTAGAATGACTCACAAGCCAATCTCGATATACCTGTTGATACTAAGTGGCTTTCTTCTCCTCGCTGTCGTGTTGTCAGGGCCTGATATTTCCTCTGCACAATTGCCCCTTCCAGTTCAAATACCCCGGATTGTGACATCGCTGGATTTTGGTGTCCCTGCCGGCAGTGGGCTCTATCCCGCTCGCATCGCAATAGACAGTGACCATCGACGTATCTATCTGTTTAATAATGGCGATAACAAGGAAGGCAACACGATCAGCGCGTTCGATCTAACAACCGACCAGTTTGCGGCACTCGTTGCCCTGCGGAATCCAGGCGAATATACGCCCCCCACCCCTATGGACATCAAGGTTGATCCCTATCGACCACGCCTCTACGCCATCACTGGGGATCCTTATGCGGAGACCACCGAAGCCGAAATGTTCGTGCTAGACACAGACACACTGCGCATCGTGGAGCGCATTCGCGGCGTTGAGGTGATGGAACCTGGACCTGACGCGCTATACTTCGCCAGTGATACGCAGCTTTGGAGAGTGGATCCGGAACGGTTTGTCGTGCAAAGATCGACAACGCTCCCTTACCGTCGCTTTAACACATCCATGCTCCTAAATCCGTCCCTCAACCGTCTCTACCTGCTGCGCGCTGATCCCTCCGAACTGGTTGTATTGGACTCCGAAGACTTAGATACTCTAAATACGGTCTCGTTCACGGAACGCGTTGGACAGATGGTGCTCCACCTGGAGAGTGGAAGACCGTTCGTCTTGGAAACATCCGATGACGATCGCGCTGTGGTGCGCATCTTAGATCCATCGGGAACCCCTATGACCGAAACGGCCGCCACTGAGCTCTCAACCGATCCTTATATGAGTGAGTACGCGCTAATGGCTTCGGATGGACACACTCTATACCTGGGGAGCGGACCATACGATGCTTTTAGGATCACCGCCTATCAGCTGCCCGAACTGCGCCCGCAGACCAGTACGTTTGTCGCCCGCAGACCGGATAGAATGGTGGCTGATCCACAAACTGGTTTGCTGTACGCGTTGTACACTTCCTGGTTCGGTCCGTTGGTCACAATCGATCCTGCTCGGGCGGAGACGGTGCGCGTGACATACACGTCGTTGAGTGTGCGAGACGTGCTCCTAGATCCCGCAACAAGTTGCCTGTATGTGTTAGACGACGCTGGCAGGCTGCATGTTTTAGACTTAAGGGACTATCACGAGATAGCCCGCGTGGAGACGGGTTTCGCGGTCTTCCCTGATAATTGGGGAGATTATGGACAGATGTCGCTGGACGCCCCGCGACATCGCCTCTACATTGACGGGAATCCAATCCGCGTGGTGGACATACGCGATTGGGATGTCACGGTTTATCCGGATCTGGCAGGTCAGCTGGCGGTAGGGCCGTCTAGTGACCGGCTGTATCTCACTCCATGGTGCCAATGTCGCAGGGAGCAGTGCAACACCTTCGTGGTCGACGTCGAGACGATGACGATCACCGGACAGATCTTTCCACCGACGGATCCGCTGAACGCAGAATGCGCCACAGATACCCATTTGGACGCGCCGAACCAGATTCTCTATGTGCGCATCAACAACGGAGTACCTGGCTCCAACAGTGGCAGCTACTTCGCTGTCTTTGATGTGAGCGACTCGCCACGGCTTCTTTATACGCACCAGGAGATCAGCTTTGGCCTGCCTGCCTTCGACTCGAGGCATCGACGCGCCTATATGACGCGCTACCGTATGGACCGCAGCTTCATCTACCAATTTGAGATGCGTGATGGCATGGTCCATGAGGCGCGGACGTTGGCCGGCGCAGGGGGCTATCTCGCCTATGACGAACAGAACGAGCGGCTCTTCAGCCTGTCCGGCGATGTACTGCAGGTCTTCGACGGTGCGCTTTCTCTCGTTGGTGAAATGCTCCTTCCGAACCAGAATTATCGGTTGCTTGATATCGATGTAGTCAACCAGCGTCTTTACCTTGCAGGACCTTACGGCGAGCTATTGGTGCTCGCGACGAGCGGGGGTGATTTAGCATTGCCTTCACCCGTTTCTGCCTCGTCTACTTCTTTTACTTCACCGCAACAACTCCTCCTGGCATCGGACGGCACCTTGTTTCGCGTCTCTGAAGAACGCCTCTATCGTTCAGCTGACGGGCAACGCTGGGATTTGGTGGGGAGAGGGTTGCCCAGTCGCCTGGTATGTGCATTGGCCATATCTCCCAATTTTGCTCAAGACCGAACCGTGTTTGTCGGCCTGCATGGTTACGGACGTTTGGGTGGGCTGTATCGCTCGACGGATGGGGGAGACACGTGGTTTCCAACGATGCGCGGTCTCAGCGACACAGAGATCTGCGAGCTGGCTATTTCACCCACCTTTGAACGCGATCGAGCCATCTTCGGAGCTTCCTACTTGCACGGTTTGTTTCATTCCAATGATGGTGGGGACTCATGGGAGTGGCTGGCAAACCGCTATGCTGCTGAGAACACAGATCTCTCAGTTCGCCACATTGCGCTGTCTCCAAACTTTGCTGAAGACGGAATTGTCATGATCACCCGTGACACTGTGCTCCGCTCCGCCGACGGAGGGATGACATGGGATGATACCGGTGTGCCAGGAGGATTGCTTGCATTCTCACCCAATTTTGCAAGCGACCGATTAGTGCTGAACGATGGTGCCTGGCGGAGCGAAGATGGTGGACTCACGTGGCAACCGTCTGCTCGAGGGCTCACTGGAAACGCGGCACAGAGCATCCTCTTTTCACCGCATTTCCCTGAAGATCAGGTGGTGTACCGGATGGACACTGCGGGCGTCCTCCAGCGTTCGACGGATCGAGGTTATACGTGGCAGAGATTGCAGGGAGGATTGCCGCCCGACTTTCAACCAAGCGCATTCGTCCTTTTGCCTAGTGGGGATCTTTTCATTATGAGCTCCGATGGTCGTACAGTGACAAATTCCCCTGATCAGCTCACCTGGGAAAATCAGCCAGTCTGGCACGAGGAGATCGCCCAGCTGGATTTGCAGGACATTGTGGCCCTATCAGATGGCAGTTTACTCGTCGCCCATAGCACAGTTGGTGTCCTGCGCTCGACGGATGGAGGACGCACCTGGTCCTCTGGCGAGTTTCCGCTGCGTGGAAACCTTAGTGACCGAGCACTGTTAGCTGCCGCCCAAGATGGAACCGTTTTCGCCGCGATAGGCAGTGCGATGGAACGTAGTGAGGATGGCGGACGAACTTGGCACTACCTCGACGGTGTTTCGCGCGGTTTCGAAATAACTGCATTAGCTGTATCGCCGAACTATGTCAACGATGGTATCGTCTTGGCGGGGGGAACCGACCGCCGCGGTGTATCCATCATCCGCTCAGACGATCGTGGGGTGACTTGGACTGTTGTGTTCGATCCCTCGAGATTCCAGAGCACGATGGGGATAACAGGGATCGATGCTATTGTCTTCTCACCGGACTTTGCGGAGAGCCAAGCGGTGTTTGCGTGGCTGAATTATGGTGGGCTGATGGTCTCAACCGACGGGGGGCATAGCTGGCATCTGCGTGCGGAGGATATGAACAGTTATTCCGCTCAATCTCTGACGTTCTCACCGGATGGCAAACAGCTCTACCTGGCGACACTGTATGGTCACGTGTTCGTTTCATTCGACCGCGGGCAGAGCTGGAACGACTTGAGCAGTGGGGTTCCAGACCCGTGGTCGTGGAGTGGTGACCTGCTTTTTGATGAATCGGGCATGCTCTACCTCACCACTGATGTGGGAGTTTATCGCAGCTGGGATGCCGGCAAGACGTGGCAGCGTGCCAATGTCGGTTTGCCCACCGATAAAACGACCGGCGCGCCATATGGGGTGCGTGCCCTGACCGTGCGTGGAGGTACTCTCTACGCTGTGCTCTGGCAAGGAGGGATATTTGCCAGCACGGATCAGGGTGACACCTGGCACAGCACCTTGACGGGGGAGGAAGCTCCAATCCCGTAATCTTATCCCAACTTTAAGTGGGTGACTCAATACACGACATCGAGGAGGGAAGACCGATGGCTACCTTGCGATTCGCCGTCTTGGGCACCGGTTTTTGGGCAAGATTCCAGATCCCAGCTTGGTTGGAGCTGCCGGGTGTGGAATTGGTCGCCCTGTACAATCGCACCGTTTCCAAGGCAGAACAGCTAGCAGCCCAGTATCACATTCCACGCGTCTACGGTGATCCGGAGGAGCTTTTTAAGCGTGAACAGCTGGACTTTGTGGACATCATCACCCACGAGGTGATGCACGCTCCGCTGACTTACATGGCGGTCCGGTATCGAGTACCGGTCATCTGCCAAAAACCGATGGCGCCAGACTATGAGACTTGCGTCCAAATGGTCGAAACGTGCCGCCGGGCTGGCATCCCTTTCATGATTCATGAGAATTTTCGCTGGCAGAAGCCAATCCGTGCGGCGAAGCAGGCGCTGACAGAGGGACGCATCGGCCAGCCCTATCGAGCACGCATCCAGCTCGGTCACGGCACATTGGAACAGGTGAAGAACCAGCCCTTCCTGAAAGAGTTGGAACATTGGGCGCTCACCGATATGGGCAGCCATGTGTTGGACTTGGCGCGTTTCTTTTTCGGAGAGCCTCAGAGCCTCTATTGCCAGATTCACAAATCCGGCAAGTGGGTTGGTGCCATTGGGGAAGATATTGCCACGGTGATGTTGCGCATTGGTCAGGTCATTTGTGTGTGTGAGCTGGGTTGGGTGGACAACCCGATCCTCTTCGTAGAGGGTACGCAGGGCACGCTCACCCTCACTTCGGATGATGTGCTGACACTGGACACAGAGCAAGGTATCTTCCGCGAGCGCATCTTTTATCCCTGGTATACCTGGGCCGATCCACGCTATGGAGCGTGCCATCCCAGCATTGTGGATTGCAACGCACACCTGCTCCATGCGCTGCAAAGCCATCAGGCCGCCGAGACAAGCGGTGAAGACAATTTAAAAACGATGCGCCTGGTATATGCATCCTATGAATCGGCTGAGCGCAATGCGGTGATTCGCCTGGATTGAGAACCGGAGTAAATCTCCTCGGGCACTCGACTTGTCCCATATACCTGATCGAGTATACTTTTTCCACTTCCGAATAAATCTGGGGGAACCATATGCATATCGTGGATTTGCGCAGTGACACGGTGACACTCCCTTCTCCGACGATGCGCGAGGCAATTGCAACGGCGGAGCTGGGGGATGATGTCTTTGGGGAAGATCCAACGGTCAATCGCCTGGAAGCGATGGCTGCGGAACGCCTCGGCAAAGAGGCAGCTATGTTGGTGATGAGCGGCACGATGGCCAATCTGGTGTCCGTGTTGACCCATTGTGGCCGAGGTGACGAGATCATTGTGGGAGACAAGGCGCATATCTTCCTGGACGAGGCAGGAGGGTGTTCTGCCTTGGGCGGTGTGCACTCCCATCAGGTGCCCAACCAGCCAGACGGCACCCTTGCACTCGCCGATATCGAAGCGGCCGTGCGCGAAGACGACATCCACTTCCCACGTAGCAAGCTGATCTGCCTGGAGAATACCCATAATATGTGCGGGGGTGTCTGTTTGACGCCGGACTATATGCACCAGGTGCGCCAGCTGGCAGATCAGTATGGCCTGATGATCCACCTGGACGGTGCGCGCATCTTCAACGCGGCTGTGGCGCTGGGCGTGGAAGTGAAAGAGCTGGCACGTGATGCGGACAGCGTGAGCTTTTGCTTGTCCAAAGGGCTTGCGGCACCAATAGGCTCGTTGGTGTGTGGCAGCCGCGACTTTATCAAAGCAGCGCGCCGTGTGCGCAAGGTGGTCGGGGGAGGCACTCGACAGGCAGGCATCATCGCTGCTGCCGGCATTGTGGCATTGGAACAAATGGTAGACCGGCTTGCGGAAGATCACGCCAACGCGCGTCTCCTGGCGGACGGACTGGCGAATATGCCAGGGATCACCCTTGACCTGACGCGAGTGCAGACCAACCTGGTGTTCTTCGAAGTCGCAGGGACGTTATGGACTGCTGCTGAATTCTGCGAACGCCTTGCTGTCCTTGGGGTGCTGATGCTCCCGCTCGGACGTTACACAGTGCGTGCCGTGACCCACTACGGTATCGAGCGCGCAGATGTTGAGCACGCACTCCGCACTGTCTCTCAGCTGTTGAAGGGCTGAAATCCATCATTCACTCAGACATGGGGGGATATTGTCCATATGCCGTTTGATAAGCTTGTGATTCCATCAACAGGCCAGCCCATCACTATACACCAGGGCGTGTTGCGTGTGCCTGACAACCCTATCATCCTCTACATTGAGGGTGACGGCATCGGTCCCGATATTACCCGTGCCAGCATACGCGTGTGGGATGCAGCCGTGCAGGCGGCATATGGCGGACAGCGCAAGATTGCCTGGATGGAAATCTTTGCCGGCGAGAAAGCAGCGGCATTGTACCACGGCGAGTATCTGCCGAACGAGACATTAGACGCCCTGCGGGAATTTAAAGTGGGGATCAAGGGACCGTTGACCACACCGGTCGGGGGCGGCATCCGCAGCCTCAATGTCACATTGCGTCAGAAGCTGGATCTCTATGCATGTGTGCGACCGGTGCGCTGGTATCGCGGTGTACCCAGCCCGCTCAAACACCCTGAGAAGGTGGATGTGGTCATCTTTCGCGAAAACACCGAGGATGTTTATGCCGGCATCGAGTACATGGCCGGCACTCCAGAGGCAGCCAAGCTGGAGAGGTTTCTCCGCGAAGAGCTCGGCGCCCATTTCTTTGAGAACTCCAGCATTGGCATCAAAGTAATGAGCGCTTTCGCCACCAAACGGTTGGTGCGCAAAGCAATCCGGTACGCCTTGGAGGAAGGCCGCCGCAGTGTAACCCTGGTGCACAAGGGGAACATCCAGAAGTTCACCGAAGGTGCTTTTCGCAATTGGGGCTATGAAGTCGCCCGCGAAGAGTTCGGTGACGTGACCTTGACCGAAGAGGAGCTTTGGGAGCAGTATGACGGCCAGCAGCCCGAAGGTAAGATCGTGATCAAAGACCGAATGGCGGATATCATGTTCCAGCAGATGTTGCTGCGTCCGGATGAATATGACGTCATTGCCACTCCTAATTTGAACGGCGATTATCTGAGCGATGCTGTGGCAGCCGAGGTGGGCGGGGTGGGCATTGCTCCCGGCGCCAACATCGGAGACGAGCTGGCCCTCTTTGAAGCCACCCATGGCACAGCACCCAAATATGCGAATCAAGACAAAGTGAACCCGGGCAGTCTCCTGTTCTCTGGGGTGATGCTGCTACGTCACATCGGGTGGCGAGAGGCAGCGGATCGGATTGTTCAAGCGTATGAGAAAACGGTCGCGCAGGGCATCGTCACGTACGATTTCGCACGTCTGATGCCGGATGCACGCGAGGTCCGCACGTCCGAATTTGCCTCGGCCATTATCAGCAACTTGTGAGCGTGTTTGGAAGCTCCAGGATGTTTTTGGAGGGTGTTGAAAAAGTCCCTTGACCGCTCAGATTTTCATAGGAAAATGGGTCAATAAAGCGGGTAACTAAAGAGTTTTTCAACACCCTCTTTTTGACAGCTTGGAGGATATGAAGTATAATGTAAATAAGATTAAGGGTAAGCCGAGGTGGCGGAACAGGCAGACGCGCTGCGTTCAGGGCGCAGTGGGCATTGGCTCGTGTGGGTTCAAATCCCACCCTCGGCATCCAGCAATGCGGGGTGGAGCAGTGGTAGCTCGCCAGGCTCATAACCTGGAGGTCGCAGGTTCGAATCCTGCCCCCGCTATCCTTACGTAGATAAAACATCGCAGACAAGTAAGCCGTCACAGAGGGGGTGTGACGGCTTTTTTGCTTCTGCTCCCAGATGTCAAATTGTGTATGTCTTCGATGCTATGCTGGATCGCTGTCAGTTCTCATCGCAGTGTCGGGGTGACGACGGGACTGATGGGCTCTTGGGTTTGAATCACCTGTCCAGGTGTCCGTGCCGGCAGTGCACCCGCCTCGACCCAGCGCACGATGATCTCCAGTTTTTTTGGATCCAGCGGTCGTGTGGGGGGCATCGGTCCACCAGCCTCTATTTCCTCGCGATAAAGCATCCGCACCAGATTGCAGCTGAGATCACCACCTATAACATTAGGGGTATGGTCGCCCGTGGTCATCACGCTGTGGTAATCCGTCATCACATAATTGTTCTGAGCCCTGCCCGGCCGATGACAGGCCACACAATAGCGCTTGAAGATCGGCTGCACATGGGTTTCGTAGTCCGGGATCTCTCCTGCAGCAAGCTCCGGAACTGGTTCGGGGGGTCGCTCGATCACGATACGATCATCCCAGCTGCGGATAAAGGTCACGATGGCGTCGATTTGGTCTCGACTCAGCTCACCCCCGTGCGCAAGGCCAAAAGGTGGCATGCCGAGATCGGGTTGCCCATAGTCGATGATGTTGTAGATGGTCTCATCGGTGCGTGTGTAGAGAAAGTCACGGCTGTTAATCGGATCCAGCACCCTCCCTTCAAGGCCCTCCACCCCTTTCACCTCGCCACCCTCGCCTTCCGGCTGATGGCACTCGGCACATACGGTGGCGTAGAGTTCCTCGCCAATTGTCAAGCGTTCCTCGTAGGTAGTGCCAGGCGATTCTGGTTGAGGCGGTGTGGTGACTGCCGCACGAATGGTCAAGCCGAGCATAATGAGCACAATGGCAGACATAACCCCACTGGCCACCGGACGGCGCAGCGGATGCCGCATCGGACGACGGTCGAAGAATGGCAGCAGGAAAAGCGCCAGGATCGCGGCCACGGGGATGACAAAGGTGCCGAGGAATTCGATCTCACCAGGGAAGAACTTGAGCAATTCAAAAAGGAAAAGAAAATACCATTCCGGACGGGGTACGTAGTTGGTGTCAAAGGGATCAGCCGGAGGTTCGGCGGACACCCCAACGAAAGTGGCCAGCCCAAGCAACAGGAGAAACAGACCGAACATCACAACAATGTCCTTATAGATGATGTCCGGAAAGAAGTGGACGCCCCGCTCTTTCTCTTCGCGGTAACGGGCTAAGATGCGCTGCTTGTCTGAACCGTCCACGGTGGGCTGATCCTTCCAGTGATCGACGGAAAAAGATACAAGATTTTGCTACTCATCACGCCGTGGGATATAGCTGATGCCATTGCGAATGACAAGGTATAAATGCACGCCAATGGTGCTAAATAAGATGGCTGGCAGTATCCAAATATGGGCGCCGAAGAAGCGCGACAGGGTGAGGAACGAGAGCTCGGTCCCGCCCCGCAACACGCGAAGCAGAAACTCTCCCACCAGCGGAACAGTGCCCACGAGACTGGTGCCTACTGCGGTCGCCCAATAGGCACGCTGGTTCCAGGGAAGCAGATAACCGGTGAATCCCAGGCCGAGTGTCGTCAGCAGTAATACCACGCCGGTCACCCACGTTACTTCACGCGGATATTTGTAAGCACCGTAATAGAAGACACGCAGCATGTGCAGAAAGACAGTCAACACCATCAGCGTAGCGCCCCAGTGGTGAATCCCCCGGATTAACCAACCGAAGGCCACCTCGTTCATGATGTACTGGATGCTGTTGTACGCTTCTTCAGGGGTGGGCACATAGTACATGGTGAGCAAAATACCTGTCACCGCTTGCATCAGCGCCAGGAACAGGGAAGCGCTGCCCAAAGTGTACCACCAGTTGACCCGAGGCACCTTACGTTCGAAGACGACTCGCCAGACGGTCAGAAGGCCGGTGCGTTCGTCAAGCCAGGACACCAAGCCATTCACACCTCAATCCTCCACATAGATGAAAAGCTGGCCATTCTCTACCTTGGTATCGAAACGATCGAGAGGACGCGGCGGAGGGCCACTGAGCACAGCGCCCTCACGGTCGAATATCCCGTCGTGACAAGGGCACACGAAGACACTCCGCTCAGGCGACCAGCGGACTT
Source organism: Ardenticatenia bacterium (assembly GCA_003130875.1). Taxonomy (GTDB): domain Bacteria; phylum Chloroflexota; class Anaerolineae; order 4572-78; family NAK82; genus NAK82. The sequence continues at coordinate 31,693 of QEXY01000114.1, forward strand.
TGCAACTGAGATGGGTGCAAATATCCGAAAGCACCGTGACATCACCCGAATCCCTCAAGAGGGCATAGACAGTCCGGGTCATCTGCATGCGCTTCCAGCCTGTCTGTTTGAGGCGAGAGAAAGAACAAGGAGTGGGTATACCTGGCTGTAGCATCGACAACGGCACAAGGGAGACCCAGCCTGCAACACCGCTGGCACGTAAGGCCGGCGCTATCAGATAGCCAATGATGGGCAGGCCAACCAGGAGAGTGATCAACGCTCCCAATATGCCTGCCACGCTTGCCACAAACTCGCGTCGTCCGATGTAATAGTCCGACCGCCAGTCCATAGTGAATCGTAGCTTCGTCCCGCAACGAAGGTCAGCAAAGATGGCGGGATTATAACATATGCGACTTATGTGCATCAAAGCGAGGCGTAACATTTTCGGTCCGCTCGGGTTCTGTCTATTAGGCATTATCATAATCTTCATCGGGAGAGCACAGTGAGTAGAAGGGCACCATCCGAGACACGGGCAAGAAAGCATCACAATGACTCACAGCGGGTTTGCGCAAGGACAAGCCAATCGGTATCATCCGATGGCAGAACCGTCCTCGACCGCCGCTGACGATGAACAAAAATGCTCGCGGTGTGGACAGGCGATTGGAGCACAATGGTCAGACTGATAGGAGGTTTCATGTCTGAGAAAGTCGTCTTACGCCAGAAAAGCAACTTTGACACAGAGCTGTGGGCCACGGATCCGGAGGATGCCCAGGCTCAGGAGCTCAAACCCGTGGAACATGTTTTTGCCCTAAGCCCTTATGGGATGCTGTTGGCCAGCTTAGCAGGTTGCACGGCAGTTTTGCTCACAACCTATGCGCGCAACCACCAGATTGGGCTGGAAGAAGTCGAGTTGCGTCTTCAATTCGACCGCGACTTTGCCAAGGACTGCGAGCACTGTGAGGAGATTGGCGATCTGAAAGAAATTATCGCTGAGGAGATCGTTTTCAAAGGCAATCTGACACCAGAACAGCGCAAGAAGCTCCTAGCCATCTCCCGCCACTGTCCCATCCATCGGATGGTGAGTGAGGGCATCGAAGTGCGGTCACGTGTTGTGGATGCGTAATCAACGGTGAATCGAATAGGATCCGCTTCGCTATCTACTGATCATAGCTCGTAGAGCAATGTTCTGACGTCTAACTAGGATCCCGGCCGCTCAAGATGCAGTTACCGGGTTTCGGCGGGTTGGGTTATGCCTTTCAAGAGCGACACCGGGATGTCTCTGGGGAAAGAATAGAGGCCATTCCCCCTCCATTCATTCATGTGCCGGCACGATACAGAGGAATCCCAGCGCTTCGTCGCCCAATGGGGTGAACTGGTGCCACTCATTCCCCGGAATGTACACCACATCCCCCGCTTGTACCTCGACTACTTCATCCCCCATACGCACTCGTGCGCATCCATGCAAAATGTACACTCCGTGTTCATGGGCATGCTGTTCCAAACGCGAGTGGCCACCCGGCGGAATGCAGAAATAGCGCAAACGAAAATTGTTGGAACCTTCATCTGGCCCCAACAATACCCGCTTGCTGCCACCTTTCATGTCGCCTGTCTCATAATGCTTTACCGGAACGCCTTCCCAGTCATAGGCATCCGGTCGGCCGATAAATCGGTGTACTATGCCCATCGTGTTTTCTCCTCTGAGCAAGGTTATGGAACGTTAACGCTTTCAGTCGCATTCGCACCAAGCCGCATATTTTTTATCTCGGCATACGCAGCTACCACAGCTGTAACGACATCTTCCTCTTCCGGACCCAGCTGACAAATCTCGCGCACGGCAACCTCGATCCCGCACTGGACGATGCGCTCCTGGATGGCCACAGCACTCGGATCACATGCATTGCGGTACAAAAAGGCAACAGCGGTCGCGCGGACCAGATGGGGTGTCGGAATAGCATGCTTACGTGCCAAGAGAATCGGACCGATCAGTCGATCCTCGCGCCGTAATTTGCGCATCGGGTCGGCTGCCTGGCGGCTGACACGATCACCTAGTGTCGGGTTGTTGGTCTGGTACACGACGCCCTCATTCCAGCGGGCCATTTCGTCCGCCGAAAAGTGGCACTCTGCCTGGAGTGCCCGACTAGACTCATCCAACGCGCCCAGTGCTTCCTTGCGCACCTGCGCGTCGGCTAGACAATCCACGATGTGCTCATAACCATATAGGGCGCCCCAATAGGCGAGCGCGGCGTGGAAGGTATTGTAGGAGTAGAGTTTGCGCATTTCTTCAGCGCGCATATCGTCCACCAATCGCAGCCCGCGAACCGAGGGAATTGTGCCCTTGAAGGCATGCTGATCAACCGGCAACTCAGCGTAGCCGTTCGTCCACACTAGCAACGGATCGCGCCTGCGTTCTTCAGCGGGCGGCTCGACCACCATACGGATGACCAAGCTTTCCACAATACCAACTTGCTGCTCAACGTAGGCCCGCAAGTCTTCCGGTAGCACAGCATGCAGGGCAGCACTGAACTCAAGTGCCGCATGAGCCAGATTCGTGCATAAGATGATATCCAGCGGAGCGGATGGTCGCAGGGTGCAGCGCCGTTGCAGTCCTGGGATCATCTGGGCAGCCACTGTCGCAAAATCGCGCGGAAACACGGCCAATGCCATCAAATCAGCACCTGCCAGTGCCTGAGCAACCTCTTCCGTCTGCGCCGTGCTGAACGCCTCGTAGCCGTAGATGACCAGATCGTCCCGTTTCTCCACTCCTTCAGCGCGTACCACCGTATAGCGTCCTGCTCGCCTGAGCTGGGCGATCAGCTCCTCGGAGGCATCGACGAAGGTGATGTGATAGCCGGACGTTTGGAACAGATCAGCCAAGAAACCGCGACCGATGCGACCAGCTCCCCAGATCAGGATGTTTGGATCTCCCATAGCGTGTATCTCCCGGCACAATCCTAGGCGCACTGTAGGAATCTGTCAATCTCATAGGGATGAGAGTGTTGAAAAACTCTTTAGTTACCCGCTTTATTGGCCCATTTTCCTATGAAAATCTGATCGGTCAAGGGACTTTTTCAACACCCTCAGGATTTGTTTTTGACCTGCCTTCGGAAGCGCCGTAGAATCAACAATGTGGTGCCCACGACGGGGTGAGAAGTGGGCATTTTGTGCTTCATGAGGAGATGAGATTTAAATGAACGTTATTGTGATAGGTTGTGGACGGTTTGGCGCCGAACTGGCTTCGCGCCTGTGCCGCAAGGGACATCAAGTATCCGTGATCGATCAGGCCGCAGCGGCCTTTGAGAACCTCGATCCGGACTTCCGTGGACGTCTTGTCGAGGGAGATGTGTTATCCCAAGATGTGCTCCATCGCGCCGGGATCGAACATGCTGATGGTGTGGCAGTGGTCACGAACTCGGATACTTTGAACGCGGTGGTCGGCCATGTGGCGCGCACCGTGTATCATGTGCCCAATGTGGTGGTGCGAAATTACGATCCTGCCTGGCGGCCCACCTATGAGGCATTTGGTCTCCAGGTCGTCAGCTCGGTGAGCTGGGGAGCGCAGCGCGTTGAAGATTTGCTTGTCCAGCCGGATATCCGCACCGTCTTTTCTGCAGGTAACGGTGAGATTGAAATCTACGAGTTTCGTGTGCCGCCGCGTTGGCATGGGCGCAAACTCAACGAGCTGTTGCCCGATCTCCCATGTGGTGTCGTTGCGCTGACACGTGCCGGACGTGCCTCGTTGCCCACCTGTGACGTCACCTTGGAGACGGACGATGTGGTGTACTTCAGCACCACTTTAGAGGGGGTGCAGGCATTGCACCGCCTCTTCAAGGAGGGTTGATCATGTTTGTCGTCATCGCCGGAGGAGGGCGCACCGGCACTTACCTGGCCGGATTGTTGGTGGCGCAGAAGCAAGAGGTGCGCCTCATCGAGTATCGCAAGGAGCTGCTGGTGCGCGTGCACCATGAGCTGCCCACCGAGGTGGTCTACGAAGGGAATCCCGCACGGCCGGATGTCCTGGAAAGGGCCGGCATCCGCCAGGCTGATGTCTTGGTCGCCTGTACTGACAGTGACGCCGACAACTTGGCCATCTGCTACCTGGGGCGCGCATGCTATAACGTGCCGCGCATCATCGCCCGCATCAACAATCCCCGTGCTGGCTGGTTGTTCGACAAGAAATTCCACGTCGATGTGGCGGTCAACCACACAGAGATCCTGGCCAGCCTCATCATGGAGGAAATGTCCCTGGGCGACATGGTGACTCTGCTGAAGCTGCGGCGTGGCAACTATTCGCTAGTGGCGGAAAAGATTGCTGAGGGCGCCCAGGCCATCGGCGTGGCCATCAAGGATTTAGGATTGCCGCCGCATTGTGTTATCGCCGCTATCATTCGCCGCGGCGAAGTGGTGGTGCCGCGCGGCGTGACCACCTTCGAGGTGGGTGACGAAGTGTTGGCAGTGACCGATCGGGAGGGAGAAGAGCGGTTGATGAAACTCTTCACGCCTCCCAACAATTCGAACCACGCCTCGCGCAACGCCGGCATCGCCGCCTGAGCCTCAGCCGGTCGTCTTCAAAGCCTCGCGCAAACCGCGTGCCAGAGCACGGGCGCGTGCTGGCGCATCCCCGATGTGATGAGTGGCATCTAACAAAGTGCGCACGCGCGCGGGGGGCAGATAGACGGTGATCGTGCTGTCTTCGCTGAGGAGCTGTATCAGGGGATTGGCCTCTCCACGGCGCAGCGCTTCCCAGGCCGCCATGCTGTGCTGGCGGATCACCTCGTGCATATGCTGCCGGTCCGCTCCCGCTTTGACCAGCTCCATCAACAGCCGCTCGGTGGCAGCAAACGTCCCATAAGTGTGTAACAACCGGGCACTTGCCTCTGGGTCGATGTGCAGCTCACGGACCAGGCGCAGCGTGCGCAGTAGCAGCTCGTCCACCGCCAAAAAAGCTTGAGGCAAGACCACTCGCCGGTTCGCCGAGTCGTCCAGCGTGCGTTCTAGAAGGCTGTGTGCAGCATTATCCCATGCCACGCGCGGCAGGGTGGCCACATAACGTGCCAGACTGTCCATGTTTTCGGCGTTGATGGGGTTGCGTTTGAAGGGCATGGCACTCGAGCCAATCTGCCGGGCAGCGAACGGTTCCATCCATTCTCCGAGTGCCGGTTGCTGGAGGATACGTAGGTCGAAAGCAAACTTATACAGCGAGGCGGCTATGCCTGCCAACACGTTGAGCACGCGCCAGTCCTGCTTGCGAGGATAAGTCTGCGTGGTCACCTCGAAGGCGCTCAATCCCAATGTCTGCATAACCTGGCGCTCCATAGCACGTGCCGCTTCCGCTGAGCCGAGCAGCTGCACGTAGGAAGCTGCAGTGCCCACCGCCCCGCTCAACCCCTTGCCGCGCAGGTGATCCCGCACGTGACATGCCTCTTGATAGTCCAGCCACAAATCCTGGGCATACTGGGCCAGCCGATATCCGATCGTCGTGGGCTCGGCGGGTTGCAGGTGGGTAAAACCCATACAGACTACATCGGCCCAACGTTCGATTTGGTCGGCCAAAGCCCGCAGCGCTTCTCTCAGGCGTTCCACCGTCAGATCCAGTGCAGCGCGGATGCGCAATACATCGGCGTTGTCCTCAATGTCCATCGAGGTGGCTCCGAGATGTAGGATGGCGCCGCCTAGGGGACACTGGGCAGCGAATACGCGCAACTCAGCCATCAGGTCATGCTGAATTTCCGCCTCGATCTGATGGGCGTATGCAAGGTCGACATCCTCGACGTGCGCGCGCAAATCTTCCACTTGCGCTTTGGTCACCAACCCAAAAGAACATTGAGCCTCAGCCAGCGCCAACCAGACGCGCCGCCAGAGGCGACGTTTATGAACCTCACTCCAAATGGCACGCATCTGAGGGCTTCCATAGCGCCAGCTAAACGGCGAGACATACGATTCATGTTCTAGGTTCGGCGTTGCCATGGCTCGTGACCTCTCCAGTATTTTCACTCGAGTTTCCACTTGTGTTGCTCTCTACTTGCTGATAAAATGGAATGTGATCGAGAGGTATACGCATAGCACCATATCATGGGGCTGCCGGGAGGTCAATCCCCGCGTCGTCCTCCGTCCGTCACGGAACGTTTCCAATGAGGAGAAGAGGAGCGGCAAGTGTCGAGCCAGCTCAAACGGATAGAGGCAGTACAAGAGTTTGACCGACTGCGTGAGCGTGCCATTCTCACTGAACTGGCGAGCTTTATCACGCGCTCCGAAGTGGGATTGCTGCCATTTGACATGGTACGCGAAAAGCTCCACGTGCGCGAGGTAGGCGAACGTGGCCTGCGCGATATCCCATTGGACAAAATTGTGGGCAGCGTGGGACGTTATAATGACTTCACCCGCCATTTCCTCCCACGGACTTCCTCAATCCGACAGCGTTGGGCCCGGGTGCGTTCACTAGCCGAAGAGTTGCAAGGCTGGCCACCCATCGAGGTCTATCAGGTGGGTGACGTGTACTTCGTCAAGGACGGCAACCATCGCGTCTCAGTCGCTATGGAGATGGGCCTCAAGACCATTCAGGCTTACGTGACCGAGTGTACTGCGCCGGTACCCCTGGAAAGCACTGACACCATCGCCGACCTGATCCTGAAAGCAGACCGCGCCGACTTTCTGACGCGCACGGAGCTGGACCGTCTACGGCCCGGGCATGGCATTTCTGTGACCCTCCCTGGTCGCTATCAGGTCCTGCTGGCCGATATTGCGGCGCACCAGTACGCGCTCGAACAGCGCACCGGCGCGCCGGTATCCTGGGAGGAAGCAACGCTCAGCTGGTATGACACGATCTATCAGCCAACAGCACAGTTGATTGAACAGAAGGGTCTGTTACGCGAATTTCCCCATCGCACACCTGCCGATTTGTATACCTGGATCCTCGAGTACCAATTGGAATTGCGCGAACTATGCGGCAAACCGGATGCGGACGAACAAGTGGTGATCGAGGACTTTGCCCAGCGTTATAGTGGCCGTCCGTTGGTGGCCCAGATCAAAACCATCCGTCGCTTTCTGGAAAACCTTTTGCGACGGCGACGTGCACCTTGTGAGAGGCTGTAAACGATGCTACGCGCCCATGTGTGGATCTCCGGTCATGTGCAAGGGGTGAACTTTCGTTGGTACACGCGGAATAAGGCGCAAACGTTAGGTGTGAAAGGTTGGGTGCGCAATCTGTGGGATGGTCGGGTGGAGGCCGTTTTCGAAGGTGAGGATGACGCGGTGCGCCAGATGATTCACTGGTGCCACATAGGCCCTCCCTCCGCTCAGGTAGAGCAAGTGCAGGTGGAATATGAAGTGCCCACCGGCGAGTTCACCGGTTTCCATATTCGTTAGTCTCGACCTTGGCCCGGCGCCGTTGGATGCAGGCATGAGCACAAGGCCACAGCAGGCCGCCCGAGTTGCGGATCAGATGAGGCGGAAGTGCGATGAGTAGCACTGACGAACGTAAGCGGATTTTGATCTTGACAGCCGATGCTGGCTCAGGGCATCGCAGCGCTGCGTTGGCGCTCGAGGCGGCATTACAGGAACGATATGGCAGCCAGTGCATCCCTATCGTGATCAACCCTCTGCGTGCCGCGAGCACCCCGTCGTTCCTGCAAGCGGTCACCGAGGATAATTACGATGAAATGGTGCGGAAGGATCCCGCCCTCTATGAGTTGAGCTACTGGCTGAGCGACTCCCTCGCCACCGCAGCAATCATCGACCAGGTGGTCGCGGTGATGCTGCACGACACGTTGCGTGGCATTCTCGACGAGCACCGACCGGATGTGGTGGTATGCACCCATCCCCTTTACCTGGAACCGCTCAATTTTGTGTTCGACCGCGCCGGTCGTTCGGTGCCGCTTGTCAGCGTCATCACCGACTTAGTCACAGTGCATACGCTATGGTTCAACCCACGGGTACACCTCTGCCTGGTGCCCACGGAGCAGGCATACCGGAAGGCGATACGTCGAGGCGTGCCGGTGCACCGGATTCACATCACTGGACTGCCAGTGCACCCGCGCTTTGCCGCTGAGACCAGGCCCCCGCCGGAAATTCGTCGTGAGCTGGGATGGTTGCCCGAGCTCCCTACAGTGCTGTTGGTCGGCGGAACGCGGGTGCCGCGCGTGGGTGAAATTGCGCGTTTGATCGATCGCGCTGGCTTGAATATCCAGCTGGTTGTAGTAACGGGCGGCGATGAAGCGCTCTATCGTGTGTTGACCGCCACGCGCTGGCAGATACCAACTTACGTGTACGGTTTTGCCGAGAACATGCCAGCCCTTATCCGTGCTAGCGATCTGGTCATCACCAAGGCGGGTGGGCTTATCACCGCTGAGACACTGGCATGTGGGCGTCCGTTGATCTATTGCAGCGCGATCCGCGGTCAGGAGACGGGCAATGTCAAGTATGTCGTCTCCGGTGGTGCCGGCGATTGGGCACCTCGCCCGCATCAGGTGCTGATGTACCTGATGCGCTGGCTGGAGAACGATGGCGCGTTGTTGCGCCAGCGTAGTGCCAACGCCGCTCAGCTCGGCAAACCGAATGCTGCCTATCAGGCAGCCGATTTGATCTGGGAGTTGGTGACCTCTGAACCGGTGCCGGTGCAACCGGCGCCCAACTTGCGCACAGCGGCGATGTTCCCCCTGCGCGCCGGCATCCAGATGTCGCGTATATTCGACCGGCTGGAGCAGGACTTGCGCAATCTGACCGACACGGAGATGGCTCGTCTGGCCGTGTGGTGCGTCAACCAAATCGAGACACCGGCGGATCTAGAACGTGTTAGCCTAGCGCTGCGGGAACGGCTCAACAAGTTGGCTACGGCCCAACGGTAAAGCAGATGACATGACACCGAATTACATGCAGCGGTTGCAAGCAACTAGCCAGCTACGGGCTTTGGCCGATGACTCTCCAACTTAGCGACTTTTCTGTTCAAGGAGGTACAGCGGCGATGGAACTGATCACGGTACGCATCGAAAAACCCGCCAACATTAATTTCATCTTGGGCCAAACCCATTTCATCAAGTCCGTGGAGGATATTCACGAAGCGCTCGTCACCGCGGTGCCGGGGATCAAGTTTGGCCTGGCTTTTTGCGAAGCATCGGGCGCCTGCCTGGTGCGCTGGTCGGGCACAGACGAGGCGATGATCGAATTGGCTCGTCAGAATGCCCAACTGATCGGCGCTGGTCACAGCTTCATCGTGTTTCTGGCTGAAGGGTTTTATCCCATCAATGTCCTGAACTCTATCAAGATGGTGCCGGAGGTGTGTCGCATCTTTTGCGCGACGGCCAATCCTACCCAGGTGATTATCGCCCAGACAGATCAAGGACGGGCTATCTTAGGTGTGGTGGATGGTGCAAGTCCGCGAGGGGTGGAAGGGCCAGAGGACATTGCCTGGCGCAAGGACCTTCTGCGCAAGTTTGGCTATAAGTTATGATGGGCTTGTTTTTACCTTAATTGAGAGTATTGAAAAGATTTTCATAGGAAAATTGACCAATAAAGTGGGTAACTAAAGAGTTTTTCAACACCCTCTTTAATTGTGCCTTTTATGATAGGATGGTGGTGGGTATTTCCAGCCACCACGTGCGTGCCTTGTCGGCACACAGAAGAGGAGCGGGGTGAATGCGCAAGCCGTTTTGGGTTGGCCTGATATGGCTTTTGCTGATGGCAACATTGGCGTTAGCTGTCGGCATGGTACAAGCTCAGGACAAGAGTCTGCTGTGGAAGCGCTATGATGTCAATCTCACCGTCCAGCTCAATTCCGATATCTTGGTCGAGGAAATCCAGGAAATCCAGTTTCTGAGCGGCACGTTTCGCTTCGGATTTGCTGCGATACCGCTGGATCGTGTTGAGCAAATCACCGAGGTGAGCGTTGCTGAAATCATCAATGGGCAGGAACGACGCTATAAGCCGCATTCCTCTGCACCATATGGCTTCGTGACCAGCATCAATGATAACAACTTGGAGATCACCTGGTATTTCCCGGAGACGCGAGGCACGACGCATACCTATATCCTACGCTACCGCGTTATTGGGGGGTTGCGCTTCTACCCGGAGGGTGACCAACTGTGGTGGAAGGCTATCCCTCCCGATCACAACTTCCCTATACGCGCTTCCACGATAACGGTGAGCTTGCCGCGCACTTTCTCCCAGGAGCAGCTCAAAGTGGCCAGCTATGGGCCGGCGGCGACGGTACGCATCAACGAGCGCGGCCAGGTGATCTTCGAGGCGAAGGACATCCCAGCCGATCGGGAGCTGGAAGTGCGGGTGCAGTTTCCCCACGGCGTGGTACAAGGCGATCCTCCCGCCTGGCAGGCCGCCTTCGACCGGCGTCAGACTTTAGGTCCGATCTTTTCCATTATATTTGGCGTTTTGGGGGCGATCATCTTGATCGGTGGTCCGGCCTCCCTCTATCTTTTGTGGTACACACGTGGGCGTGATCAGCCGGTGGGACTGGTAGCCGAACAGATCAGCGACCCGCCCAGTGACCTGCCGGCAGCGGTGGTGGGGACGCTGGTCGATGAGCGGGCCGATCTGAAAGACATCATCGCAGGTATCCTCGACCTTGCCCGTCGTGGCGCCCTGCGCATGGAGGAACAGAAGATCGAGGGCTTTTTGGGCATCGGTTCCGGACGTGATTTCGTATTTCACCTGCAAGATGCCACGAAAGCCGTCTATCCTTACGAACAAACCCTCCTGCGCGCCCTTTTCGGTGGCCGCACTCAGGTCAAGTTATCGGACTTGCGACAGAAGTTCTATAAGTCCATCCCGACGCTCGAGCGTGAGCTGTATCGGGAAGTGGTGCGCGCAGGGTTCTTCCCAGCTGATCCGCAGTCTATCCGGCGTCGCTGGGTGATATGGGGCGCCTTGGGGCTTGTGGTCGCCGTCCTGGGCGCCTGTGTCTTGGTGGGATTGTTCGGTGACTACACCGAGTGGGCGTTTTGTCCGGCTGCGTCACTGGGGGTCACAGCACTGGGAGTGATCATCCTGGGCAATTTTATGCCCCGCCGCACTGCTAAAGGCGCCGAGGAGACAGCCAAGTGGCTTGCTTTCAAGCGCTATCTACAATATCTCGAAAAACAAAGCGATTTGGATGCAGCCAAGGACCGTTTCGAGGAGTTTCTGCCTTATGCAACAGCCTTCGGTATCGAGCGGCAGCTGATCGACAGGTTCGCCGCGGTGGAAGCACCGGCACCTTCGTGGTGGGGGCCGGTCTTTGTGCCGACAGGCGGCCCCGTTTACCGGGGCACGCTGGCGACGGGGAGCGCCCAAGCTGCGGGCTCCTCCGGCGGGCCGCCGGGTACGCTTGCTGGCGAGGGAAGAGGGATTCCCTCCTTGTCGGAGGCGAGTCGCAGCGTGGGTGCTTCCCTTTCCAGCATGAGCACCAGCTTGGGAGCCTTGCTGAGCTCGGCCAGCTCCGTGCTCACCAGTACACCTCCCTCCTCCTCTTCCGGCGGTGGCGGTGGCTGGAGCGGAGGAGGCGGAGGTGGGGGCGGCGGTGGCGGTGGCGGCTCACGCGGTTTCGGATGAGCTACATTATAGATGCGCGCGCTTCAACTTGAGGAGAAAGTGATATGGCAACGGGACGTGTCATAGGTGTCATCCTGGTGATTGCGGGGATCTTGCTCAGTTCGGTATGCTCGCTCGTGGCTTACACCTCCACCCGCACCGTGGAGGATCAGACCGCAGCGACGGGCGGAGCAACGTTGGGCATTGCCATCGCGATCATCCTCGCATTACCCTTGATCGGCGCAGGTGTCTATCTGTACATACGCGGTGGCGCCGAGGCGCGCGAGATGGTCGAGATCAAACGCCAGCGCAAGATTTTGGACATGGTCAAGACGCGTGGACAGGTGAATATCAGTGATCTCGTGTTCGAGCTTCGGTCGAACAGTGAGCAAGTGCGTAATGACATCTACAAGCTGGTAGGGATGGGCCTATTCACCGGTTATATTAACTGGGATGATGGGGTGTTATATTCAGTGGAAGCTTCCAAGTTGACCGGCAACAAATGTCCCAGATGTGGCGGTGAACAAGTGTTTGCCGGCAAGGGGGTTATCAAGTGCCAATATTGTGGCGCAGAAGTCTTTCTATAAATAAAGGAGCAGGGATATGGACTTTCAACAGGATGTGCGGGATGCACGGAGCGGCCTGGAACGGTTGGCGGCCAAGATCCCAGGTTATCATGGGTACAAGGAGAAGGAGACTCGTCGCGAAGCGGACAGGTTGTTACGCCAATATCTTGTCGCACAGCTGGATGAAGAACGCCGCCGTCTGATCGATATCCAGCGGCATATGCTCGACAGCGGTGGACTGCGCATGCTGGATGATGTCGACCGTGCACTCATCAAGGTGCAGAAGCTGGGAGATATGATCCGCACCGCCAGCTACGGCTATGCCGGCCTGTTCGATGCTATCAAGGTCAAAGAAGAGCTGTTGGATGTGCTCTATCAGTTCGACAGCCAGATGTTGGAAAAGGTGGAAGCGATCAAGCAGGCTGTCAGTGCACTGGTAGCGGCTCAGGAAGCGAATGCGGATCTACGACCGGCAATGGACCAGGTGATCGCGGCAGCGGAAGAGGCAAACAGACGCTGGCGCGAGCGCGAGGAAGTGATCGTCCAAGTGCCGGGTACAGCGGAATAGCGAGATCAAGTGAGGAGGTAAGATCAAATGGCCAGGATTATTGACGTAATCGAAGCGCCCGATCAGCAACGCAATCAGATGGTGGTGCGTGTGCCGGAAGTGGGTGCCGGTGACTTTCGCCTCGGCTCGGCGATCATCGTGCGCGAGTCGCAGGCGGCCGTTTTCTATCGCGATGGCAAAGCATTGGATGTCTTTGGGCCGGGCCGACATCAAATCACTACCGCCAACCTACCCCTGCTCTCCAGTCTGCTGCGGCTGGCCACCGGTGGTAACGATCTGTTCACTGCCGAAGTGTACTTCGTTAACATGATCGAGTTCACCGACTGGAAATGGGGCACGCAAGAGCCGGTCACATTACGGGATCCAGACTTTGGCGTGGTGCGCGTGCGTGCGTTCGGCAACTACTCGGTGCAGATCTCAGACCCGCAGCTCTTTGTGACCAAAATCGTGGGCACCGGCGGCGGTTATCAGACCAGCCAGATTCAGGACTTTTTGCGAGGGATCATCGTCGCGCGCTTTGCTGACGTTTTGGGTGAAAGCAAGGTGCCGGTTCTCGATCTGCCTTCGATGCAAGATGAGATGGCGGCGGCGATGCGGAGCAAGCTGAGTGACGAATTCGACTCATTTGGGCTCGCGCTCAAGACGTTTTTCTTGCAGAATATCAGCCTGCCAGAGGAAGTACAGAAGGCGATCGACCAGCGCGCGGCGATGGGTGCCATCGGCAATATGCAGCAGTTTATGCAATACCAGGCCGCGCAGGCAGTCCGCGACGCCGCCCAGCAAGAAGGGGGTGGAGGACTGGCCGGCGCTGGCGTAGGGCTGGGCGCCGGGGCGGGTTTGGGTGCCGTGTTGGGTCAGACGATGGCCCAGTCGATGCAGCCTCCTCAGCCGGGGCAACAGTCCGGCGCGGCTGCCGTACCTGAGGTGATGACCCTCTCTGAAGCGGCTGCCTATATGCGTGTGGGAGAGCAGGATGTGCTAGACGCCATCAACTCGGGTCAGCTGAAGGCGAAGAAGATCGGCACCAGCTATCGCATCAGCAAACAGGCGATTGATGAATTTCTAAAAAGTTGAGAAAGGAATGAGCGCTTGGGATTGGCCGTGTTGGACGACGATATCGCCCGCATCCTGATCAGCGAAGAAGAGCTGCGTCGACGCACCCGTGAATTGGGACAGCAGATCTCGCGTGACTACCAGGGCAAGGACCTGCATCTCATCTGCGTGCTCAAAGGTGGGGTGACCTTTTTGGTGGACCTGATGCGCGAGATCTGCATCCCTCATAGCATTGATTTCATGGCCACTTCCAGCTACGGGGATGCGACCGAGACCAGCGGTGTAGTGCGCATCTTGAAGGATCTGGACATCCCCATCGCCGGGCGCAATGTGCTCATCGTAGACGACATTATCGATAGCGGATTGACTATTGCCTATCTGCGGCGCATCCTGCTGGAGCGTCAGCCAGCCAGCTTGCGCATCTGCACTCTGCTCAACAAAAAAGAACGGCGTGTCGTGGATGTGCCACTGGACTACATCGGTTTTGACATTCCCAACGAGTTCGTGGTCGGTTATGGCATGGACTTCCGCGAATTGTATCGTAACCTGCGCTTCGTGGGTGTACTCAAGCCGGAGTTGTATCGCCCGTGATCCTTTCGCATAGGACATCGCGATCGAGGTAGACGGCGATGCCTGAATTGCGTCAGAACATGGCTACGAAACAGTGGGTTATCATCGCAGCGGAGCGTGCCAGGCGTCCCCAACAATTCCTGGAAACCTACCGACCGTCAACAGAAGAACAACCCGAATATGACCCGAGCTGCCCTTTCTGTCCGGGAAATGAGGAGCTGGAACGTGAAATCACGCGCGTGCCCCCCGGAGAGGATTGGCAGGTGCGTGTTCTGCTCAACAAATATCCTGCCCTGCAAAGAGAAGGGGAGCGCATTCGCTCTTTTGATGGTGTACACCGCCGCATTTCCGGCGTTGGCTATCATGAAGTGGTGGTCGAATCGCGGCGCCACAATGTGTGTCCAGCTCTTGCCGATGCCCAACACCTGTCCATGATATTACAGGCCCTCCAATCGCGCTGCTGTGAGCTGGCCCAAGATCCGCGCATCGAGCACATCATCTGTTTCCAAAATCACGGCGAGCGTGCCGGCACTTCCCTGCTTCATCCTCATAGCCAGATCATTGCCCTGCCGGTGGTGCCGTACGAGGTGCGGATGCGCGCTGAGGAAGCCCGCCGTTATTTCGACGATACTGGCACATGCGTCTTCTGCCAGATGGTGGACGACGAGCTGCACGCAGGCGAACGTATCATCGTCGAGAATGCCTCTTTTGTTGCTTTTATTTTGTATGCGGCATCGTCGCCATTTCACACGTGGATTGTCCCACGCCGGCACGCGGCATCTTTCCTGCGCGCCAGCGCATCGGAGCTATCCGATTTGGGTGATATATTGCGCCGCGTATTGCGCAAGCTTTATCGTGGCTTGCACGACCCTGATTACAATTACATCATCCGTACCGCGCCGCTGCGCGATCCTGGCCACGAATACCTGCACTGGTATCTTACCGTGGTGCCTCGGGTGACGCGTGCGGCCGGTTTCGAACTGGGCAGCGGCATGTTTATCAACACAATGTTGCCGGAGGATGCCGCTGCCTTCCTGCGCTCCGTAAGCGACGATTAGAAACGCGCGATCCTTGCCATCCCTACCTCAGCCAGTTTGACAGTCTCCATTAGTATGTTAAGATGAATCCTATGGAACGTGATCAGCGTATACGCAGGTTGAGTCGACGACATTTTCTCATCGGTTTGGGCGCTGCCGCCGGCGTCTCGCTCTTACAAAGTTGCCGCTTGAGCGAATTTATTGCGAGTGTGCGTGAGGGAACGCCTGTGCCCACGTTTGTTTCCACCTCGATACCGCCGTCACCCTCGGCTACGCGCACACCATCTGCCACCCCTTCACCGCCCCCGCCGCCATCACCATCTTTATCCCCCACCCCGACAAGCACGCCATCGCCCATCCACACTCCCACTCCGACGTCGACACCTACTCCGACGCCGACACCCTATCCGCCTGGTCCGCCGAGCAAACTGGGCATCTTCATAACCCGCTCCGACCCACAAATCACCCGGCTGATCGAGGTGGGCAAGCCGGCGCTGTTGAAGACTCTGGATCTGGATCCCAATCTAGGGCGCTTCACCAAGACACACTCTCCCACCACGATCGTGATAGGGCGCATCATGGCAGAACAAGTGGATCTGACGGCGGATCCGATCCCACTGGCGCGCCAGATGGCGGAACAGCTGTTGCAGCATGCGCTGGAGCCAACGCGCTTTGAATTTTACGACGCCTGGGAGGGCTATAATGAGCCAGTTGCGGACACCGTGGACAAAATGAAGCGCTTGGCCGACCTGGAAGCCGAGCGCACGCGCCTGCTAGGCGAACAAGGCGTGCGATCCGTCGTGGGCAACTTCGGCGCAGGCCATCCGCCGTTGGAGTTGTGGGAGCACTTTAAGCCTGCGCTGGAAGCTGTGCGACAATACAAGGGTTTCCTGGGTTTGCATGAGTACTCGGCGCCGATCATGCAGTGGGGATTCGGCAAATTGCAGTCCACGCCAGGAAGTGACGAAGGGGACGAAGGCTGGCTCACCTTGCGCTATCGCAAGGTTTACCGTTATCATCTGAAACCGATGGGATACGGAGATCTGCCGCTGCTGATCACTGAATGCGGCGTAGATGGCACCGTTCGACCGCGTCCAGGCCCGCCTGAGGCAAAGGGCTGGCGCGATTTCGAATTGTACTGGCACTCCAACGGATTGCGAGACGACATGCCCGGCGTCTATATGGACCAACTGATCTGGTATGACAGCGAGCTGCAAAAGGATGACTACGTCAAAGGTGCCGCGGTCTTTGTCGCCGGAGGCTCTGAGGAGTGGGAGAGCTATGACATATTGGGGCGCACGATCGAACTGTTGACACAATATCTGAGCGTCCATCCACCCAAGTCCGCTCAGTGAAAGGAGATCAACATGCACGGAAGTGTGATACAGATACGACTCATACTGGTGGCGGCATTGAGCTTGATGGTAGCGTTGGCTGCCTGGGGTGTTCCTCGGGTGCATGCGGCTGCGCCACATCAGGGCACCGGCATGGAGGATGCAGCCGTGTTGGCGGCTGCAGGCGTGGGAGGGCATCTCGCCCCCGATGAACAGACGTGGTATCGCTATTATCCGTCAGGTGCTTCGCTCAACCGCACCGATGCCGTCACGCTGATCTTCAAGCCAGCGGTGCAGCTGGGAGCGGAGGCCATGTATGCCGGATTTCAGATCTTTTCCCCGCGCCAAGTGACGAGTGGTCAAGATGTCGACACATTGGCACCGATCGGTGTGGGGACGCGTGTGTCGCGTGACGGCGACCCCGACACTGCGGAATACCTCTGGCAAGGGGTATTGCCCGGCGCCGACCCCTACTATGTTCGGGTGTATAACCACACCTCACTGGGCATCGACTTCTGGCTCTTCCCGGATGATGTGGTGCACCTGGTGATCCCAGAATCGCCATCCGAGACCGAGCCGGGCGCTGAGGGAACACCTGTTGCCGCAGTATCGGATATCGAAGAAGATTTTCCTTGGGATGGTGCTGCTATAGGTCATTTGGAGGTCGGCCAGAAAGCATGGTATCGGTGGGGAGCGCCGGGGGAAATTGGCAAACGGCGTGAGTATGCTTTCACTCTGTTCTTTATGCCGGGAAACACGGTGTTCGCCGACCGCGTGAAGTTCGAGTTATTGACTGAGGCACAACGTCAGGCGCGTCAGAGTGGCAACGTGCTCGCCAACACGGGCGCCGGGGCAATCGTCTCGCGCGATGGGGATCCGGTCACCGGCGAACGTTTCTGGCACGGACACCTGATCGCCGGCGAGGCGTTCCTGCTCCACATTGCCAACGACTCGGATGTTCCGATCGATTACTGGCTTTTGCAAGGAGACATCGAGCGACTCGAACTGGAGAAGTACGCCACACCGACGCCTACTCCCACTCTTACGCCATGAAACTTCACACCGGATGTCACTTCAGGCATTACTCTCCAGAACAGTTCATCAATTGCCAGAGGAGCTCGCACTATGAGTGAAGAAGTAGAACACGTGTTGAGCGTCGGTTGTGAGTGCGGGGAAGGCCCCCTGTGGGTACCCGAAGAGCAAGCGTTGTACTGGGTGGACATCCCAGCCTGCAAAGTCTTTCGTTACCATCCGGAAAGCGGTCGACATACCATCTTCACTTTCGAGGTGCCGGTGTCCGCTTTGGGGTTGCGTGAAGTCGGAGGGTTTGTCGTCGCCACGGCGAAGGGTTTCGCCTTCTGGCAGCCACCGGCGACGCAATTGCAGTTTATCGCAGATCCGGAAGCAGACCGGCCGGACAATCGCTTCAACGACGGTGCGGTAGATCGCCAGGGCCGTTTTTGGGCCGGCACGATGAACAACGTGCAACCTGAGGCACCGGACGGCGCGCTCTATCGTCTCGATGTCGATCTGTCTGTGCACAAGATGGCCGAAGGGTTTGCCGTCTATAACGGCGGCGCCTGGAGCCCGGATGGTCGCACGATGTACGTCACCAATACGCTGCGCGGCGAGATCTGGGCGTATGAATTCGATCCGGCCACCGGCGAGCTGGGAGGTCGCCGTCTTTTCGCGCGCGTGCCGGAGGAAGAGGGTTGGCCGGACGGGCACACGGTGGACAGCGAGGGATGTCTGTGGAGCGCACACTGGGGCGGATGGCGTGTCACCCGGTACGATCCCGAAGGCAAAATCGAACGTGTCATCCGGATGCCGGTGAGCCAGGTGAGCTGCTGTCGCTTCGGTGGCGCAAATCTGGATGTGCTGTATATCACCACCGCATGGGAAGGGATGACCCTAGAACAACGCCATGCTGAGCCGATGGCGGGAGATTTGTTCCGCATCCACGTGGATGTCAAAGGCCTGCCTGAACCACGCTTCAAAGGGTGAGTGCTGCTGGGGATGAGCACCATTGGGCGCAGCAGGTCGCTGACCGCCTTATGGCCTCTTTATGCCCTGGTGGTTGCGCTTGTGATCCTGCTGGTAGCGGAGGCAGGGAACGGTTTCCCGCAGCTCGCCTTCTACCTGACCGGTGAAGAGGAGTTGCTCCCCCAAGTGACCGGTCTCATCCAGCTGGTTTTCAACCTGACGCGTCCCCCATTGCAGCTGGCTGAGGAAGTGCCGGTGGCTCATACGGGTCTGAATCCATTTGGCGTCAACACCTTTCTTCAGAATGAGGCAGACCCCCTCAAGCGACGGCGTGCCATCGAGATGATCGCAGCAGCGGGCTTCCGTTGGATTCGCCAGGAATTCCCTTGGGAGGACATCGAGATCCATGGCCCGGGCGATACCATCGATCGGCGTCACACACCGCCCCGCTCGGCCTGGGAGAAGTATGATCAGATTGTGGAGTTATGCCAGGCATATAATATTCAAATCATCGCTCGTCTCAGCACGCCACCTGACTGGAGCCGCAGTGCGGGCAAGCAGAAGGGCGCTTTTGCGCCACCCGATAATCTGGAGGACTTCGGCAACTACGTCGAAGCGGTGGTACGCCGCTATCGTGGGCGCATCCGTTACTATCAGATCTGGAATGAACCGAACATCTATCCGGAGTGGGGTGAACAACCGGTGGATGCCCGCCAGTATGTCGCTCTGCTCAAAGAGGCCTATATCCGGGCCAAGGCGGCAGATCCGGACGCGGTGATCATCACCGGTGCTCTCGCCGCGACCATCGAGTTAGATCGCTATCCGCATGGATTGACGGATGCATTGTTCCTCCAACAGATGTACGATGCCGGCGCAGCACCCTATTTCGACATACTGGCCATCCAGGGATACGGCCTGTGGTCCGGTCCGTATGATCGCCGGATGCAGCCGCGTGTGCTCAATTTCTCGCGTCCGCTGTACATCCGCGACATTATGGTGCGTAACGGGGACGCCCATAAGCCGATCTGGCTTTCCGAAATGGCCTGGAACGCGCTGCCGCCGGATGTGGCATTGCCAGCTGCCTATGGTCGGGTGACGCTTGAGCAGCAGGCGCGTTATGCCGTGCTGGCTTATCAACGTCTCCAAGAAGAATGGCCGTGGGTGGGTGTCGCGACCTATTGGTTCTTAAAGCAGGCGGATGAGCGAGAGCGGGAGCGCAATCCCCAGTATTACTTTCGCATGCTCGAGCCCGATTTTACCCCTTTGCCGGTCTATCATGCCTTGCGGGCTGCAGCGCATATGCCGCCGATCATGTACCGCGGTTATCATCAGGAAGACCATTGGGCAGTCGAGTACGATGCAGGTTGGGAAAGTGCGCGCGACCCACGCGCCGTTTTAGGGGGATACCGCCATGCGTTGCGCAATGGGGCACGTGTGCAATTCACCTTCAACGGAACCGACCTGTGGCTGGTGGCATTCTCCTCAGGAGGCTGGCTGCGCGTCACGGTCGACTCAGATGCGGAGTTTGGGGTGCGTCTGCCCGCTTGCGCTGAGAGAAATAGTGTATCCATCCCATTAGCGCGTGGGTTATCACCCGGTCGTCATCAGGTCGTTCTCACTGCGTGGTCGGACGCAGAGGGGAACATGCCATCCATAGATGGCTGGATTGTCCAGGACCTATGGTTTGAATGGTGGGCACGGCGCAGCCTGAGCTACCTGGCTTTGGGGGGTGCTATCAGCGGCCTGGCCTGGCTCGTGCTCCATCAGCGTGCGGTGCTAGGACGCAACGCATCGCCTAGGCAGTGATAGCCCAACCGACTGGATTCCTGTTCGGATCGCGCCACTCAGTGGGCGCGTTGTACCAGGGAAAGCGCCAGCTCGCGCAACACTCCAGTCGCTTGAGGCTCGGCGCCTAACGCCTCGATCTCCGCCAGCGTTTCGTGCAAGTAACGGGTGGCGAGCTGTTCAGCGTATGCACGCGCGCCGCACGCATCCAGGATGCGCACAGCCTCGATTACATCAGCTTCGCTCAACTGCTCCTGAGAATAGAGATGACGCAAGCGATTCGCCCATATATCCTCAGCTTTGTTCAGGGCGTAAATAACCGGCAGAGTTTTCTTACGGCTGCGCAGATCATCCGCGACCGGTTTGCCGGTCACCTCGGGTTCCCCCCAGATACCCAATATGTCGTCCTGGATTTGGAAGGCGAGACCCAACTTTTCTCCGACGCTACGATAGCGCTCGGTGAGTATCATCTCACCCAAGGCGACCAATGCTCCCAATTGCATAGCACACCCCAAGAGCGCCGCGGTCTTTCCGGTGATCATGGCCATATAAGCATCGGCGTCCACTTCCAGCGTGCTCTCGAAAGCGAGATCCAGGTGTTGGCCGCGGCACAGTGCCAGACACGCTTCATCCAAGATGCGCAGGGCGGAGACCACGCAATGAGCTGGGATGCCGTAGCACGATAGGCGCTGCAAAGCCAGGTGAGCCAGCACAAACATGGCGTCGCCGGTGTTAATGGCTTGCGCATCGCCCCACAGTGACCACACCGTGCGTCGTCCACGCCGCGTGGGACTACGGTCCTCAATGTCGTCGTGCACCAGGGAGAAATTGTGGATGATCTCCACCGCCGCTGCGGCTGGCAGAGCGCTCTGGGGGGAGCCACCAGCTGCCTGACAAGCCAGGAGTGTCAAGAGGGGGCGCAAGCGTTTGCCGGTACGCGCCGTAGTAGGTCGAAAGTGCTCATCACTCCATCCCATGTGGTAGTGCATCATGCCGGCGAAGGCATCATTCCCGCTCTCAGGCGACAGCATACACGCACGCAATTCCTGTTCGATGAGTGGCATAAATGTGTCCATTGCTTGCTGCAAACTCATCTTGCTATCACCTTTTCATGTTCTCCCCATACGATCAGATAGGGGGTATCGCGCAGCTCGGCCAAGTTCTTGGCACCGATGCAGAACATGGCGATGCGCAATTCGGTCACCGTCGCTTGGGCCACCTCTATCACAGCTGCGGTGGAGGTCGTCGCCGCTTTCAAGAATGGGCGGCTGAGACCACCCAGGTGAGCGCCCAACGCGATGGCTTTGGCTACATCCAGGCCATTGCGTAGGCCGCCACTGGCAATGAGCACAACCCCTGGCGCTGCCTCGCGCACCATCCGGATGGAGTCGACGGTAGGGATGCCCCAGTCACGGAACGTGGCAGCCACCCGTCGTCTCAACGGGTCGGTGGTACGATGCATCTCCACCTGACTCCAGCTGGTGCCACCGGCACCGGCCACATCAATCGCCGCCACGCCGGCTGCGACAAGCTGACGCGCCACTTCGCGTGAAATTCCCCACCCCACTTCCTTGACCACCACAGGTACCTCCATCTGCCGACACACTTGCTCAATGCGTCGCAGCAGCCCAGCGAAGTTAGTGTCTCCGCCAGGTTGCAGCGCCTCCTGCAAAGCGTTAAGGTGCAGGATGAGGGCATCTGCTTCGGTGATCTCCACGGCGCGGCGACACTCGTCCACCGAATACCCGTAATTCAGCTGCACGGCGCCCAGATTGGCCAGCAAGGGGACGTCGGGGGCGACAGTGCGCACCCGAAAAGAGGCAGCCAGGGTAGCGTCTTCCAGGGCGGCACGCAGTGAGCCCAGCCCCATCGCAATCCCCATTTGTTGCGCCGCCTCAGCCAGACGATAGTTGATCAGACGGGCTTGCTCGGTGCCACCTGTCATGGATGAAATCAGCAGAGGAGCGCGAATCGGTTTGTCAAAAAGAGCGGTGCTGGTATCGACTTCGGCTAGATCAATTTCTGGCAACGCCTGGTGGATAAAACGATAGCGTTCCAGCCCGGTGGTGAGACGGTCGAATTCGACATCCTCTTCCAGGCTGATGCGAATATGCTCTGCTTTGCGGTGTTCAATGCTGTTCACCCTAGTAACCCGTGTGCTGGGCGATCGAGCCCGGATAATGTACCCGAACCTGAGTGTAACAATGGGCGCCACGTCTGTCAACCTGGTTCGGTTTGCTTTGCCCAAAGATGCCCGACGTGTTACAATAAAGTGGGCGTGATGGTCACCTGGCATAGTTGGTAAAAACAGGGCGGACTGCCGATCTTAGCCCAGGGTGTGTGTGGAGTGTTATGACTAAGGGACCATCACCAGATTCAATGCCTGATACCGATACGTCTGACAAACCTGTCATTAACCCGCATCTTGTGCGCGGATATAGCATCCGCGGACTGGCAGACCGAGACCTGCCCGATGAGGTGGTTGCCCGGATCGGTTATGCAGCGGGTATTTATTTTTCCCATTGGCATCAACCGACGGTCGTCGTCGGGCGGGACGCGCGCCTCAGCTCCCCGCGCATCAGTGCCGCGCTGACCGCTGCATTGCTCCACGCTGGTGTGCATGTGATCGACATAGGTTTGGTGCCGACACCGGTGCACAACTTTGCCACCGATCTATGTGACCCCGCCGCTGGTATTATGGTGACGGCGAGTCACAACCCACCGGAATATAACGGTCTCAAGTTGCGTCGGGAGCGCACCCTGGATGCTCAAGAGTTGCACGAGATCGTTGCGCTGGCAGCTCGTTCATCGCCTCCTTTCACGTCACTGCCCAATGCGGCTGCGCTTCTGACGCGAACGGACGTGGTGCCAACCTATCTAGAACAAGTGCGCCGTTATGGGGATGTGCGTCGTCCGCTCAAGGTGGTGCTGGATGGCGGCCATGGCACCAACGGGCCGCTGGTCGCATCACTCCTGCGCACGTGGGGCTGCCAGGTGGTCGAGCTGCACTGCGTTCCGGATGGGCATTTCCCTCAACGCGATCCCGACCCGACTGCGCCGGGTGCAGTGGATGCGTTGGTGACAGCTGTGCGCCGCGAGGCGGCCGAGATCGGTCTGGCATTCGACGGAGATGGCGACCGATTAGTGGTCGTGGATGAACAGGGAACGCGGATCTTGGGTGACCAAATCATGATGCTGTTGGCGCGCGAGGTGCTGCGCCAGCAGCCGGGGGCGCGTATTGTGTTCGAGGCGCTGTGCACCCGCGCCCTTTACGATGATGTGCTTGCTCATGGTGGTGAGCCAATCGTCACACCCACTGGCTACGCCTATGTCCACGCCGCCGTTCTCGACCACGCGGCTGCGCTGGGTGGCGAATTGTCCGGTCATCTGTTCTTCAACCTGCCAGGCTTTCGCTTCGACGATGCCATCCTGGGCGCGCTGCGGGTGCTCAGCCTCCTTTCTCGAGACACCCTATCGCTCTCGGAGATGGTGCGTGCGTTGCCGGCCTACCACTCCTCCCCCCCGCTGCGGATCGCCTGCTCGGACACTGTCAAGCGCGAGGTCGTAGCGAGGGTGCGTGACCATTTTGCGCGTCTTTGGCCGGTGGATGAACTGGATGGCGTGCGCATTGACTTCGGCGATGGTTGGGGAACCGTGCGCGCCTCGAATACACAGCCTGCGCTGGTGCTACGTTTCGAGGCACGCTCAGCAGCACGCCTAGCCGAGATCACGAGCGTGGTCATAAAGCAGGTAGAGCACGCTATGCGGGAGTGTGAAGTTGGTTGAGCGAGGGCTAGCAGTGATAATTTTGGCGGCCGGCCAGGGCAAACGGATGCACTCCGACCTGCCCAAGGTATTGCATCCGCTGCTGGGACGTCCGATGATCGCTTATGTGCTGGATGCGGCGCGCGCACTTCACCCGGAACGTCTGGTGGTCGTGGTGGGACACAAGGGCGATCAGGTGCGCGCGGCGCTCGGCGATGGAGTCCTCTTTGCCGAGCAAAAGCAGCGCCTGGGTACCGGACATGCCGTGTTCCAGGCGCGTGCAGCGGTGGGCGATTGCAAAACGGTGTTGGTGTTGTATGGGGACATGCCGCTGCTGCGCGCAGAAACGTTGCGCGCGCTTTACCAACTGTACCGCAGCAACAACGCTCCCATTGCCATGCTTGTGGTGCGCGACACCGTATCACGCGGGTTTGGACGTATCATCCGGGATGCGTCGGGACGGGTACAGGCGATTGTCGAAGAGGCAGAATGCACGCCCGAGCAGCTGACCATCACGGAGCTCAATCCGGGCGTTTATTGCTTTGATGCCGATTGGTTGTGGCAGCACCTGCCGAACCTGCCCTTGCATCCTGACAAGGGAGAAGCGGGCGAGTACTTTCTCACCGATTTGGTAGCGATGGCGGTTGCGGAAGGACATACAGTGCACGATATGCTCACCACCGATTCTCTTGAGGCGTTTGGCGTCAACACGCCGGAACATCTGGCTGAGGCTGAAGCAGCGCTCAAACGTCGTCTTCAAACCGAGGAGGTGTAGTTCATCTATGCTCAGGTCGGAGGATTTCTTCGATTTATCGCGTTATGCCCATCGTGAGTTGTTCTGTGACCGACGTGTTATCTACGTTTGGGATGTGTTGAAGCTGCTCAAGGAATATCTCGAACACATAATAAAGCCGGAAATCCAGGGCGAGGTCATGCCGGGTGCCTATATCGTCGGAGACCATATTTTCATCGGCGCCGGTTCGGTTGTGGAGCCGGGCGCGCTTATCAAAGGGCCGGCGTACATCGGACGCAACACCCAGGTGCGTCACGGAGCGTATGTGCGGGAACGCGTCCTGATCGGTGACTATTGTGTCGTCGGCCATGCTACCGAGATCAAGGACACCATTATGCTGGACAATGCCCATGCGGCACACTTCGCCTATCTGGGGGATAGCATTGTGGGCAATCACGTTAACCTGGGCGCTGGCACGCGCCTGGCTAACTTGAAGCTGGACGGCTCCAACGTGCGGGTACGTTTCGGCGACGAGATACTGGACACCGGTATGCGCAAGCTGGGTGCCATTCTGGGCGACCGGGTACAGACCGGCTGTAATACGGTGACTAACCCGGGCACCCTGTTGGCGCCCGATTGTCGCGTGTATGCGTTGACATCGCCGCGCGGTTACTACCCGCCAGGGAGTATTATCCGACCAAGCAGCGGAGTGGAAACGATTGTGATGCGCCAATCGGGTATGGCGGAAGGGCAGGGTTCATAAAAAGTGGGATCCGATGTGGGTGCGTCGCTGGTGCTCTTTCTTCTGTTGGTTCTGTCTCATGCGTTCTTTGTCGCCGCAGAGGTTGCCATCGTCTCGCTGGACAAGGCGCGTCTGAGCTTGCTGACAGAGGAGAGGCATGGTGCAGCCCGTTTAATCGAACGTTTTGCACATAACCCTATATATCTATCGGTCACCACGCAGCTGGCCACCAAATCGTTGATCTTCCTGGCTGTGGTGCTGGCCCTTGTGCACTATAGCCCTCTGCTGACGGCGCAGCTTGCGCAGCTCACCCCGGGATGGTCGACTGTGACGCATCAGTCACTCGCGGTCGGTCTGATCGCTCTGGTGCTGATGCTAGTGATGGTTTTCTTGGGTGAGATGGTGCCACGCGTCGTCGCAGCACGCTATCCTGAGCGGGTGGCGACGCTGACCATTTATCCTGTAACCTTGCTGGGGTTCATTGCTTCACCGATCGCGCGCGCTGGCATGGCGTTGAACGCCTGGTTAACCGGCACACCTGTTGCGGTCATAGGCGCCAACTTGCCAACCGTCACCGAAGAGCAGATCAAGACCTTGGTAGATGCCGGGGAAGAAGGTGGCATCATCGAAGAAGAAGAACGCGAGATGATCTATTCCATCTTTGAGCTGGGCGACACGTTGGCACGCGAGGTGATGGTACCACGGATCGATATGGTCGCGTTAGAGGTCAACGCGAGCATCGAGGAAGCACTGCGCGTGATCGTGGAAGCCGGACATTCGCGCATTCCAGTCTATGACGAGACGATCGACAACATTGTAGGCATCCTCTACGCTAAGGACATCCTGAAACACTGGCCGCATCTTGAAACATTGCATCTGCGCGACATTCTGCGTGAACCCTACTTCATTCCGGAGACTAAGCCAGTAGATGAGCTCCTGCAAGAGTTGCAACGGCGCAAGGTCCATATAGCTATTGTCGTGGACGAGTACGGTGGGGTGGCGGGCCTGGTCACGATCGAGGACATCCTTGAGGAGATCGTGGGTGAGATTCAGGATGAATACGACTCTGAAGAGCCCTCGCTGGTACTGCTCAGCCCGGATGAAGCAATCTGCGAAGGGCGCACCGACTTGGACGACATCAATGAGGCGCTTCACGCTGAGTTGCCCACAGACGTGAGCGACACGGTGGGTGGGTTGATTTACAGCTGCCTGGGTCGTGTCGCTGTGGTAGGTGATCAGGTGCGTTTCGGCGACCTGGAGCTCACCGTGCTGGCCGTCACAGGACGCCGTATTAAGAAGGTACGCGTGAAACGGCTGCCCATAGATCAAGCGGCGAGCTCGATGATCTCGTGCGGCGA
Organism: Ardenticatenia bacterium; assembly: GCA_003130875.1. GTDB lineage: Bacteria > Chloroflexota > Anaerolineae > 4572-78 > NAK82 > NAK82. The sequence continues at coordinate 58,680 of QEXY01000114.1, forward strand.
TGGAAATGTTCTCTCTCCTAAAACACCGCCGGCGCCATCATTGCCCTCAGAGAGCCAGAGCATTGTCGGATGAACTACGCTCGGCTGATCGATCTGGCCCTGCAAGCGCGCGAGCATGCGTATGCTCCGTACTCCCGCTTCAAAGTGGGGGCGGCTCTGTTGACTGCCTCAGGGCACATCTACACCGGTTGTAACATCGAAAACGTCGCTTTCTCGCCTTCAGTATGTGCCGAGCGCACTGCTATCTTCAAGGCGGTGTCCGAGGGGGAGCGTGAGTTCGTAGCCATTGCCATTGTCACCCAGAACGGCATCCCACCGTGTGGTGTCTGTCGGCAAGTGATGATGGAATTTGCTCCCAACATCACGCTTGTCATCGCCAACCTGAAAGGCGACTACCGCGTCACCACATTGAGCGAACTGTTCCCGAACGCCTTTACGCCGTCGCAGTTACCTCGCTGAGCACGGAAATCGCCAATGCCTTTGATAAATGTTGCAGGTGAGACACTCTTCTATGCTGAGTATAACGGGGATATTACCAGGCGGCACAACCTGGTGTTGGTGCACGGGGCGGGTGGCAGCCATATTCACTGGCCGGCCGAATTGCGTCGTCTTCCCGGCGCCAACGTGTATGCGTTGGACTTGCCTGCCCATGGGCGCTCCGGTGGATACGCGCGTGCTACGTTGCAGGAGTATGCAGACACGGTGCATTTCTTCGTGTTGGTCCTCGGACTGTCGCGCGCTGCGGTGTTGGGCCATTCGATGGGCGGCGCGATCGTGCAACTCCTTGCTTTACGCCGACCGCCATGGCTTGAAAAGGTGGTCATTGCAGGCAGCGCTGCGCGCTTGCGCGTGCAACCCGATATCTTGGAGTTCCTGAATCCTCAAAGCGGTCAAGATGGCTTCGAGAAAGCGCTTGACTTGATCTGTCAGCGGATATATGGACCACAGGCGAGTCCACAGATGCGCCTGCGCGGCCGTCAGCTGCTGCGTGCGGTGTCACCTGCGGTGCTATATGCGGATTACCTGGCGTGCGCGCATTTCGACTGTTCCGAGTTGGTAGGTAACATCACGCTGCCCACGTTGGTCATCTGCGGCAGTGATGACCGCATGATCGCGCCGGAAGAGAGCTGTGGCTTGAGCCAGCGCATTCCCCACGCTCAGCTGGTCACCATCCAAGGCGCTGGCCATATGATGATGGTTGAGAAGCCCTCCGAGGTGGCGGAAGCGGTCGCCCGCTTTCTCGGCGTGGCGTGAAGACTTTGCCCGCTTCGTTAAAACGCGCGACGTAAGGTGGCGACGACCGGTAAATGATCCGAGCCCGGCCCCTCGGGCACGACGTGGATCTCCTCCGGCAACCAATGCGGATTGACGAGGATGTGGTCAATGCGCAGGAACGGGATCAATGGCACTTTGTGGATTGGGAACGGCCAAGGGTCGCGCCAGCGACCTGGAAAGGTGAAGCCAAAGCCCCATCCCACCGCGCGATGCACGTCCGTGAGATGTTCCGCTAACAGTTGATAGTTCTGTGCCTGGTCGGTGGTGTTCAAGTCACCCAGCACGATGACCGGCCACGAAGCGTCCTTCACCTCGCGCGCGATCGCGAGAAACGTTTGTCTCTGACGTTCCCATCCGCGCTGACCCACCGACGGCGAAGAGTGCACGTTCCAGATGATGACCTCTCCTTCCGGCGTCGTCCAACGTGCTGCTTGCGTGCGCCACGCATCGGGTGGGGTAGGCAGCGCCACGAGCGGATAGCGGCTGACCAGGCCCAAGCGTGGCCATTCGCTGTGATCCAGCAGCGCATAAGGGTACTCAGGTGCCAGCTTAGAGATCAGCTGGTCAGCAAAGGGCTGAGTGAACTCCTGGAACGCGGCCAGATCGGGTGCTTCAGCTCGGATCAGACGGGTGACGCCGGCCACATCGTCGTTGGCGTAATGCACGTTGAAGGTCATCACCCGCAGGGAAGCGGTCGAAGCATCGGCTGTGACACTTTTCCCATCCAAACGGGGGAGCAACATAGGCCAAAAGCGCACCCCGAAGATCAGACCCAAAGCGAGGAACATGCGCCAGAGCCAGCGCCGGCGGCCCAAGAGAGCGATGACGAGCGCAACGAACACTCCGATCATCAACCACGGCGCGAAATAGTTGCCTACGCGCACCAGCAGCCAGCGATCGCCGGGGTATATCCGCGCCAGATTCCATAGCACCAGAGTGAGCGCAAAGCTCCACAAGGCCAGGTTGCCCCATGCTGCCAGAAAGCGCGCGAGGCAGGAAGGGTGGGTGTGTCTGCGCCGCGCCATCTCATCCGCCTCGCAACCACGCGACCAATAAGCAGAAAATGCCTAGCAATGCGCAGTAGGCAGCAAAAACGGTCAAGCGATGGCTTTGCAGATAGCGCAATAGCCAACGGATACAGAGGTAGCCGCTCACCGCAGCCATCGTGAAGCCCACTGTCAGAGGTGGCAGCTCGCTGCTCAGCGATTCGGATCGGAGCAAGTCCGCTGTCGCGACCAAGCCGGCGCCCAGCAAGGCGGGGATGGAGAGCAGAAAGCTGAAGCGCGCCGCCGCACGGCGCTCCAAATCGCGCAGCATCGCGCCGCTGATGGTGGCGCCACTGCGGCTGATTCCGGGCAACAGCGCAGCTACCTGCCACAACCCCACGTCCAGCGCATCCCACCAGCCCATATGCTCCAGATGGCGCTGTTGTTTGCCACGGTATTCTGCTAACGCCAACATCAGAGCTGTGCCCAGCAATAAAGCTGCTGCGACAAGCGGCTGGCTGTAGGTGATTTCGAACGCCCGCTTGAGCCAGAAGCCGAACACCACCGCCGGGAGCGTGGCGACAATAAGGTACCAGCCCAATCGTGCTTCAAAGCTGGCGAAGGGTCGCCTCTGAAGCAACCCTTGAACCATAGCGTGCACGACTGCCCACAGATCTTGCCAAAAATAAACGATCACGCCGACCAGTGTGCCCCATTGCACCAACACATCGAAGGTGAATGGCGGCTCTGCCCAACCCACCAGCCAGGGAAACAACACTAGGTGTGCTGAGCTGGAGACCGGGATGTACTCTGTGGCACCTTGCAGAAGGCCTAAGATAAAAGCTTGGATCAGCGACATGAGGTCACCTCGTCGGGGTAGTGTGCGTCCTCTGGGTGGTGTTCCGGCGGCGTCCGTGCTGCTTCTTGGGCATTCCCAGCCGTGCGATAGCTTGCCAGGAATGCGTGCCTGAACTCCATAAAGGTGCCGTCCAAGATGGATTGACGGATGCGCCGCATGAGATCGAGCATAAAATGCAGGTTGTGCAGGGTGGTCAGATATAGACCGGTGATCTCATCGGCCATGATCAGATGGCGTAGGTAGGCGCGGCTGAAGGTAGTACAGGTGTAGCACAGACAACCTTCCTCGATAGGCATAGGGTCGGCAGCGTATTGCGCATTGCGCAGGTTGAGCCGCCCGCGATGGGTCAACACAGCACCGTTGCGTGCCATACGTGTCGGCAACACACAGTCAAACTGGTCGATACCGCGCGCCACACATTCGAACAAGTCTTCCGGGCTGCCCACCCCCATCAGGTAACGCGGTCGGTCGCGCGGCAGCTCGGGGTGTAACCACTCTAACACCTGGTGCATCTCTGCCTTGGTCTCTCCCACGCTGAGGCCACCGATGGCGTAGCCTGGCAGGTCTAGCGCGCGCAGAAATTGGGCACTCTGGATGCGCAAGTCCTGGAAGACACCCCCTTGTACAATGCCATAAAGCGCCTGGTCGGAGCGCCGCTTGGCTGCCAGAGAACGTTCTGCCCAGCGGTGGGTGCGCGCCAGAGCTTCTAAATTATAGGCATAGTCGTTTGGAATGGTACATTCATCCAGCGGCATAATAATGTCCGCGCCCAGCTGTTCCTGGATGGCGATCACCTTCTCCGGTGTGAAAAGGTGCGTAGAGCCATCGATGTGGGAACGAAAGACCACCCCTTCGTCGTCCACGCGGCGCAGCGCTTGCAGGCTGAACACTTGATAACCACCGGAGTCAGTCAGGATCGGCCCATCCCACCCCATGAAGCGATGTAAACCGCCCAGCCGAGCGATCAACTCGGCCCCCGGACGCAGGTAGAGATGGTAGGTGTTGCTCAGAATTAAGGTGGCGCCCAGTGTGCGCAGATCGCGCGGGGTCATAGTCTTGACCGTCGCCTGGGTGCCCACCGGTGCGAAGACAGGTGTGGGAATATCGCCATGGGGAGTATGGATGATGCCAGCGCGTGCTGCGCACTGCGCATCTTCTTTCACAAGTTCGAAACTGAATGCTGTCACACTGGCTTGGTGATCCGTCTCACTCGGATGAGATATAGCATTATACCATCAACCGGTGCGATTGTGGAAAACGGGAGGAAACGGTGACACACTACACGAGACTCGCCCCTGGGGTGTAGGGACGGGGAGCTTCAAAGCGAACATACTCTCGCTCGCGCAACCCCTAGAGGGGCTAACCCAAACAGTGGCCACCTATTTCGAGGGGATCAGGGCTTCCATAATGTGTGAAACAGCCGAGAGGCCTGGCAATACCACCAGGACGCAGTAATACGCACCACCATCTATGCACGACTATGCCATATCGTGCCCAAAACCGATCCTTGAAAGCCACGCCGGATCCCCTTTTGAAGAAAGACGGGCAACAGCCGCCCGACTAGCGGGCGCCCTAGCATCCGATCAATCTACACGTTATATGCTACGAGCCGAACCGGGGTGCCAATGCCAATGCCAGAGCCAACAAACCCACCGACACACACAGCCGGAGCAAGATACCCTCTAGCGGGTCTATACCGGCTTCGAGGTTGGCGGTCTCTTTGGTCTCGGTCATCGATTGTATGCTCCTTTTTGGCAGGTAAAATTCGCACAAACTGCAGACCTGCTAGGCTCCTCACGCTTTACACTCTATCTACAGCGATTCCCGACAAGGGGTCATCCCTGTATCACCACGCATGCCATCGCGTAGTCCCCAGCGTGTGACAGACTGACGGCGAAGTATTGCCAGTGGCGCTGCGCTGCCAGCTGAGCAGCCTGGCCGTGCAGCTGCAATTCCGGTTTTCCGTGTTCATCACACAGGACCTCGATTTCGTTGAAGCGGACAGCACCGATTCCAGTGCCGAATGCCTTGGCGGTGGCCTCTTTGGCTGCCCAGCGTGTTGCCAAAGCAGCGACGCGCCCCTGAGCATAGGCCAGCTCACGCTCGGTGTAGACCCGCCTGAGAAATCGCTCTCCATGACGTTGTAATACTCGCTCCACCCGACCGATCTCGATCAAATCAACCCCCACTGCCAGCATAAACCATTCACGCACCTTTAAGGATTGTTGGGCTGGATAAAGGCGTCCACGCGCACCGGCTGAGCGGGATGCGCTTCCGGCAGATGGAAGTCGGCGCCGACGATCACGCGCACGTCAACCTCGCTCTTGAGGTTAGGGCTGCGACGCACATTCTCCTCGGCCACGTTGAAGAGCTCGATGAGCACCTGGAGGGTATAGGTCTTGCCTGTGTAATCCACAATCACGGTGCGTGGATAATCGTTGCGATCAGCCAGGCCAAATTGGAGCACGTTAAAACCTTGCTGACGCAAGTATTCGGCGACAGCGAGCTCGAAGCCGATCTGTGGCGTACCGTTCTGCACCACCACTTTAGCGCCCTCCTGCTGCAAGGCAGCAGCCACTTCTGCCCGGCGCTGTGCCTCACGTGCCGCCTCTTCACGAGCACGCGCCAGCACCGCTGGGTCGGGCGTCGGAGTGGGTGCCACGGCCGGCCGTGAAGTGCCGAACAGCCGCTCGATGAGTGGACGGATGCGCTCGCGCACCGGCAACAAGACACGGGCACCGGTGTCGGTTCGGTAATCGACGGTCATCGTATGGTCGATCACCGCAGTCTCGATATGATCGCCCGAGATGCGATCTGCCAGCTTGGCCAGCTCCAGAATGTCGATCAACTGCATATCCGTTTGGACAGTGCCCGCCATGGTCACCCACAGCTCGGGGATCTTGGGAATGACATCGAGCGCCAACACTCGTTCGCGGATGGCCAGCAGCACTTGTTGCTGACGCCGTGCCCGGTCGAAGTCGGCGCCACGCGTGGCACGTGTACGCGCATATTTGAGCGCCGTATCACCGTCCATATGCTGCAGGCCCGCCTCGATGTAAAACGGATCATAGCCATAATTCATGTCAGGATACTTGGGGTCGTCAATTGTCTCGGGAACATTGATGTCAATGCCGCCCAGGGTGTCGATGATGCGTCGGAACCCGTCGAAATCCACACGCACGTAGAAGTGCACCGGTACGCCCAAGTTATACTGCACAGTGCGCATAGCCAGTGCTGGCCCGCCACCTGGGTACTTGTCCTTTTCCCCGAAATAGTAGGACATGTTTACCCGGTTCTCTCCATAGCCCGGGATGCTCACCCACAGGTCGCGCGGGATTGACAGCATGCTCGCCCGCGCGGCTGCCGGATCCACGCTGAGCAGGATCATAGTATCGGTGCGCGCGATCGACTCGCCGGGACGCTTGTCCACTCCCAACAACAGGATGTTGACTCGCTCTGACTCCTCCCAGTTGGGCAGCGCTTCTCCGGTCAGACCAGTGCTGGCCTCCGGATTGGTGGCGGCGCGCGGGTTAGGATAGACCTGTGTCACCGGATTGAGCACCGGCAAGGTCAGATCCACATAAGGCAGCACTGGCAAATCAGCATATGCCACTGCATCCCGGACGGCAACATAGAAGAAATAACCCAGGTAGGCGCTGCCGATCAGGAAACCTGCCATCAGCATGATAATAATGAGCAGGAAAGGCGGAGATACGGAGGGAGATTTTCGTGCGGGCAACGACGCACCAGTAGTTTGTGCTCGTGTGTAAGTCGTCATAGCTCTTATTATACCACAACCCCTGAGATGCGCAACATTGCGTAAGCGATTTGGCGGATGTCCCTGGTAAGGTCAATTGTCCTCACATGACACAAACCGTGGTATAATCTTGGTATGTGTCAATTCCATTCGCCTAAAGAGGGGTAGGTTGCGATGAATCAAATCACCATCACTGCGGGAGATGTTTCCTTGCCCGCCGAGCTGAACGATAGCCCGACCGCCCAGCTGATATGGAATGCCTTGCCTATCGAGGGACGTGCCAACCGCTGGGGAGATGAAATCTACTTCGAGATTCCCGTCAAGACCGGCCAAGAGCCGGATGCACGGGAGGAGGTGGCCGTGGGTGAGCTGGGATATTGGCCGGTTGGCCATGCCTTTTGCATCTTCTTCGGCCCTACACCGGTTAGCACTGATGATCGCCCGCGCGCTTACAGCCCGGTCAACATCGTCGGGCATGTGGTCGGCGACGCCACCTTATTCCGCAGTGTCAAGAGCGGGACGAAGGTGGTGCTCAGCAAGTAACCAAGGCTGGGTAATTGTGCTCTATGCGCATTCGCCCGGTCAAGTAACCCGCTTTCCCGTTGCTGTGTAAGGAGGTTTTGCCATGCTCATCGTCCATGTCCACGTACGCGTCAAGTCGGAGTACGTCGAGACGTTTAAGGAAGCGACCATCCAGAACGCACGTCAAAGCGTCCAGGAACCTGGTATTGCTCGCTTCGACGTCGTCCAATCTGTTGAGGATCCCACGCGTTTCATCTTGGTGGAAGTTTACCGCACGCCCGAGGATCCGGCGCGCCACAAGGAGACCACTCACTACAAAGTATGGCGTGACACGGTTGCCGAGATGATGGCCGAGCCGCGTACCAGCGTCCAATACACCAACGTCTACCCGGATGATTCGGGATGGGGATGAGAGCGTGATGGCCTTTGAATTTGCCACAGCAGGGCGTATCCTTTTCGGACGGGGCACGTTCCGCCAGGCAGGTCCCATTGCGGCGGGTATGGGGCGGCATGCACTGGTCGTCACCGGCCTGAGCGAGACGCTCACCCAGCCCTTGGTGGATCTGCTCCGGGAGCATAAGGTAGCTGCTACCCTCTTCTCCGTGTCACACGAACCCACTACTGAGCTGGTACTTTGGGGAGTGCAGCGCGCTCAAGAAGCCGGTTGCGACTTGGTGATCGGCATTGGGGGTGGCAGTGCCATTGACGCTAGCAAGGCAATTGCCGGGCTGCTCACCAACCCGGGCGATCTGTTTGACTATCTCGAGGTCATCGGCAAGGCGCAGGCGATCCGCGAACCGGCGGCACCGTTGATTGCTATTGCCACCACCGCCGGCACAGGTGCGGAGGTGACCCGCAATGCGGTTATCATCTCGCCGCAACATCGCGTCAAGGTCAGCATGCGCAGTCCATTGCTGCTGCCGCGCGTGGCGATAGTAGATCCCGAGTTGACCTATAGCGTGCCGCCTGCCGTCACCGCTAGTACCGGTTTGGATGCGCTGACCCAAGTGCTGGAGCCGTATGTGTCCAGCCGCGCGAATGCTATGATCGATCCACTGGTGCGCGATGGCATGGCGCGTGCAGCGCGCTCGCTGCGACGTGCCTATGAACACGGAGATGATCCTGATGCGCGCGAGGATATGGCGCTGGTCAGCTTGTTCGGGGGCTTAGCCCTGGCGAATGCTGGCCTGGGTGCCGTCCACGGCTTTGCCGCGCCATTGGGCGGGATGCTCCAGGCACCCCATGGCGCTATCTGTGCACGTCTGTTACCGTTTGTGATGGAAGTCAACATCCGCGCGCTGCGCGCCCGCCAGCCGGATCATTACGCCCTGCCACGCTACGACGAGATCGCCCGCATCCTGACTGGTAACCCCCAGGCGGTTGCTGCCGACGGTATCGCCTGGGTGCACGAATTATGCCAGGTGCTGCGGATCCAACCTCTCTCCGCCTATGGCCTGACGCAGGACGACATTCCCAAGGTAGTGGAACGCGGCGCCGCCGCGAGCAGTATGAAGGGCAACCCCATTCCCCTCACGCCCGAAGAGATGACGGAGATCCTGACGCGCGCGCTGTGACCTTGCCCTGCGTCAAATGCGTGGGCAAGCGGGAACATCCTTCTAAAAAAGTTGGCAGATCAGATGAGACCACCTCATCTGATCTGCCGCTATGTCGTATCCGGCGACTCCAATCCCCAGGCCAGTGAGCGGTCGCCTGAACTCACTGCACCCTTATAATACCATATTTCATCCAAAAAGGCAATACAGAAATTGGTAACTTGTGCTCTAAATCACGTAACTTAGAACACTCCTTCGGGCCAGTCGAGCATCCACACCTCGACGGTGCTGCCAGATGGCAGGAAGGTGACATCTTCAGGCACCACTGCCAACCCGTTTGCCCACACCAACGATGAGAGGATGCCGGAACCCTGCACCTGCACATCGCTGCCGCGCGTGGTGACGTGATAGCCATCCGCCTCGCGGCGCACCCGTGCGCGCATAAAATGACGCCGCCCGCTGTTGCGTACGTCTTCATCCAGGATCGCTATGACCGATGGTTTGCGCCAGTCGACACGACCGCCTAGCTTGAGGATGGCTGGCCGCGCAAACACCTCAAATGCCACCACCGCTGCGACCGGGTTGCCCGGCAGACCCAGCAACGGCACGCCACGCACATGTCCGAACGCCAGCGGCTTGCCCGGTTTGATGGCCACCTGCCAGAAAATCATCTCACCCTCGGCGGCGAGCACGTGTTTCACCATATCGAAGTCACCCACCGAGACCCCCGCCGAGGTGAGGAAAAGGTCGGCGCCCTGATCTAGGCCAACGCGGATCTTCGCGGTGAGCGACTCAGGCGTGTCGCGGGCGATGCCTAGTGGCAATGGAATGCCCCCATAACGGCGCACCAACGCAATGGCAGTGTACTCGTTTGAGTTGCGAATCTTGCCAGGTGTCACCGGTTCGCCCACGTCCACCAGTTCGTCTCCGGTCGCCAGTATGGCGACGCGCGGACGGCGAAATACGCGCACCGTGGGATATCCCATCGCTGCCAGCACGCCGATATCGGCTGGTCGCAATGCATGCCCTGCACGGAGCACCACCTGCCCTTGGCGGATGTCCTCGCCGGCCAGGCGCACGTTGTCGCCGCGCCGAACCGCGGCGTAGATGCGAACCTGCACGCGTCCCTGGTCGGTGTCCTCAAAGGGCACCACCGCGTCACTCCCTGGCGGCATAGGCGCACCGGTCATAATGCGCATTGCCGTGCCGGCTGTGACCTCACTTTGGGGCACGCTGCCCGCTGCTACCTCGCCGATCACATGGAGCATGGCCGGAGCGGCACGACTGGCGCCCGCCACGTCGGTCGCGCGCACAGCATATCCGTCCATTGCGGCGTTGACGAAAGGAGGGATGTCCAACGGTGAGACGACATCCTCGATGAGCACCCGGTTCAGCGCCTCGGTGATAGGTACCGTCTCACCATCAAGTGGGGAGATACAACGCAGGATGTATTCCAACGCCTCATCCACGCTGATGTGCTGGACGGGCAGTCCGTCATCCGAGCATGGATACATTGTGAAACACCACTCCGCAAATGGAAACAAAAGAGGTGTTCTGTGCATCCGCTGGGCAGCGCGCATATCCGGTGAGGACGCCGACGCTGCCCTCGGCTAGCATGCGCAGGGTCATGTAGATGGGAGGCAAACCACAAATGTTGCGCTGATTGCCCTCGTGTGCGACCATCTGATAAAATGCCTCAGCATCCACGCGTAGGACGGTCTGGAGGAGCATTTCATCTGCCGCTTGTAGGCGTAGGTAGCGCACATAGTCCACCGGAAAAGGATCTCCGAAAGCTGGCCCGACGTGCGCCAGATCCGCCGCTGCGACGACCAGCGTGCGTCGCCCAGCGGTCGCAGTGCGCAAGGTTTCCAGAGCAGCGTTGAGGGTGGAATCTTCCGCGGGTGAACGTCTGTCCTCGATGAATTGGTGAAACGAGCCACACAGGATGGGCACCAGGGCGCACGGTTCACCACCACGCATATGATGCAGCCAGACCGCCGCCAGCTCGATGGAGTGCTCGCCCCGATGGTTGATTTCCTCGCAAAAGGCAGCTTCCTCTCCAATTGCTGTTGCCACCGCATCGACCACTTCGCGCGCCGTCGGCAGTATGCCGTAGGGTGTGGCGTAGTTCTGCCGTGTGGGCGTGATCAAGCTGCGATGGCCGTTATGATCGGTGCCGAAAATGATCACCAGCTCAGCCGCACGGACCGCTGCCGCAGCGGCCTGCCACACCTGTGCATACGTCGGCCCGCCACGCTGATAATCGATGTGAGGGCTGATCAGACCGACGACGGTGCCGCCTGTGACTGTGGACGTGCCGTCCTGACCAGCCGCTGCCAGATAGCCGTCCAGCAGGCGGCGCAGCGCATCGGGTTCGGCGGGGTAGCCATCTCCAGCCAGGGCCATGTCACGCGCCGGCGCAGTGCGGTAGCGTTGCACAGCCTGCTGATACGAATGTGCATAACGCTCGTTGTCTAACAGAAGCGCGTTATCGAGATGCTCAAGCAGTTGGTGGATGATCTCACGCGGCACATCCAGGCCAGTGCGCACAAGCAGGGCAGCGTGCAGTTCGTCCACCTCGCGTGAACCATCCAGCATGGCAAGCAGGGGCGCCAACGCTTGTGGCATCACAACCGTGAGGTCGCTCAGCCGCAGCGGGTCACGCAGCAACAACAAGGGACGCCCTCCATCGTGAAAAGGGCGCACATCTACAACGCGCAACTTTGGCTTCATCGTGTTGGTCATGGTTGCTTCCACACCACTATGTGAGGGGTCAGATCGTCCGACCCGACTCGACCGTCAACGTAGGGAAGTCCGACTCGCGCCGGAAGGGTTGCACTACCACATTGCGCCCCAGGCGGATGCCGGACGGCAAATGGACACCCTTGCCGATGACGGTCAGACCTGTGTTTAACACGTGGGGCAACGCTTGATTGGGTGTGTTATCGTCGCTGTCCCCAATGACCACACCTTCAGGAATGTACACCTCTTTGTCGATAATAGCGCGGTCGATGACAACATTTGGCCCCACCCAGGTGTCGTTCATGATGATCGAGTCGCGCACGATGGCGCCTTCGGAAATATACACCCCGGGCGAGATGACAGAGCGCTCCACAACGCCCTCCACGATACACCCGTTGGAAAGCAAGTTGCCGCCCACCTGAGCGCGTGGCCCGATCTTGGCGGGTGGACGCTCCTCGCTGCGCGTGTGGATTACCCAATCTGGGTCGTAGAGATCGAGTGCAGGGCTTTCGCCCAACAGGGCCATATTTGCCTCCCAGTAGGCTTGCAGCGTGCCGATGTCGGCCCAGTAACCTTCGAAGGGATAGGCAAACACACGATGCGTCTTGATGAGAGCCGGCAGGACATCCCGTCCGAAGTCCAGCCGCGCGTTGCCCTCATCTCCGGTCAGGCAGTCCACCAAGACCGGGTAACGGAAGACATAGATCCCCATCGAGGCGAGGTTGGAAATGGGACGGCGCGGTTTCTCCTCGAAATAGACCACGCGGTTCTCGGCGTCCAGCGTGACGATGCCGAAACGATACGCTTCGAACGGGCTGACGCGCCGCACCGCGATGGTCACATCTGCCTTGTTTTCCTCGTGGAAGCGCAGCATCGGACGATAGTCCATCTTATACACGTGGTCGCCTGCCAAGATGAGCACAGTGTTGACGCGTTGCTCTTCAACGAAGTCGAGGTGATAGCGCACGGCATCGGCGGTGCCGCGTTGCCAGCTCGCCTGACCGCCGCGCGATACGTAGGGCTGTAGCAGGCGCACCCCTCCTTGGGAACGGTCGAGATCCCATGGCTTGCCCACACCCACATGCTCGTTGAGCGAACGGGGCATATACTGGGTGAGCAGGGCGACGTTGAAGATGTCCGAATTCACACAATTAGACAGCGTGAAGTCAATGATGCGATATTTGCCACCGAATGGAATAGCGGGTTCGGAGCGCGTCGCCGTCAGTACGCTCAACGCCTCGCTGGCACCGCCCGCCATGATCATTGCCAAGACCTTCATCCCCTCCTCCTCACGCATCCGTCGTGGACGGCTGCTCTATGTCCTGAGTATAGCACACCCCGCAACCGAGCGGCAACTGGGGCATACTTGTGCCAGGAGATCGTTACCGGGTGGTTGAGGCGATTTTGACAAAGGGCGGCGCTCCTCGCATCCACGGGTTGTGGAAACAACTCCAACAGGAGGAGCACCGTCTATGACCGAACGGACTCATCGGGAAGGATACGCGGTGCACTTGGTGAAGGCGAGGGAGCAGTTGGTACATGCATATCACAAGTTGAGCAGCATCCGCGCCACGGCGCGAATGTGGCGCACCGCGCGTCCGGTGGCGCGCGATCAGGCTGAGGGAACGGCAGGGCTGCAGGACCGCTCGCGCCGCCCGCACACTGCACCACGCCGCACGTCGGCGGAGTGGGAACAGCTGGTGGTGCCGGCCCATCAAACGACGGGTCTGGGGCGACGTCTGGCGTTGTACGTGCCATCGCGCCGTGGGAGAGCAGTTCAGGCCGCTTATTCATGCGCGCGGCTCGGTTTACACATTTCGTTTCTCTTCTTTGCTCATCGGGTTCCCTTATGGCATCCCCTCACGGAAAAAATGAAAATCCTTGCGTTAAAATATAGCAGATTGACTTGTCCTTTGGCCATGAGGATGGCATTCTCTGGTGAGTAAATGGGAGGTCCGGATGAAACGAACCTGGTGAGCTTCCTGCGGGAAGCTCACCAGGTTGCTGAGAGCCCGAGCTGGGCATATTCACCCGATAGCTAATCCGAGCTTAGAACACGCTATCCGGGTTATAAAATTTGATGACGTTGTCCTTGGTGATGAGCGGGGAGGGCAGGATAGTGTCCTTGGGCGGCTCTGCACCTGCCAAGATCGCCATCAGACGATGGAACGCCGCACGCCCAATCTGATCCGAGTTGTTCAGACCAGTGCAGGCATAGTTGGAGCCTTCGGTCATAATGGCGACCAAAGCTGCCTTCTCACCGTCCACGCCGCACAGGAACATCTCGTCGCTGCGGCCAGCATCAGCAATGGCCTTCTGAGCACCCAGACACATCGAGTCGTTTTCGCAGAAGACCGCATCGATCTTGTCGAATTTGGCCAGCATGTTTTCCATCAGCTTATAGCCGCCATCGGAGCTCCAGCCACCCCAATCAGGAGCCATCTCTACCCGGATCTCTGTCTTTTGTACCACGGAGAGCATTCCGTTCGTGCGATCGAGGCCGATGCTGTTGTCTGCTGGTCCGCCGCGTAGCACGACGAGGAGACCCTTGCCGCCTAGGCGCTCCGCTATGTACTGTCCATCCTGCACACCTATGCCATAGTTGTCGGGACCGACCCAGCTGGTATAGTTACCACCTTTCAGCTTGCGGTCCACCAAAACCACCGGGATACCCGCTTTCTCGATAGCCTCCAGGGCAGCCGGGGCAGCCTCCAGCCACGCACCGCTGAGGATAATACCGTCTACGCCCTTGGCAATCACGTCTTCAACGTCTGAGGTCAACTTCTCGGCATCACCATTGGCGTCGGTGCTGATCACCTCAATGTTGCGATAGACGGCCGCCTCTTCCTTGACTGCCTTGTCCATACCAATGAAGTAGGGGCAGCACTGTGAGAAATTCACCATAGCAATGCGGATAACTTTTCCCTGGGCCATGGCCATTGGCGCCGCACCTGCGACAACCAAGGCAATCGCTACGAGGATGCCGAAAACCACCGTTCGCTTCATAGTTTGATCCCTCCTTGATCAAAGTTAAAAAATCTCGCTATTGAGCTATATGGATATGGAATTACATGTGTTGTATATCTGGTCTGCCCGCTCTTGATCACCCCCCCTTTTTCATTGTATCGTCCGCCTCCTCCCCGTTGGAAGGGAGGATACAGACCTGTACCGCCTATTACTCCTTGCGCCGAGCTAACACGGCGAACAGAATGATGAGCCCCTTGAGAATCTGCTGGTAGTAGGTCTGCACATTGAACATGTTCAACAAGTTGTCGATCAACCCCAAGGTGAACACACCGCCAAATGTGCCGATTGCACCACCTCCACCACCACCCAGAACTGCACCACCGATGACGCATGCGGCGATGGCATCCAATTCGTAGCCCGATCCCACGCTGGGCTGAGCGATGCCCAGGCGCGCTGCAAGTAAGACGCCGGCAATAGCAGAGAAGAGGCCGGAGATAACATACGCCAATATGATGTGCTGGTTCACATTGATACCGGCGAGCCGCACTGCCTCCTGATTGCCGCCGATCGCCACGATGGCCCGCCCGGCAGCCATCCGGTTGAGAAACGACCAGACGAGTGGAAAACAGATCAGCATAATGACAGCTGCCACTGGCACAGGACCAACGAATCCACCCAGGAGAGTCCGGAAGGTAGGATCTGATGGCGTTTGTGGTGTTTCTGAGTAGACATAGACAACCCCGCGAACCGCTCCCATTGTCGCCAGCGTCACGATGAAGGGTGCTAGTTTGAAATGGGCAACCAGAACACCATTGATAATACCGACTAGCCCCCCAGCCGCAACGGCAGCGAGGATAGCTAACGGGACCGGCACCTGTTGCTGCAATCCGCTGACCAGGATCGCGCTCAGAGCTACAATCGAGCCGACCGAGAGATCGATGCCGCCCGTGAGGATCACTGTCAGCATGCCAAGGCTGATTAGGCCGTTGGTCACGATCTGTCGGAACAAGTTGCTGATATTACGCTGCGTGAAAAATACGTCCGAGAATGAGGCAGCGATCAAGATCAAGATGACGAACGCCACTATAAACCCATAATCTGCCCAGCGACGGCGCAGCCGGGTGAAAAGCCGCTGCCTGATCTGAACCGATAACGAAGCGTTCACTTCTTTCTCCCCTCTGTCATATGCATCGCCGAATAAGGTTCGCAATAGCCTTACATCACATCATTGCAGCAGCCCTGCTGCACATGCCAACAATTTTTCTTCACTCGCCTGTGCCCGAGTGAACTCGCCGACAAGTCGCCCCTCACGCATCACCAGCACCCGATCACTCATACCCAAGATCTCTGGCAGTTCAGATGAGATGAGCAAAATGCCCACTCCTTGGTCAGCCAAGTCGCTCATGATGTGATAAATGTCAACTTTGGTTGCTATGTCCACACCGCGGGTCGGCTCGTCCAGTATGAGAACCTTTGCGTGAGTCAAGAGCCATTTGGCAAGCACTACCTTCTGTTGATTGCCGCCACTGAGCTGGCGGACAAGACGCTGTATCTGAGGCGGTCGGATGGTCAGTTCTTGTACTTGACGCTGTACCCGGGCATCCACTTGGTGCATGTTCAAAAACCCCCAGCGAGTCACCTCGGGCAGCGTGGCCAAGCTGATATTGTCACGAATAGAACAGCTCAGGACCAGACCATCCCGCTTGCGGTCCTCAGTTAGCAGCGCGATACCCAGCTGCAATGCATCGCGCGGAGACCTTATCTTGATTGTCTTGCCTTCCAAACGAATTTCTCCCGCGTCGGGTGGTTCGGCGCCATAAATGCTGCGCGCCACCTGCGTGCGGCCGCTGCCGACCAACCCAAACATCCCTAGGATCTCCCCACGTGCCAGTGAAAATGAGACATCTGCGAATGCACCCTCTCGACTCAGGCCCTGCACTGCCAGAACTTCACCACCCACCTTGGCCTCTCGCTTTGGATAAAACTCTCCAAGCGTTCGTCCCACCATCATTTTGATCAACCGGCCTTCATCAGTATCTTGTGGACGCACGGTGCCCACAATCTCACCATCTTTGAGCACTGTGATACGATCTGCTATTTCGAACACCTCGTTCAGCCGGTGGGAAATGTAGAGAATAAGTGTGGATGCTGACTTGAGCTGCTGTACGAGAGCGAAGAGGCGCTTCAACTCCTCCTGTGAGAGAACCGCCGAAGGCTCATCCAAAATCAGGATACGTGGTCGCTCTGCCACCGCCTTGGCAATTTCCACCATTTGCTGGTGGGAGACACTCAACTGCGAGACTGGCGTTCGAACATCAATTCCGGTGAAGCCAAGCCCATCCAGGATATCCTGAGCCCGGCGATGCGCTGCAGTCCAATCTACCCACCCACGAAGCTTGCCATGTGGCATTCTGCCCAACAGGATGTTTTCGGTGACGGTCAGATGCGGTATCAGGCTGAACTCCTGGTATACTGCCCGGATACCTGCTTGGTGTGCGTGGAGCGGCGAATCGAGCGAAACAGGTTTACCATCGATCAAAATCTGGCCCGCATCATATCGGACGGCACCGGAAAGTATCTTGATCAGAGTGGACTTCCCTGCCCCGTTTTCGCCAACGATGGCATGCACCTCGCCCAGATCAGCAGAGAACGTCACCCCGCGTAAAGCCTGGGTTCCATCGTAGCTCTTACTGATGTCCTGCATCAACAGGTACTCGTGCTTACGCATCGTTCTGCCTACACCTGTCCAAACACGCTAAGGGCATTGTGTATCAGGATCACCTTCTGATCTGTCATCTCGTTGAGAGTATCGTGCAGTCCCTCGCGCCCGTGGCCGCTCATTTTGATTCCGCCGAAGGGTAAGCTTTCCACGCGTAGTGCCGAAGACCAGTTCACAATCACTCCACCTGCCTCCAGCTTATAGGCAATATCCAGAGCGCGGGAGATATCCTTTGTGAATACAGCTGCTTGCAGGCCATAGGGGCTGTCGTTGGCCATCCGCACTGCTTCATCTATCGTCCGGAAGGCCACTAGTGGAGCCACTGGCCCGAATGTCTCCTGGCAGAACAGTTCTACCTGAGGGGGCACGTGCGTCAATACGGTTGGCTCGATGAATGCTCCACGCCGCTTACCACCAGTGGTCACCCGCGCGCCAGCTTTGACAGCATCGTTAATGGCTGCCTCCACCTTTTTTGCGGCCTGCTCATTGATCAATGGCCCCACATCAGTGTCCTCCTCAAACTGGTTGCCAACTTTCAGCGCTTTGGCTTTTGCCGTTAATATCTCGGCCATCTGATCATAGACTGGCGCTTCTACGAAAATACGCTTGACAGCACAACAAATCTGGCCGTTACCACGTGCCAAGCGGCCCAGTACGACCGCATCAGCCGCCTTCTCCAGATCAGCGTCGGCGCAGACGATTGTTGCGTCGTTGCCGCCCAGTTCCATATGCACTTTCTTAAGATGTTCGGCTGCCAATCGCGATATCTTGATACCCACCTCGGTGCTGCCCGTCACAGTGACCATCTGGATGCCCGGGCTGCGCGCCAGGAATTCGCCGATCAATGCACCCGGTCCAGTGATCATCTGATGCGCAGCGCGGGGTAATCCGGCTTCTTCCATTAGAGCAGCGATCTTGAGCAATGTTAGGGGGCAATCACTGGGTGGTTTAGCGATGACAGCGTTACCAGCCGCCAATGCCGCAGCAGCCTTATGGGCGTACAATTCGACCGGATAGTTAAAAGGCACGATTGCCGCCACTACACCCAGAGGCTGGCGAACAACCAGTGCCAGATGGCGCTCCTGACCGGGCACCGCATCCATGGGCACCACCCGACCGAAGATGCGCTTGGCCTCCTCGGCAAAACCGCGGAAGATGCGGATCGCAGCATCTAGCTCCTCACGCGTCTGGCGGATCGGTTTGCCGTTTTCAGCTGCCAGCAATTCGCTCAATGCTGACTTTTCGGCCTCTATGGCTGCCGCGCACCGGAATAGGATCTCTGCGCGCGCATAAGCTGGCAGCCGTGCCATTGCCTCTTTGCCGCGTTGTGCTGCGTGCAATGCCCGCTCGGCATCCTCTAGCGTCGCCAACGGTACCGTATCAATGACCTCACCGGTGCCCGGATTCCGGACCTCCTGTGTCCTACCATCTGAGGCAACAGACCATTGACTGTCAATCAACATTTTGGCCATATCTCGATCTCCATTATCTCACAAGAGCAGAAGTGTTTGAGACTATCTAGCGAGAGCAACCCATTCTCTTGGATATCATCTGTGCAGTATCTCTCACCCATGGAGCCAGATCGAGACTTCGCTCCAACGTCATCCGATTGGCTGGCCCGGACACACTGATCGCCCCTATCACTTTTCCTGTGTAATCGAAGATCGGCGCACCGACACAGCGCACACCTAGCTCGTTCTCCTGATCGTCAATGGCATAACCTTGGGCACGTACACGTTCCAATTCGGCGCGCAAACCCGCCGGAGAAGTGATCGTATGGGGAGTCCGCGCCGGCAAACCGGCACGAATGATCTCCTCCACACGCTCAACGGGATAGTGAGCCATAATCGACTTACCCAATGCAGTGCAATACATCGGTACACGGGCACCGATGCGTGAGGTCATTCCTACTGTATGCGAGCTCTCGATTTTGGCGATGTAGACAACCTCATCGCCAGAGGGTGTCGCCAGGTGAACTGTCTCCTGAGTGCGAGTCGCCAATTCTCGAAGAAACGGCTCACTAACCTTATGCAGGCTGCGATCACTGAGGACAACTCCAGCTAGCTCGATAAGTTTAACGCCGAGGCGGAAATGATCTTTTGCATCTCGTTCAACCACTGCCAGCTCCTCGAGCGTAGTCATATATCGATGTGCAGTGCTCTTGGAGATACCGAGATGACAAGAAATTGCTGCAAGCGAGGATCCACTTTCGCCATTAGATGCTAAGAAGTTTAGAATTGCGAAAGCCCTCGTTACAGTGATTGAGGTCTTGAGACGAGTGGCTGACGCCTTTGACCTCCTTGTCATACTGAAGGACCCCCGTATTCCTCTATCAGGTCACGTCAAATCAAGGGGAGTTCTAAAATTTTGAACTTCATTTTAAATTATAATACGCATTCAGCGAGTTGTCAAGCTTCGCACGTGCGCCATCACAGTGGTAGCGGGTGCCGTGCTCCAGCTGGCTGTGGGCCTTAGTGCGGCGCTATTGGTGAATCGGGAGTTCCGGGCCGGAGCGCAGTTGTATCCCTGTTGTTGATTCCGACCACCATTGCCCCGGTGGTGGTAGGTTTTGTATTCCGTATGATTTTGAATGACCGCTTTGGTCCTCTCAACTACTTCCTCAAAACTGGTCGGGTTACCTGCGGTGCCGTGGCTCTCGAATCCGACAGCCGCTGTGGCCGGGATCGTCCTTGCCAATGGCTGGGAGTGGTTCCCGTTCGTGATGTTGGTTGCGCTAGCTGGCTTGCAATCTATCCCTCAGGAGCTGACGGATGCGGCTATGGTGGACGGCGCATCCAGCTGGCAACTTTTCTGGCGTGTGACGCTGCCGCTCCTAATGCCAATCGTGATCGTGGTGGTTCTGATCCGAGCGATTGAGGACCTCAAGCTGTTTGACATCATCATGTCACAACCGGAGGAGGACCTGGGATCGCGACGCAGACGATGAACATGTACGCCTACCAGCGTGGATTCAACTTCTTCAGTATTGGTTATGCCTCAGCACCCTCATATGTGCAATTGATTATCACGTTGCTCATGGTGCGGGCACTGTTTGGCAGGCTTTCCCGCTGAAATTGAGGAGAGAGCATGAAACGCAGAGCATCTGCAATCCGATTCTTGTTGATCGGGATACTGCTTATCATAACGTTGTTCCCTCTATACTGGATGGTGATCAACTCTTTCAAGCGCACGGGTGAGTTCTTCACCGATCCTCCGCAGTTCATTCCGCCACGGGTGGATCTGAAAGCTTATCAGGATTCGCTGCAAACCACCGGGGGTAAGGGGCTCCAGGACAGCTTGATCATCGCCACTTCCACGATGATCCTTTCGGTTGGTCTGGGTTGTATGGGGGCTTATGCCGTTGCACGCTATCGGTGGGGAGGCAAGAACTTCATTTTGCTGTTGCTCGTGATCCAGATGCTCCCTCCTGTGTCTATCGCTTTGCCGTTGTTCATCCTTTTTGATAAGCTGAAGCTGCTTGATACATATTATGGCCTTATCACTGCGGACACGGTGTTCAATCTACCCTATGCTATCTGGCTTTTGCAAGGTTTCTTTCAGGAGATACCGGTTGAGATCGAAGAAGCTGCTCTTGTGGACGGTAGCTCTCGCTGGCAGGTCTTCACTCGAATTGTGTTGCCGCTCAGTCTGCCGGGTTTGGTAGCGGTGTCCTTCTTCACATTTATTTTCGCCTGGAACGAATTCATCTTGGCCTTTATTTTCTCCCGTTCTCGGGTCACTCCGCTCACTGTCGTGATCCCAGCTATGGTGGGTGCGGACACCATTCTGTGGGAGCGAGTATATGCGACAAGTCTTATTGCAATTGTGCCAGTGATTATCCTGGCATTATTGCTCCAGCGTTACCTGGTACGAGGATTGACGTTTGGTGCCGTGAAAGGTTGACAGTGCTATACCGGGTGTGATATCACAAAGATATAAGTGGTATCTAAATCAGCGGGGGAGAAATACCATCCTACATTCTAAGGAGCGAGCACTATGATCACCGAAATTCCCAAGTCAGAGTTTCAAGAACGGGTCCAACGTATTCAACAGGAGCTCGCCAAGCGCGGACTGGATGCCCTGTTCGCCTTTGGCAGCGAGGCGGAACCGCAGAATGTGCGGTACCTCTCCGATTATTGGCCCGCATTTGAGACAGCTGGGGTGTTGGTGCCGGTGGAGGGCGATCCTGTCCTGATCATTGGGCCAGAGAGCTTAACCTATGCGCAAAGCCGCAGCAAGATTGAAAAGATTCGCCAGATTCTGGAGTTTCGTGAGTCGGCCGAACCAGAATATCCCGGCAAGCAGCTCGACACCTTTGCCAGTGTGTTTGATGAGATCTCCCGCGGCAAGGGTGTGAAACGCCTGGGATGGGTGGGCTACCCGATCATTGTGGCGCCGGTCTACGAGGCATTGCGACGTGCGATGGCCGGCGGTGAGCTGGTGCGTGCCGATGATATCCTCATCGAGATGCGCAAGGTAAAGAGCGAGAATGAGCTCGCTCTGATGCGACGTGCCTTCCAGATATCCGAACAGGCGATGGAAGCGGTGCTGAATCATATCAAGCCTGGAATGAGCGAGACCCAGGTGGTGGGCATTGCCCAGGCGAAAATGTACGAGCTGGGTGCGGAGTATGAGGGCCATCCGCTCTACGTGCTTTCTGGCCGCAACAGCGCCAATGCCATCGGCCGGCCCACTGCCAAAAAGTTGGTGGAGGGCGAGATTATCCAGCTCAACATTGGTGCGCGCGTAGGAGGCTACTCGTCCAGCGTGGGACGACCGATCGTGCTGGGGCGCATCTCGGATGACATTCGCAAGTTTCTCCAGGTGGGATTGGACGCATCGGCAAAGACAATGGAGGTCATGCGTGCCGGCGTGCCCGCGCGGGATGTCGCGTTAGCGGTGCAGGATTTTATCACGCAGCGAGGATACGGCGACTGCATCCTCTACGGACCATGCCATGGCATCGGTCTGATGGAGTGCGAGCATCCCTGGATCGAAACCAACTCGGATTACGTGTTGCAAGAGAATTACACCTTCCAGGTGGATTGTTTCCTGTACACTCCACACTATGGCGCACGTTGGGAAGATGGGGTGCGGGTCACCAAGGAAGGCGTGGAGCCATTCTCCTCGTATCGACGCGAGATTATTGTCATCTAGCTATGTGTTGAAGCTTTGGACCGTGCTCTGGTGCTGAATGAGGTGACCGGTTGCGCCCCGCCCGATGGGTAAAGGCGCAACCGGGTTGTCATTTTTTTGGAGGTGCGAGATTGCTTCGGCGGATCGTCCGTGATTGAATCTCCGTAAGTGCAGTTTCGGCAAGTCTTTAGGTTTATCCCGGTTATTGGACAAGGGAGTTGGAATAACCCGAGTTGCTACCAAAGGAAGTTGAGACTACAAGCCAGCACGCAAAGTGGCACTTTGAGTTCAAGCCCACGGGCGGTCACCGTATGGATCGATTTAGGCAACCAACGTTCGAGCAAACTACCGGTCGTCTCGACCACCCTGCGCCAAACCGATGGCCAATAGCGCAGCCAAGGCGGCAGGGGACGCCGCGTGTGCTGCTTACGATACGGCGGCAGATCAATCTGAGCCTCCTGCAATGTCCTCCACCGTGTCATCGTTGTATGCCTTGTCGCCGACGACCCACGCCCCCTCCGACACGAGGTGGCAACTTGAGTTAGAATAGTCTGAATCGGTCGAAAGTCCTTCGGGGCATTACGATGCGGTGGGGGCAGATTTCGAACCTGCCCTTGCCTGTTTGATAAGGGCACGTCCGATCGCCGCGAACCTTGTCGTGTGTGGGCAAGCGGCTGGTACCGCTCCCTCATGGTCGCGGCTCGGATGGCGTGAACCGAGTCGCGTGCGTGAGCAAGCGGCGATAATGCCCCGCCCCAGGCCAATCCGAGCCGCGCACGTCAGGGCAGTGCGGCCGGCTGCCCCTGCTATAGGCCACCGTTCCGATTCGTCCCCGAATTTGCAATCTGCCCAAGCGCTCCAAACGTGTTGCAATTTGTCAAGAAGTATGCTATACTTACATTACGTAAACTATGAGGCGTTCGGACGTGGCGAATTGCATCCAGTCTCTGGCAGCGCCGCAGCCGGCTGTACGCTGGCAGGCCGTCGCGCGCCTTGCCGAAGGGGCACCGCGATCGCGCGAGGCGTTGACCGCTCTCGAGGCAGCGCTCCGAGATGAGCATCCCTTCATGCGCTGGCACGCGGCGCGCGCATTGGTGCGCGCCCGCACGCGCGAAGCGCAGGCAATCTTGTACAATGCCCTGAGCGCAGGCTCTCCGCCCGTCCAGGCCGCCGCCCTGGATGCCCTGAGCCAGCTGCGCGGCGCGGATGTGGCACAGCTGCTGCACGCGCTGGAAAGTCCCGACGCACTGGTGCGCCAGAGCGCCCTCGAGGCACTCACCCGTCAGCGCGCCCATGCGGTGGCGCCACGTCTGATCGCGTTGCTGCGCGATCCCGCTCCAGGCGTGCGCAGAGCTGCTGCCAGTGCCCTGGCACATATGGGGGACGAACACGCCATCTCACCGTTGATCGAGCGGCTCGGCGACGAGTCTCCGCTGGTACGACGCAGCGCCGCCTATGCCCTGGGCGCGCGCCGTGCACGCACGGCATTGTCCGCGCTGATCCATGCGCTGGATGACCCGCAGCCCGAAGTGCGCTACACCGCCGCCTGGGCACTCGGCCGAATCGGGGCACCCGCTGCTATGCCGCACCTGGAGAAACGGCTCCGTGACACCGCTCTGGACGGTATGGTGGCCGCCGAAGCAGCACGCGCCATCGCGACAATCACGTGCCGGGGATGGCGCAAACTGGGATGTCTGTTCAAACGCAGCGAGAGATCGCAACCGATTGTCGAGGGCGTGCGATGAACGTGCCGGGCACGAGCTTGTCGGATTGGATCGCACACCAATTGGTTCGTCGACGGCTGGTAGTCCCTGCCATCGCGTTCGGGTATGCGCACAAGCCGCTCGGTTTTGTGGGCGCCCAGCTGCTGCTGCTCCTGCAACCGCTTCTGGACATCTTGTTTCCGCGCCGCTGGATCGAAGAGGGGATAGCGCTCCTGGCCGATCGCGACGGATGGGATGCTCTGCTCCGGCGGCTGGAAGCTTGCCAGGCCGAATCGCCTGCGGCGGGTCGGCATCATGGGCATCGGCGGTGACGGGTGAACGAAACGCAACGCGTCCTGCTGGGTTTGTTGCTCGTTTTTATCGCGGCATGGGTGGTCGGCCGGCGGCGTGCCGGCAGATGGCTGCCCGACGAGTGGCGGGCGATCCCGGCCTTCGAGCGGCTGCCCAGCGCCATCCAGCGCGTCGTTGAACAGGGACGGGCGCTTCACATCACGTTGGGCCGGGGCAGCCTATGGAGCGGGGTGGCGATGGACAGCTTGGCCGGTATAGAGGTATTGAAGTTCATAGCCCGGCGTTTGCGTTTGACCGGCCAGATGCCGCTTGTGACCACCGGAGACGCCACGCTGCATCTCCTGGCGGAGGACCAGGTCCATCGCCTGGGATGCGGCCAGGCCAGCGGTTTGTCCCAGGCGAAGCCGGATGTCCGCTGGTTGACCGCGACGCCGCCAGCTTATGCCACCGGTGTTATGGGGATACTGGCGCACGAGCCCGTCGAGGTCAATGTGATGACCGGGTTCTTCGGCGCCGAATATCTGTTGATGGGCGAAGCGGGCGCGCAACGCGTGGCCGTGCCGCTGGGGGGCGCCAGCGAACCCGGCGTGCTGCCCTTCGTGTTCGCCACCTCGCGCGCGGCCCTTCTGGGTGAAGAGCTGTACGCGGCGGGCGCGTACCTCGCCCATCAGCCGTGGCACCTGGGCAGTTTGTGGGCGCAAGATGTCGTGCGTTGGCTCATCGTGTTGGCCCTCATCGTCGCCGTGCTCGTGAACACCTGGCTATAGGAGTGCGCTGGACCGTCTTCACGGGGTTGCCTGTGCCCTGATGGAGGAGATGCCTCTTGGCAAGTCGCCTGGTCTCGGTATCGGTTGCAATGGGAGTGGGGTTGCTGGTGCTGGCCCGCTACTTCATCGCGGACGCGCAGCTGGACGCTGTGGTCAACCAATTGCTCTCCATCGCTTCGGTGGTGGCCGCTTTCGCGTTGTTCTTGGGGCTGGCCAACCTGGCGCGCTTTCACCTGGATCGGGTGCGTGCCCACTCCTCGCAGCGTCTGTATAGCGCTATCTTGCTGGCGGCACTGGCTGCCACGGTCACGTTGGGCTTGATCGGCGGTGGACCTAACGCGCCATGGATGCAACTTGTGTTCAACAGTGTGTTGTTCCCTCTGCAGGCTGCGCTCTATGCGCTGCTGGCATTCTTTATCCTCACCGCCACCTACCGCGCCTTCCGAGTCCGCAATGTCGAGAGCGCCCTGTTCGTGATTTTCGCCCTCGTGGTGTTGCTCGGGCAGACCCCGGCGGGCGCGCTGTTATGGGAAGAACTGCCCGCGATCAAGGATTGGGTTTTTGATGTGCCTGTCCTGGCCGGCACCCGTGGTATCCTCATCGGCGTGAGCCTGGGCACCCTGGCCACCGGGATACGGGTGTTGTTCGGTGTGGACCGGCCGTATGTTGAGGAGACAGGGAGAGATACCCATGGCCATCTGTCCTAACTGTGGCACCTCCAACCCGGCAGGCAGCACGCGCTGCACCCAATGCGGCCAGCCCTTGGAGGTGATTCCGAATTGGTTGGAGCTTCTCCTGGCACGGTATGGGGAGGCGATGCCCGCCTTTGAGGGTATTTCGGCCGAACGCGCATCGGCAGTTGCCCCGACCAAACCGTTCGTCGCACAACGCCCTGCGCCGGAGCAGCCCCAGCCGTCGCGGGAGGTGGCGCCGGAGGATGTCGAGCTGCTGGAGGAACTCGAGCGGCTCAAACAGTTATCCGGGTCAGAACAGCCCGCCTCGGCGGAGACACCACCCTCCGCGGAGACGAGCGCAGCGGCTGCGCCGTCCACCGCTCCAAAAGAAGTGGACGACTGGCTGGCCGAGCTGCGCGCTTTGCAGGAGAAAGCCGCTCTGGATGCGGCGCCGGCGATGCCATCCGAAGAACGTCCGCCGGAAACGGCGCCCCAGGTGTCGCGTGAACCCCATCCAGAACGCGAAACGTCCCCGTCGCTCGAATCCTTGGTCGAAGCTGCTCCGACGCCGCCGGCGGAGACTCCGCTCCCCTCGCTCGAGGAGAGGCTGAGTGCGCTGACGTCCCCTGCGGAAACAGCGGAGACGGAGGAAGGTACCCCCGCGCAGTCCGTGCCAGAATGGCTGCAGGAGCTCGGTCTGGTACAAGCGGAACAGGCCCCTGCCCCTCCGAGTGGCGAGTCGGGCGAGTTAGGTGAGACGCTAGGCCCTCTGCCCGTGGTAGAAGCGGAGCGACCCGGCGAGGCGGGTGAGGTCTCCGCCGACGAGGACATCCCGGACTGGCTGCGACGCCTTATCGCCATTTCCTCCCAGACACCCGAGGCACCCCCCGCCGGCGAAGAGGCCGAGCCGACACAAGCTCTTGTGCGAAGCGAGCCAGAAGCGCCGCCGGCCGCCGAGCTGACGGCGGAAGAGGAGCTGCCCGATTGGTTGCGCGAATTGGAGGCGGCGCAGACGGCCCGGCTCAGCACCCCCACAGCGCCCGCAGCAAGCGAGGTCATCCCACCACGCGTTGATGAGGCGGCCAAGGCAGCCACAGGGGTGCCGGAAACGGTCGTTCCACCCCTGCCGCAAGCTGCGGAAGCTGGCGTCCCCGCTGTCCAACAGGAGGAGGGGTCTCCCGCCGGCGCGGAGGAACAGACGGCTGACTGGCTCGCCGAATTAGAGGCGCTGGTCGAACGTCCGCCTGTTGCCCCGCCGCCACCCCCTCCGGCCGAGGAAGAGGAAGTGCCAGACTGGTTGCGCGAGCTGACCGCGGAGAAACCGGCAGCCGAACGCGCAGTGCAAGCGCCTGCGGTGCCGGAAGTTCCTCAGCCAGAAGCAGCCCCATTGCCGGAATGGGTCAGCCGGCTGCGACCCACCGAGCTCACCGCGGAAGCCCCCTCGGTGGAGGCGGCCGCTGTGCCTCCCGAAGCGAGCGCCGCGCCGAGCGGAGAGGATGTGATCGAAACATTGCGTGCCCGCCTGGGCGTTCCGCAGGTGCCCGACGTAGAGGGCGCGGAAATGTTTCGCGAGATCGTCGGTGAACCGGCCGAGATGGCCTCCACACCCGTTCCAGAGGAAGTGGAGATGGCGCCGCGGCGCAGCTTGGCCAGCGTCATCATCTGGGCGCTGATCTTTGCAGCTCTCCTGTTGGGAATCGCCATCCTGTCGCTCGCCGTGCTGACGCGCATTCAAGAGCTGTTGGGAGCGACCGCCTTCCAGCGCTTCTTGAACACCCCGGCAGCAGCGGGATTGCTCGCTTCATTGGAAGGATTTCGAAAGCCCGTCACCGCGATCCATCCAGGCGAGGTGGTGTTGCTCAGCATCGACTACACCCCTGCCACCGCCGCGGAAATGCAGCCGCTGGCCTCGGTCGTGCTGCGCGACCTGCTTGCGCAGCGGGCACGGGTGCTGACGGTGAGCTTACAGCCTGAGGGAGCCCCCCTGGCACAACAGCTCCTGGAAGGGGTGGCCGGCACGTATCCGTATGGAGAAGCCACCTTGAATCTGGGTTATCTGCCCGGCGAGGCGATCGGCGTGCGCAGCTTAGCCCATCTGCGCACGCGGCCAGTCTATGGCTGGCCGCACGCCCCATGCCGGTCTTTGGGCGAATGCCCTGGTTGGAAGGACGTCCAGCGCATAGAGGACATCGCGCTTTTCATCACCGTGGCCGACTCGGCCGAGTCGGCGCGTTGGTGGATCGAACAACTCCCCAGGATGTCCTCTGGCGCGCTGCCGATGCTGGCGGCCGTGAGTGCCGCCGCGCTGCCCACCATGCGCCCCTACCTGATCTCCGCTGCGGCAGCGCCATCGCGGCTGACCGGGCTCATCGGCGGGATGATGATGGCCGCCACTTACGAGGTATATACGGGCAGCCCAGGCCGTGCCCTGGACATGGTGGCAGCCCAGTCGGCTGCCCATTTGGGATTGGTCGCGGTCGCATTAGCCGGCATCTTTGCGGGAATCCGAGCACGGACACCGTGAGCGCGGAAACGATCCTGGCTGCCGTCTTGACATTTATGATATGGTCGTACATCTTGGGCGACAACCCTGCCTTCCGCATCGCCGAGCACATACTGGTCGGCACTGCAGCCGGCTATGTGGCCGTCCTCGCGTGGGGGCATATCATCTGGCCCGCCTTGCACGCGATGTGGTCACAACCCAGTCCAGCGACCGTGTTGCCGTTCCTCCTGTGCGCCTTGCTCGCGGCGCGCCCATGGCCGTTGCTGCGACCATGGGCGGCTGTCTCACTGGCATTCCTGATCGGTGTGGGCAGCGCGCTGGCTGTCGGCGGCGCTCTGTTCGGCACTTTGTGGTCGCAGGTGTTGGCGACGGCCAGTTTGTCGCTGAATCCGGCAGACTGGGATGAAGCCCAAATGTTTCTGACCAGCAACGCGTTCTGGCAAAACCTGGCGATCGTGATCGGCACGATCGGTACGTTCTGTTACTTCACGTTTCGCATCCGTCCAGGCGGCCCATTGCGGGATCTGCGCGCCGCCTTCATCCGCTTCTGGAGCGGGGTGGGGCTCTGGATGATGATGATAACGCTGGGCGCGCTCTTCGCCAGCGCCGCGATGTCGCGGTTCACGCTGCTGATCGACCGCGTGCAATGGCTTTTGGGGATATTCGAACTGAGGTGAGCGTTTGAAGCAGCCGGGTCACAACCTTTTGGTCGCCGATATCGGGAGCACGATGACCACCGTGGCGCTCATCGAGCGCGTCAACGGCCGCTACCGCTTCGTGGCACGCGGGGAATCCCTCACCACCCACGGATGGCCGTGGTCGGATGTGACGGTGGGCCTGCGTGCCGCCGCGCGGCAGATCGAGCAGCTGATGGGGCGCGCGCTCTTCCGTCGCGACGGAACGCTCATCCGACCGCGCACCGTCCACGGCGACGGCGTGGATCTCTGCATAGCCGTGAGTAGCGCAGCCGCGCCGATGCGCGCCGTCCTGATCGGTTTGACGGGCATGAGCGTTCGCAGTGGGCAGCGCGCGCTCGCCTCCGCGGCTGGCGTCCAGCTGGTGGACTGCCTGTCCCTTGACGATGGACCGGAGTGGCGCGATCCCAATACCTGGATGGCTGCCCTGCGTCGTGCACGGCCTGAGATCGTGATCCTCGTGGGCGGATGTGATGGCAGTGTCAGCCAGCCGATGCGCGACCTGATCCACCTCGTCGCTTTGTACAACCGGCTGTTGCCGTCCGCCGAACGTCCGCTGGTGTGCTATGCCGGCGACGCCCGGCTGGCTGAAGTGGCCGCTCAAGCGTTCGCCGGCGCAGGCGAGCTCCGCGTTTTGACCAACGTGCGCCCGTCTCCGGAAACCGAGAACGTCCTCCGCACGGCGGGGGAGATCGAAGCGCTCTACTGCGAACGGCGGTTGATGCACACGCCCGGAATGGACGCTGTGGCGGAGTGGACTGAAGGCGGGGTGCCCCCTACGGCACGCTCCTTCGCGCAGCTGATCCATTACGTGGGCGCACGCTATGGGCTGAATGTCATCGGCTTCGACATAGGCGGCGGTCAGATCACGCTGGCGTCCTATGAAGGCAGAGCGCTCGACGGCACGCCCGCATTGCCGGGGGATGTGGATAACGTGAATCGCACTGTCCGCGCCGACCTGGGAGTCGGGTGGAACATCCCATCTGCGTTGCGGCAGATCACCCTCGAACAGATCGCACGTTGGCTGCCGGACGAGGTGGACGCCGAGCAGATGCAGGAGATCTTGCTCCATAAGAGCCTGTATCCTCACAGCGTGCCGGCCGAGACGACCGAATGGCTCGTGGAATATGCTCTCGCACGCGAGGTGATGCGCAGCGCGTGGGCAGCGCACCGCGAGCTCCTCGCAGCCAAAGGGTGGGATCTGATCCTGGGCAGCGGCCGCATCCTGACGCGTTCCCTCGCCGCGCCCGGTCACACCGCCCTGTTGTTTTTGGATGTGTTGCAACCGGTCGGGGTCACGCAGCTGGCTCTGGACGTGGGCAACATCGCCACCACGTTGGGTGCAATGGCAAAGCACAACCCGCTCGCCGCTGCCGATCTGGTGGAATATGACGCCTTCTTGACGTTGGGCACTTTGGTGGCGGTCGCGGGCTGCCCGGTTCGCGGAGATATCGCCGTGCGCCTGAAGATGAGATGCCACGACGGAAACACCTGCGAGGAAGCGGTGCCCTGGGGAACGTTGCGGGTTGTGCCATTGCCCCCATATTGCTCGGGAACATTGGCTTTGTATCCGGCGCGGAAGGTCGATGTAGGGATAGGCCGGCCCGGCACCGCTGCCGCAGTCGAAGTCGAGGGGGGCACGTTGGGCATTCTGGTGGACGCGCGCGGACGCCCCCTGTCCTTCCTGCCCGAAGCCCATGCGCGCCGCCAGGTGGTGCGCAGCTGGTTAGAGGACGTGCAATCCAGGCAGTTCCGCCTTGCGGCGGCACAGGCGCCTGCGGAGCGCCTGCGGCCGGCGGCATAGGGGTGTCCGCGGTGGAGCGATCCGGAATGGCTGCCGGCAAGGTGGACGAATCCGCGCAAGGGTCACCTCTGGTGCCCGTCGTCCGATGTGAAGCGTGGGCGCGGGTGCGGGTCGAACGCGGCCTGCCCGCGACGGCGGAAGTGCTCGTCCGAGAGGGAGAGCCCGTGCGGGCGACTCAGGTGATCGCACGCGCCCCAAATGGCAGATCGCACCGCGTGCACATTGTGGACGTGGCGGGTACGTTGGATCTGCCGGGGCGCGAGGTGTCGTCGGCCATGGTGAAGCAACGGGGTGAGCGCGTACACGTCGGCGAACTGCTCGCCGCGCGGCGCAGTGTGCTGCCATTCGCCTATCGCGCGTGCCGTTCGCCGGTCGACGGCCAGCTGAGGATGGTCTGGTACGGCTGGGCGGTAATCGAAATGGACGCGGATGAAGGAGATGTCCTGGAGATCACTGCTCAGGTGGATGGATCGGTTGTTGCGGTGGTGCCTGGCAGCTATGTGACCATCGAGACTGAGGCGGCATGGATCGAGGGCGTCTGTGGTACGGCAGGGGAAGCGTACGGCATGTTGCAGGTCGTGCGCCAACCCTCCGCAACGCCGTGGATGCCGGAAGAGCTGCCCGAGGACGTCGCGGGAGCGATTTGGGTGGTGGATGGTTCCGTCTCGCGACCCGCTTTGGAGCAGGCGGCGGCGATGGGTGTGAAAGGGCTGATCGCCGCCGGCATTTCGGTCACTGCTTCGGAGGTCGCCACGTTGCCCGTGATGGCGACGGAGGGGTACGGGGTGCAACGCATGGCGCCGGAACGGCTGCGACTGTTTCAGGAGCTGGAGGGTTGTTATGCGACCCTGATCGTGCCTTCGGAACACACGCCCCCGTGGTCACGCCGCCGGCCGGTCGTCATCGTGCCGCGCGCGTCGCCGAGCCATCCCGAGGACGACCCGCAGAGCGCGCTGCGGCTGCGGCGTCCGCTATGCCCGGGCGACCGCGTCCGCGTCGTGCGTGCTCCGCGGGCAGGTCAGTGGGGGGTCGTCGCGGCCGAGATGGGAGACAGGCAGATTGCCACTCCCTCTGGGGCGATCGCGGCCGGTGTGGAAGTGCGCTTCTCCGCCCATGACGTCGCCTGGCTGCCGTATCTCAATTTGGAGCGCATCGTGTGCACCGCATAGGGTGCATTTAGAGAGAACAGAGAGGAGCAACGGTCATGGCAAACAACAACAAGTTGTTCGTGATCATCGCCATCTTCCTGGTGGGCATGTTGGTTCTGGGGTTGTTCGCGATCGGCGGGGTGGTCATTTTCGGCACGATCAACCGACAATCGGCCCGTCCCACCCCGACCGCGACCCTGGCGGTGGCCAAATTGCCCCCTGCGCCGACGATAACCTCCACCCCCACTGCCACGCCATCGCCCACCCACACGCCATTGCCCACGCCGACCAACACCCCGGTGGTGCAGGCGACGGCGACCCCGAGCGTCATCGAAAGCGCTCCAGAGGTGAGCGGGCAGGCGGAAGCACCCATCCCAGCGCCCACCTGGACGCCGGCACTTGAAGCTTCCGTGGCGGCGGAGGAGAGCACCCCCGAGACGGGCATCGGCGGCTTGGAGATGGTGTTGATCGCCGTGGGATTGGTGGGTGTGTTGTTCATCGCCCGGCGCTTGCGCACCAGTGGTTGAGGCGCGCCACGGGATCAAACCCACGGCCGGCAACCCCATCAGGGGGCACGGCATGCCGCGCCTCTGCCCCGGGCTGGCAGCAGATCGAGAGCCCGTCAGAGATTGAGCGCCAGCCGTGGGCTTCAGCCCGCGGGCAGCCACATCATCCGTGGAGGTGTGCGGCAACACCACGCCGCAGCTCAAACGCGCTCCTAAAAGATCCCACCTCTATGGAGACGGGGTTGGAGGAGCAACCCGGGCGGTTGGCACACGAGCTGCCCTACGGGCAGGCACGCGGTTTGCCCCTACAGGATGTTGGGATACGGTTGAGCATTGTGGAACGACGGAATCAGGAGGATTATGTGAGGTGAGACGACAGCGTACCAGCTTTTGGGAGACATTGCGCTATCGAGGTGGCATCGGAGCAGCGGTGTGGGTCTTGCACCGCGTCACTGGGCTGGGCATCCTCTTGTTGGTGAGCGTACACGTCATGGCAGCCTTCTTGATGAATGCTCTCGATGATCCGATCTCCACGGCCGTCACCCGCTGGTACGAATCGCGCCCCGTCCAGGTCTTCGTCTACTTCTGCGTGCTGTACCACGCTCTGAACGGGCTGCGCGTCTTGTTGGAGGATCTGTGTCCTCCATTGTTGCGGCATCATCGGGAGCTGATCTGGCTGCAGTGGGCGATTTTCATCCCGGTGTTCGGGTTGCCCGCCTTTTTCATCGCGCAGGGCATCGTGATCGGGAATCCATGAGGAAGGGGGCAGGGACGGGTATGCGGAGATTGGACGAGCGCAACGGCCTGGAATATTATCTATGGCTCTTCACACGGCTGAGTGCCATCCTGATGCTATGTGCCGGCGCTGCCGGCATCGTGTACGCCAACCTATGGGGACGGACGCTGATGGACGCGCCGGCACAATACCGCTGGGCTTTCTTCCCCATCTACTGGCACGTCCAGAACACCGATGTGCCGGATGTCTTCCCAGTGTGGTCGAATGCTTTCTGGCGCGTCTGGTGTACCATTTTGCTCTTCCTCGCCTCCTGGCATGGTTTCAACGGCCTGCGCGTCGTGGTCGAGGACTACCTGCATCCCCCGGTGCTCCTGATCCTGGTCAAGGGATTCATCGGATTGCTGTTCATGTTCGTGTTCGGCGCTGGAACGGTGATCATCTTCGAGTGGTTCTGAGAAGGGCGATCAACACGTGCTATGCAAGATATGACTCCGTTGCACAAGTATGACATCGTGATTGTCGGCGCCGGCGGGGCTGGGCTGGCAGCCGCCTTGTATGCCGCGCGCAGCGGTGACGTGCGGGTAGCGGTGCTCTCGAAGATGTTGCCGGTGCGCTCACACACTGGCACAGCCCAAGGAGGCATCGGCGCGGCGTTGGGCAACCACGAGGAAGATCACCCGGAATGGCACGTGTTCGACACGATCAAGGGGAGCGATTATCTGGCCGATCAGGACGCCGTGCGCGTCCTGTGTTATGAGGCGGTGGAACTGGTCTACGAGCTGGAGCATATGGGCCTGCCGTTTGACCGCACCCCCTCTGGCCGCATCGCGCAGCGCCCCTTTGGCGGCCACACCAACAACGTGACCAAACAACCCGTGCGTCGCGCCTGCCATGCCGCGGACCGCACCGGACATATGATCCTCCAAACCCTTTACCAGCAATGTATGCGCCACCGGGTCGTCTTTTTTGATGAATTCCAGGTCCTGGATGTGCTCCTGAACGAGGGGGTGGCGACGGGGGTGGTGGCGCTTGAGATGGCCACCGGCCAGTTGCACGTCTTCCATGCGCGGGCGGTGATCTTCGCCACCGGGGGATGGGGCAGGGTGTGGCAGATCACCAGCAACGCGCACAGCTTCACCGGCGATGGAGCGGCGATCGTCCTGCGCCGCGGCATCCCCCTCGAAGATATGGAATTCTTCCAGTTCCACCC
>QEXY01000115.1 GCA_003130875.1 Ardenticatenia bacterium
TCCTCCGTACGGCAGCCAAGTCCTCTCGGGCGGCCTCCCAATTCTCTGTTTTCAGCGCCGCGCAGCCAGATTGATAGTAGCTCTCGCAGAGCAGATCGCAGGCTTCGGTATAGTAGAGCGCTTGTTTGTTCTCCAGCAGCACTGCCAGGACGTGGCGGGCCTCCTTCCAGCGCGCGCCTTTCATATGTGTCTCGGCCAGACGCAGCAACGCGTCGCGCAAGTCCATATAACGTACCTTGACCTCGCCGAGAAAGCGGTCAGCCGGTGCACCAGAGGCATGCTCGACACTTTTCAGCAAGGTTTCTGCAGCGTCCTTCACCGCCTTGGCAGCCTTCTGCACAGCGTCAATGTAGGGATACCCGGTCGCAGAGGCAATGCTTACCCCTTGTTCGGCTTGCTGAAGTGCAAGGAGAGCCAGTTCGTAAGCTTGCTCTGCCTCCCGCTGAATGGATTGTAAAGGATCGCTCCATCTTTGATCCGGTATCATCTTCTCCTGACCATTGCAGACTCTCCAGATCCGCGGTCCAGCGTTGCGAATTGGCCTTGGATGGAGGTGCGGATGTGGACCGGGGTGTTATGATTGTGGATGGAAGGTTCGTAGTTCGGCGCGGTGTTCGGATGGTGCCATGCGACGGTGCCGGCAGGGGACGGGGTCGCTGACCAACCTCGGTCCATCATATGCCCTGGATCGCGCAACCTCGTTGTCGTGTATCCCACCTTGCCGAGTGGCCAGGCGGCAGCGCGGAGCGCCTCAGCCCCGCAGACGTGACCCATTTCCCCTCCTCCGCATAGAAATTATACACAATTCGCTATAGGGAGCGAGTCAATCCGTTGGTTCCCCCATGTTTGGAGAGGAAATTAGAGCCCGGTGATGGAATGGTGCAACCCGAGCTTTTCGGGTGATTGTTGACTCGAGGTGGATGGTCACGTTCGCGCGCGTTCGAGGCGCTTGCCCTTACCCACAAGGGCTGGTACAATCTCTTCTCAAATCGACGGAATGAAGCAAGGTGCTCACGGGCGATGGACAGACGAAATCTCTGGCAGCGTATGAACGGTCCTACTAAGGTGGGAGTCGTGTTTGCTGCCCTGGGGATCATTCTCACCGTCATTGGGGTGATACGTGATCCGACTACACCGGTGACCGCCTGGTCGCTTGGCGTAGGGGCGCTGATATCCGGCGCCACGTGGGGGCTGGTCAGCTGGGCGATTGCCACCGCCGCCGTCGAGGTAGAACGCGATTTAGCACGCGAGACGGCGGAAGAACAGGACCATCCCGAAAAGCATGCCACGTAAGTCGTTGATGCTTGCCGCGTTGGGGGGTATAGCCGCCGCAGCAGGGCTCACAGGGATCGCCATACACCTCACGGTGAGCCAGTTTGTGCCCCGCCTGATACCTCCCGGTCTGGCCAGTTGGCTTCTACTGCTTTTTGTGTTGGCATTCTCATTGGGTGAGCTGCCGCCCATGATTCTGGCATTGCGTCGCATGGTTCGCAGTGCCTCCGACCCGTTCGGCAGTGCCCTGGCTATGCTCACGACCGCCGCCTTTGTGTTCTTTGCGGCCTTCTATGCCGCCCCCTTCACTGTGCTGACGGGCCAGGTGGTCGTCGGCATTGCATTGGCGGGGTTGTGTCTGTTGCGCTTGCTCTGCGTGTGGCTGTTTGTGCCCACCCATAAAGCTTCCTAGACCGCATCCGAGGTGATGATCCATGGCCGATTCACAACGCACCATCTACCGATCTCCTGAAGAGCTGCGTGAGGTTCACGCGTTGGTGGTCGATATGGACGGCGTGCTCTGGCGGGGCGATACTCCCATACCTGGGCTGTATGCCTTCTTTGAGTTGCTGCGCACTCGTCCCATTCGCTTCCGCCTGGCGACCAACAACCCCTCGCGCACGCCGGAGCAGTATGTCGCCAAGCTGGCGCGCATGGGGGTCGAGGTGGCACCGGAGGAGATCCTCACCTCTGCGATTGTCACAGCACGCTATGTGGCCAACCATATGCCGGGAGCACGCGTCTACGTGATCGGCATGGACGGTCTACGTCAAGCGTTGCTCGACCACGGCTTGCAGCTCAGCGACGGCGACGCAGCGGACTGTGTGGTGGTGGGGCTGGACACGCAGCTGACCTATGCCAAACTGGCTGAAGCCACATTGCTCATCCGTGCCGGCGCCCGCTTCATCGGCTGCAACCCCGACGTCACCCTGCCGAGCGAGCGCGGTCTGATGCCCGGCAACGGTGCCACGCTCGCCTACCTGCAGGCGGCAACCGGTGTCGCCCCGCTGATCATCGGCAAGCCGGAACGCGCTATCTTCGATGCTGCGTTAGAGGCGATGCAGGTGCCTGCAGAGCACGCCGCCACGCTGGGCGACCGCCTGGAAACTGACATCCTGGGTGGTCAACGGGCTGGGATGCGCAGCATCCTGGTGCTCAGCGGCGCCACCGACGCGAGCCAGCTCGCCAACAGCCCGATCCAGCCCGACTGGGTGTTCGAAAGCATTCAGGAACTGGCAGCAGCCTGGCCATGAACGCGTCCTCGCAAGAGCCATTCTCCCCTGCGCCGGAGAAGGGCGCATTGTCGCTGCGCCCCAGCGTGCTCGATCTGGATCAGCTCCAGCTGCGGGAACTCTTGGAAGCATGGGGCGAGCCCGCCTATCGTGCCAAGCAGGTGTGGCACGGCCTCTACCGCCAGCTGGCTGCTACGCCCGAGACGTTGAGCGACCTGCCCAAAACGCTGCGCATGCGATTGAGCGAGGAGACCATCTGGGATCCGCTCATTCCTCTGGCAACCTTGCGCTCGCAGGATGGGCAGACGCACAAGGTTCTTTTTGCCCTGCCCGATAGCGCACAGGTGGAGGCCGTGCGGATGGATTATGCCCGACGGCACACGGTTTGTCTGAGCACCCAGGCAGGCTGTGCCATCGGATGTCCTTTCTGTGCCACGGGGCAGAGCGGTTTCCAGCGCAACCTGAGCGCAGGTGAGATCGTCGCCCAGGTGCTCTATTTCGCCCGTCAGATCGCCGCTCGGGGAGAACGCATCACCAATGTGGTGTTGATGGGGATGGGCGAGCCGCTGGCGAATTATGAAGCAACCTGGGCTGCCATCCGTCGTCTGAACGATCCGGAAGGATTTGGCCTGGGAGCACGTGCCATGACCCTGTCCACGGTGGGGCTCGTGCCCGGCATCCGCCGCATGGCCCATGAGCCGGAACAGGTGAATCTGGCTGTCTCACTGCACGCTGCCAACGACGCCTTGCGCGACCAACTGGTGCCGATCAATCGGCGCTTTCCGCTGGCCCAGTTGTTGGAAGCATGTCGCTATTACATTGCCCAGACCCACCGGCGCATCTCGTTCGAGTATACCCTGATCGCGGATGTGAATGATCGCGATGAGGATGCCCACCAGCTGGCTGAGCTGCTGGGCGGTCTGCTGGCCCATGTGAACCTGATCCCACTCAACCCCACGCCGGACAGTGCTCTGCGCCCCTCTCCGCGTGCACGCGTCCAGGCTTTCCAGCGCGTCCTTCAACAGCACCACATCTCTTGTACTGTGCGGCTGCGCCGTGGTCTGGATATCCAGGCGGGGTGCGGCCAGCTGCGCTTGCACCGACAGCGCGAAGCGAACCCCGCCACCTAGGCCGAATCAAACAACGTTTCGCGCCTGGAACGCTTACACCTAAACAATTTTCCCATCACTCCTTAACAGTTTCTTAACCGACCATGATGTATGCTGGAGATGGATCATGATGATCGGCTTGCCGATCCAGATGAGATCGACAAATTGAGGACGAAAGGAGAAAGGACAATGTGGAGGACGATTAGGTTTGCTCTAGCAGGTGTGTTGGTAGCTGGGATACTGGCCACGCTCGTGGTGACCGGCAGTGCGCTGGCACAGGGAACGGCGCCCGCTGGGACGCCGCAGACGCCTGGCGTGGGGCTGGGATGGAACTGGCCCGGCGGCTTCCGATTGGGTATGTGTGGCCAGGCGGGTCTCGAAGCTGCCGCAAAGGCGCTGAACCTCACCACCGACCAGCTGACGGCGGAGCTGTGGGGCGGCCGCACCCTGGCTGAGCTGGCCGACCGCGCCGGCGTGTCCCTGACTGCCGTGCGCGATGCCGTACAGGCCGCATGCCGAGATGTGCAGAAGCAGATGATCGAGCAAGCCGTCCAAGACGGTCGTCTCAGCCGTGAAAAGGCGGACTGGCTGATCGAAGGCTTGGACAAAGGTTTCTGGGGATGGGGTACAGGCGCATGGCAGGATGGTTTCGGTTGCTTCTGGCGAGGTGCCGGCATGGGTCTGGGCCGTGGCATGGGCCCCTTCGGTGGATGGCGTGACTGGGATGATGATGGACCGCAAGGGCCTATGGGGCCACGGGGCAAAATGCGGGGCTGGTTTGGCGCCCCCATGGGCGGCTGGCAGCAGTCCCCGCAGCAGCCTGCCGAGTAGGGTGGTCGTAACACCCTCCCACATGCCGCTGGCGCATAGGACGGAGATCGGGATGTTCTGGATGCTCTGTGGGGTGTCCGGAACATCCCCTTTTTGCCTTTAGGACTCTGCCGCGGAATCGGATTATCATGGGTGAAGATGATGGGTCCAAAAGATCAATCGACAGAAAAAAACGGACGGCAGGACGATATGGGCAAGACGATTCTGGTGGTGGATGATCAGGCAAATGTGCGCCGGCTGTTGCGCGAATATCTCGAAGAAGAGGGCTTCCGCGTGGTTGTGGCCGAGAACGGGCGGGATGCGCTCTATGCCGCGCGACGGGAAAAGCCCGACCTGATTCTGCTCGATATCATGATGCCGGAAATGAGCGGCTACGAGTTTATGCGCACGTTCACCAAGGAACAGAACACCCCGATCATCCTGCTCACCGCCAAGCTGGAGGAATCGGACAAGGTGTTAGGGTTGGAGCTGGGCGCTGACGACTACATAACCAAGCCTTTCAGCATGCGCGAGCTGGTGGCGCGCATCCGCGCCGTGCTACGGCGTGTAGAGAAAGGGGCTTCCGGCTCGGAGGTGTTGCGTGTCGCGGACATCACCCTGGACCGCGGCGCGCGCACAGTCACAGTGGGCGGACGCAACGTGCGCCTGACACCCACTGAGTTTGAGCTGCTGGCCACGCTGATGGCGGCGCCAGGACGCGTCTTCTCGCGGGCTGCCCTGTTGGAGGCGGTACAGGGCATCTCGGTGGAGACTATGGAGCGCTCCATCGACGTGCACATCCGCAACCTGCGCACCAAGATCGAACCGGACGCGAGCAATCCACGCTATATTGAGACGGTCTTCGGGGTGGGTTATCGCTTCCGCCCTCCGGAAGAAGGGTGAAGAGCAGAGCGATGTTCCGTTCGTTGACCTTTAAGCTGGTATTGGCTTTCATAGCGGTGAGCGTCGCCGGGGTGCTGTTGAGCACTCTGTTTGCCCGCTGGGTGATCCTGCGCGAGTTCGACCGGTTGGTGGCAGAACGGGTGGAGAACACCTTCGTGGCCGAGGTGCAGAGCTATTATGAGATCACCGGCTCGTGGCAGGGTGTCGAGGTTTTTCTACGCACCCGCATCCCGATGTTTCTCATTCCACCTGGACAGGGGATGATGCGCCGTCAGATGGCCCAGCGCGGGCCGATGCGCGAGATGATGCCCCCGGTGTTTGCTCTGGCGGACCGGGATGGTGTCGTGGTGGTGCCGGCCGGACCGTACCAAGCGGGCGAGCGTGTGGACGCCGAAGTCCTACGTCAGGGCATTCAGATTGTGGTGGACGGACAGGTGGTGGGTACAGCACTGCCGACGGGGCTTCCGCCCGAGATGGCGCCACGCGAGATCCGCTATTTGAGCCGTATCAACTATGCTTCATTCCTGGCAGCTTCGATTGCGATGATGATCGCCCTCGTCTTGGGTGTCTTCCTGGCGCGACGGTTGTCCCAGCCATTGCGCGAGCTCACGGCCGCCACGCGGGCAATGGCGCGGGGCGAGTTGGAGCAACGCGTGCCCGTCCGCTCGAATGATGAGCTGGGGGAGCTGGCAGCGGCCTTTAACCAGATGAGTGCGGATCTCGCGCGGGCGCATCAGATGCGACGGCAGATGACCGCCGATATCGCGCACGAACTGCGCACACCCCTCACCGTGATGGTCGGCTATCTGGAAGCGCTGCGCGATGGGGTGCTGAAGCCGCATCCTGAGCGCTTCGAGGCAATGTATCAGGAGGCACGTCACCTGGAGCGCCTGGTGGAAGACCTACGCATCCTTTCCCTGGCCGACGCGGGAGAACTCTCGTTGAACCGCGAAAAGGTGTCACCACGCCTGGTGCTGGAAGAAGCTGCCACGATCTACCGCCATCAGGCAGAACAACGGGGTATCTCCCTGGAGGTAGTGCTGGAAGACCACTTGCCCGACATCTACGTGGATCCGGATCGCATTGCCCAGGTGCTCGGCAACCTGATCGCCAATGCCATGCGCTATACACCCGCCGGCGGACGCATCACGATGTCTGCCGCGTGCGCGGGGGATGACGTGATCCTGCGTGTCCAGGACACCGGCAGTGGTATTGCGCCTGAGGACCTGCCCTATGTGTTCGACCGTTTCTACCGGGGAGATCGGGCGCGTCAATCGTCTGGGGGTGAGTCGGGGTTGGGATTGGCGATCGCGCGCTCGATCGTGGAAGCGCACGGAGGGAAGATCGCTGTGGCAAGCGCACCGGGCCAGGGCAGCACTTTTACCATTACATTGCCGCGTGCGGACCATCCACCTGCCGGCGGGCATGCGCGGTTGTGATGGCGCGCTTACCCTGAGGCTTCATCGTTCCAGGAAGCCACAGTCTTCATCTCCATGACCACAGTGCCGGCACCTGCGGATAGGAAGTCGGCGCCAAACTCCGCGCTGAGCCGTCGGCACGCCGCATGGCTGGCTCAGTGACGTGGCGCCACCTTTTGCACTCCCAACCCTTTGCATACTGCGCCGGGGTATAAAGAAGCAGAGGCATGGACTCCCATGCCCCTGCTCCCTGAGCGATTGGGGTGTTTCCGTGACCCCGGTGTGTGATGAATTACGCCCCTGTCCCCGGTTTCAGCAGGGCCGGTTGACCTTCAGCATCGGCATCGAAGAGGTGGATCTTGTCAGCGTTGAAGACCATCTTGATCTTGTCCCCGACTTGGGCGCGCACGTGCGGATCCACACGGGCGATGTAGGAATGGTTCCCGGCCACCAGATACAGGAAGATTTCGTTCCCCATCAACTCGGTGACGTCCACCACCGACTCCACGTCCACCGCGGCGACGCCAGGTGTTACGAAGCCCGGGAAGTAGATGTCCTCGGGTCGGATGCCCAGGATGACCCGCTTGCCCGCTCCATCCTTGAGACGCGCCTTGATCGAGGGTGTGATCGGGATGCGGAACGAACCGGCGTCGACGTAGAGCTGGTCACCTTCTCCGGTGATGGTGGCATTGAAGAAGTTCATGCTCGGCGAACCGATGAACCCGGCCACGAAGATGTTGCCCGGATAGTCGTAGAGATTCTGCGGAGTGTCCAGCTGCTGGAGCACGCCATCCTTGAGCACCGCGATGCGGTCTGCCATGGTCATCGCTTCCATCTGGTCGTGGGTCACGTAGATGAAGGTGGTGCCCAGGCGCTGATGTAGTTTGATCAGCTCGGCGCGCGTCTGCACACGCAGCTTGGCGTCCAGGTTGGACAGCGGCTCGTCAAGCAGGAAGACGGAGGGCTCGCGGACAATTGCCCGTCCCAGGGCGACGCGCTGCCGTTGACCACCTGACAGCTGCTTGGGCTTGCGGTCCAACAGATTCTCGATGCCCAAAATCTTCGCCGCCTCCTGCACCCGGCGGTTGATCTCCTCCTTGGGTGTCCGGCGCAGCTTGAGGCCAAATGCCATGTTGTC
This sequence comes from Ardenticatenia bacterium, assembly GCA_003130875.1. Lineage (GTDB taxonomy): Bacteria > Chloroflexota > Anaerolineae > 4572-78 > NAK82 > NAK82. The sequence continues at coordinate 7,883 of QEXY01000115.1, forward strand.
GTAGACCGACATATGAGGGTACAGCGCGTAGCTCTGGAACACCATCGCGATATTGCGGTCCTTGGGTGGAACGTCGTTCACCACGCGGTCTCCGATCAGGATGCGCCCTTCCGTGACTTCCTCCAGACCTGCCAGACACCGCAATGCAGTGCTTTTGCCGCAGCCTGAAGGCCCCACCAGTACCAGGAATTCCTTATCCTGGACCTCGAGGCTCAGATTGTTGAGCGCCACTACATCGCCAAACCTCTTTGTCACATTCTCATACGTAACACTTGCCATTTGTACTGATCCCTCCTTCTTTGATCAATGATAAATTTTGTTGCCCCACAACTCACAGCCACAGATCCAGATCGGTGGACTGACGGATGATGAGCTCTGGTTGCAGGAGCACGTAAGGGTTGGAGATCTCCTGTCCCCGTGCGCTCATCACCAACATCTGTCCTACCACTCTGCCCATCTGTTGGGCCGGTACACGCACCGTCGTCAGGGTGGGATGGGACGTCTCGGCCAACGGGATGTCTCCGAAGCCGGCGACGGCCACATCACTGCCCACTTCGAGTCCTTGATCCTGGATGGCGCTCATAACCCCTAAGGCCATCATGTCATTGCCGGCGATGATGGCGGTGGGAGCATCCCTTCGGCTGAGAAGCGTCTGTGCGGCGTCGTAGCCCCCCCGCTGAGTTGGATTGCTTTCCACGATCAAGTCCTCATAGATCGCCAGGCCATGTTCTTGAAGGGCGTGGCGAAATCCTTCGCGTTGATAGTGTACAGCGGTGAGCTCGGCCGATTCGCCGGCGAAGGCGATCCGCCGGTGGCCCAGCTGGATGAGATGAGACACCAGGCTGTGCATCCCGCGCGCATAATCCACGTCCACGTAAGGAAAAACCCAATCCTCCAGCACACGGCCGCCGGCAACGAACGGAATGCGCCGCTCCAGAAGATATGCGATGCGTCGATCGTGACACCGTGTGTGCACCACCCAGACACTGTCCACTCGCCGTTCGCCGACGCGCTGATAATAGGGTGCGACTTCGTCCTCGGGACGATGGACGATGCTGATCAACAAATCCAGCCCTGCGCGCGTGATCTCGTCTGCAGCTGCCGAAAGGATATCAGCGAAGAGAGGGTCGGAGAGACGCGGTCCATAGCTTGGCAAGATCAGCCCGATCGCATCGGCGCGCTGCTTCTGAAGGCGTCGCGCAACCACATTGGGGACATAGCCCAACTGCTCTGCCGTGCGCCGCACCAAAGCCCGCGTCTCCGGGCTTACATCTGCATAATCGTGCAGGGCGCGTGAAACGGTGGTGACAGAGCGATTGACCTGGCGCGCAATATCCTTCAGTGTAACGGTCACCTTTGACTGCCATCCAAAACGTTCAGGTTACAATGCCATGATAAGCCAAAACGTTTTGGCTGTCAAATTTTAGATGGAGCATTAAAACGTTATGCTGCCATGGCAGTGCGACTCTCTTCGGCGCGTATGCACGGACGTATTGGTCTAAGAGGACGCGGCTTAAGGGTCAGGAGCGGGTTATGAAGAGTGCACAGGGGCGGTTTCGAGGTAGTCCCGCTGTCCGTCATCTTGCGGTCGAGGGCTCGCATAAGCTGCCTTCACTCCGTCTCGAGCGCGTAGCGCAACGCGCGCAACGAGGTCTTCAGTTCCAACAGATGCACCAGCTGGTCGCCCACGAAGCTAGCGTAGGCACGGTGGTAGCGAAAGCCAAAGTGCTGGTAGAAGGCGATCGCCGGCACATTGTCGACCTCCACCGAGACGTAACAACGGTGGATGCCCACTGCTGCCATGGCGCGCACGCCGGCCTGCAGCAGCGCACGTCCGATGCCCTGACGTTGGTGTGCCGGCAGGACGTAGATGCGCACCAGCTCGCCGTGCCCATCGCCACGGCACATAAACTGGGCAAAACCGAGCACCTCTTCTCCGTTCACGGCGACGAAGAACCAGCTCTGGGCCATCTGCAGCGCCGCAGCGAGCGCCGCATCAGCATAGGAGCGCTCTAATACCCGCTGTTGGTTGTGCGGTGCGATGGTGTGCGCGTAGGTGGTGCGCCAGGTCTCACGCGCCACCCGACCGATGGCCGGCACGTCGGCATATGTGGCAGGCCGGACGTAGTACTCCACAGCACCCCCACGGTGGGCACAGAGTGTACGCCCCAGTATAGACCCAGCGCGGCCATGCGGCAACTCAGCCCACAAGGTGATGCCGCGAAAGGGCGGATGTTCTTTCTCACGCAAAGAGCGCAGAGCACGTAGAGATCTTCTCCGCCACTCTCTACGTGCTCTGCGATGCAATCCCTGCTGCGCCTATTTCAGCAGGAGCTGGGTGAGCTTCTCGACGTCGAAGTCCACCACGATAGTGCCGTTGATGTCGAAGGTGGGCGTCACCAGGTTGCCCTTGGCCCACTCGCGCACCTTGCGCGCAGCTGCCGGGTTGGCGTTGACATCGATCTCGGTGTACTGCAGGCCGTGCTCATCCAGCCAGGCACGTGCCCGCCGGCAATCCGAGCACCAGCGCGTGCAGTACATCACGATGCCACCCGGCTGTGGCTGAGCGGTCGACACTTCCAGCTCAGCCGACAGCCGTGCCGCCAGCTCGGGTTCTAGCTTGCGCAACTCAGCTAGTAGCACCTCGTTCTGCGGCTGATCATTGATGTCGTGCACATCGATGTAACGGATGATCCCCTGCTTGTCGATCAGGAAGATCGCCCGCTCGGAGTAGCCCTCCGGACGCAGCACACCGTATTTCTTCGCCACCTCGCCGTGCGGCCAGAAGTCGCTGAGCAACGGGTAGCTGATGTTGCCCAGACTCTCCGCCCACGCCTTCAAACAGGGAACGTGATCCACGCTTATGCCCAGAACCTGGGCATCTAATGCCCCAAACTTGGCCATGTCGGCCTCGTAAGCGGGCATCTGGTTCGTTCAGACGGGTGTCCAGGCGAGCGGGAAGAAGACCAGGACGACGTTCTTGCTGCCGCGCAGGTCGCTGAGCGTGACCTTCTTGCCCAGATGGCTCGGCAGGGTGAAGTCAGGCGCCTCGTCTCCGACGCGTAAATGGGTCATACCACACCTCCTTGGCATAGTAGGATAAGCGGACGCTCCCTGCATCTCGCGGAGCGCACTGCGTACTGTTAACTAATTTGATACATATAGCACAATTCGCCTGGAGATGCAAATCTTGAGGCAGCAGCGGCAGCGCCTTCAGGGATGTATTACAAACTTTGAGGATGGGTTGAGGCGACAACCCAGCGTTACGCAGAGTATCCGAGCCGCGACCGTCAGAGCAGTGTAGGGGCAGTCTACCAGTCGGCACAGGTGACCAGCCACTCGCCCGTACACTGCTGACGTGCGTGGCTCAGCCTGAACCGCTACCTCTCCTCCAAAATGAAGGACACTCCACCTTTAGCTGGTCGCGGGACGCGCACGGCGGAAAAGACGGCGCACCAGATACGCCAGCACGCCGAGGATGAGAAGGGCGATGAGGATGGGCACCAAGATGGCCAGCAGCGAGGTGACGAATGCGATGACATCCTCGATGGTGCTGACCAGCCAGTTGCCCATTCCGCCCGTCCCTGCGGTGATGAACGGACGCGCGGTCGCCTTGACGGCATGCACCCCGCCCGCCACCACCAATCCGCAAATGAGCGCCAGCACGGGATGAAACTCGCCCAGCGTGCCCGAATTGGCGGCGAACAAGATAGCGCCCGCTGCCGGACGGATGACCGTGTTGATGACGTCGTTGACCGTGTCCACCGCCGGCACCTTATCCGCCACGATTTCGATGATGAGCAGCGCGCCGAGAATGCCGATCGCCCACCAGCTGCTCAACGCATCCCAGGGCGGACGCAGCTGCACCAGGTCGGTGAAGCGGGCCAGCAGCCCGACGATGAGCAGCGGCAGATAGGCGTTCAGCCCTGCCGCCGACGAAAGCCCCAACGCCGAAAGCACGTTCAGCAATGCTTCCATAGTTCACCAGGCCTTCTTTCCCCACCGGCACCCCATGGGGCAATCACTCAATTGTGCCGTTGCAACGCCGTTGCCGCGGCGCGCGTGTTCTCTTCCAATGCCAGCAGCAGGTAGATCAACTCGCCGAAGCCATACCACAGCAGCGCCTGCAATCCGCCGCCCAGGATGATCAGTCCGGCCAGGATGAGACCGCCCACACCTGGGATGACCGCGAAGCCTGGTCCCGTACCCCAACCCCACCACCATGGCAGGAAGCGCGGACGGCTGAAGGGATGTTCCGGCTCAAACAACGTTATAGCGCTCACCCCGAAGACGAGGTTGAGGCAGATGCCTAGCGCTGCCAGCACGACCAGCACGCCCATGATCGCCCCGGCCACCCGGCAGATAGTGGCGATCACCCGCAGCGCACGATACCGCTTCTCCACCAAAAAGCACCTCCTCACAGCGCATCCGTGCCGCAACCATTTATCCGCGCCACGACCGTGAGGGAGCGGCATAGCTCCCTCGCTCGCAATGCCAGAAGAGGGAATATGGGGACGGGAGCAAGCAACAAATGTCCAGGAGAGCTTCACATCTATTCCGACATCAGCCAATCGCAATTCACTCATTCGTCTCTCTTCCCAGATCAACGCTGATCTCCCACAACCTGGTCTTGGTCACTCTGTCA
>QEXY01000116.1 GCA_003130875.1 Ardenticatenia bacterium
CCCTTACGGTCGCGGCTCGGATTATGCAGTTGCCATTTCGCGTCACTCGCTTTCCGTGGTGACCTCCACAGGTTGGAGCGAAAAGTCACACTTCTTATGCTGGCCTGTAGTCTCAACTTCCTTTGGTAGCAACTTGGGTTATAATAAGCCCGATGGACGAACGCGCGGTCTCTCCCCATATCAAGTCCGAAGAAAGCCACCTGGACGCCGGCCTGCGTCCGCGCACCTGGGACGAGTTCGTCGGTCAGGCAACCGTCAAGGAGACGCTGCGCATCCTGATCGCCGCTGCCAAGGCGCGCGACGAGACGCTCGACCATATCTTGCTCTACGGACCGCCCGGATTGGGCAAGACCACCCTGGCGCACATTATCGCTGCCGAGATGGGGGTCAGCCTCAAAATCACCTCAGGTCCGGCCATCGAACGGCCAGGCGACCTGGCGGCGATCCTGACCAACCTGCGCCGTGGGGATGTGCTCTTCATCGACGAAATCCACCGTCTCAGTCGTGCGGTCGAGGAAGTGCTCTATCCCGCCATGGAGGACTTTGCGCTGGACATCGTGATTGGCAAGGGGCCCGGGGCGCGCAACATCCGCCTGAGCCTGCCGCGTTTCACCATCTTGGGCGCGACCACGCGGCTGGCGTTGGTGGCGGCGCCGCTGCGCGACCGCTTCGGCGCCGTCTTCCGGCTGGACTTCTATAGCCCCCAGGAACTGGCGCAAATCATCCGACGCGCGGCGCGCCTGCTCAACACAAGCATTGACGAGGGTGGGGTCCAGGAGATCGCGGCGCGTTCGCGCGGCACGGCACGCATTGCCAACCGCCTGCTGAAACGTGTGCGCGACTACGCCCAGGTGCGCGCGGATGGAGTGATCACGCGCACAGTGGCTCGTGAGGCGCTCGCTCTGCTGGACGTGGACGAACTGGGCCTGGACGACCTCGATCGTAAAGTGTTGCGCACCGTGATCGAGAAGTTCGGCGGCGGACCGGTCGGTTTGGAAACCATCGCCGCCAGTCTGAGCGAGGAGGGTGATACGATCATGGACGTGGTCGAGCCCTATTTGTTGCAACTGGGCTTCCTGGACCGGACGCCGCGCGGCCGCGTGGCGACACGGCGCGCCTATGAGCACCTGGGCCTGCCCTTCCCTGAAGATAAGGCGCCCCAGCAGCCCACACTCTTGTAACGCAGCAACGCTTCTGTATCCTCCTTGCGCAGTAACGCTATCTACACAAAAAGAGGAAGTCGCGGCTTCTTTGCCCGACTTCCTTAAGAGGGGTAGGGTTCTTAGCGGTCGGCCGGCAACTTATTGAGATAGCGCGATGCCGCGGATAGCCGCGTAGACATCCTCATCACTGGCAGAACCCAACTCAATCCACTCGAGGCTCAGCGTCTCATCCGCGTTCTGCGTCACCTTGGCGGCATACAGCGTGGCTACGCTCAGGTCACCCGGGGTTTCAGCGACCGACTTGAACAGGGCTGTGCCGGTGCCGTCGTCGCCGTGGTAAACGGTCTTCCGGTCAGGCATCACGAGCGCCATCTCATGGCTGAAACGTCCCAGCACGTAATGCTTGACCACCTGGGTTTCGATATAATCACCATAGGCATCAGGGATGAGCTCTACGATCCACCCGTAATCATAAGGATTGGCCTGCTCACCAAGGTAGGTGCTCATCTCGGCCACGTTGGTCTGCCAATCCGCTTTGCTAGCCAGGGGCTCATATTCCTCGCCGCTGAGTCCGGTCATCCACGGGGTGGTGCTGGTGCCACAGTTGTTCCACGTTCCGCGCACGGAGGCGAAATCTACCTGCTCGCCCTCAAGCACTTCCCAGGCATTGCCGGTGTGACGGATGTATATCTTGCCGACGGTGCCCGGACGACACTCGTAGTTGGTGTACAGATAACCTTCGGTGCCCTTCTCGTTGGTCGGCAACCAGATATTGCCATCAGGCTGATTACACGTGAGCTGGTGTTTGCCGGCAAGGTTGTTCACCTGACCCCACACCATCTGGCGGGCATCGTTGGGGATCATCTCCCCTACGCGCGCCAGGACCTGTACCTCGCCCGCGGCCACGGTCACAGTGCGCATCGCATCTCCGGTTGGTACGGGCAGATCCTCGAACGGCTCGTTGGCCTTGAACCCGTTGATCGCCACCACCGCAGCCCGGTTGAAAGGATAGGTGTTCATGGAACCAGGGTGCTGCACGCTGAAGAACATGTCACCATCGGCAGTCACCAGGATGCCCGTTACCTCGGCACCGAGCGGCATCGCAGCAAAGCGCTGTAGACGCTTGCCATCCCAGCGCCAGATGAAATTGTTTACATGATAACCGGTGTCCTCACCAATCCAGAGGTTCCCCCAGGGGTCCACATAGAGGCTGTCGGGATTGGCGATGTTATCCAGCGCACACTGGTTCTCCTTTGCCTCTGCGTTGTAAGGCCCACCGGTGACAAGGGGTCTCAGCAGGCTGATGTTGAAGTTGTCATCCAGATCCGCTTCGTAGACGATACCGCAATGATTCTCCGGCAGATTGATGTCACCCTTGCCATCGCTCATCGTCTTATTGATTTCGCTCATCGAGATGTACAGCTTCTTGGCGTTCGGGTCTACTGCCACCCATTCCATCTTGCGGAACTCCGCTGTGGCACCCATCTTGGCCGCATAGGCGCGACTTTCAAGAAACGCTGCCATTGGATCATCCAGCGAGATCAGCAGCTCCGGCTCCGCTGCCCAGACCTGGAACGGGGCGATCAAGAAGACCGCGAGAACAGCAAACAAAACGGACCAAACTTTCTTCATCTTTGTCGCTCCTCTCTTTCCCAAAGTGTAATTACGGCTGACTACTGGCTTATACTACAACCAAGTTAAACATGTGTGGTTTAACGGGAGGTAAAGGCGGCGTAAAGGAAGAGCTAACGCTTAGTAAAAGAGATGTGCGTCAGCGCGTATGCCGCTTTGAATAAAGAAGAGCCGTGTTCGAGACACGGCTCTTCTATGTGGAGCGAGCGATAAGAGGGTCGGGACGCCTTACGGGCTGGGCGTGGCTACCGGCACTTCGGCGCTGAGGTCGACCGGCACCACCAAAATCTTGGGCACGGCCACTGTTGGTGCTTCCTTGCCCACTTCGTAAGTGGGTGTGGGTGGTACCTCACGGCTGAAGCCCAGGCCGGTGTACACGCCGACACGCACTTCCGCTGTGCCGCTCATCCCCGCAATGCCCGCACTGACGCTGTAGGCGTATTCGCCCGGCGTCAAGTTCACCTGCAGCCGCCCGTTCGCCGGCACACGGTAGACGCTGCCCTGCAGGTCGACGACCAGCTCCTCGCCGATGTAATTGTCGAGTACCAACGCCCCCAAACCCGCCGGGATCGGCTGCAGTGGGCTGCGCGTCGCGGCAGGAGTGGGTGCTGCGGGCTGCAAACTCGCCTCGAAGAAGATCAGCACGTCGCGCGGCTTTTCGATCACCTTGCCCTCAGGGGAGAGGCGTGCCGGCAGGGTGTCCAGGCGCGCGCCCAACACGTATTGTTGCCCCCAAGCAAGCTCCACCAGGCCGTTCGCGCCGGGGCCACCCGGCACCACCCCAGTGTACTCGTGTCTGCCGGGCGCCAGGGCAAAGCGCAGCTGACCGGGCTCCCCATCGCGGGCGGCTGGCACTGTATGCTGTACCCCGTCCAACGTGAACGACAGATCCTTGCCCACGTAGTTGAGCACGACCAGCCCCGTCTCGCTTTCCTGGGCATAGACGGCAAGCACGCTCAGTGCCAACAACGCGGCAACCAACACCAAAGTCCACACAAACGAACTGGATAGACGTTTCATTTCACACTCCTTTCCTCAAGCGATTTATCTCTATTCTCACGCATCGGCAGAGCACGTACGCCCATACTGAAGCTTCAGAATGGCTAGCGCGACCACGAAATCTGCTCGTCCAGCCAGTCACGCGCGCCGTAGGGCTCCCATGCGCGGGGCAGCGTGTACACACCTCCGTCAAAGGCGAAGAGACGTCGCCGTTCGCTGCCGTCGCGGTGCATAATCCAGATGCCCCAATCGCCGTCCGCGTCCGAGACATAGGCGATCCATAGCCCGTCCGGCGACCAGACCGGCAGGCCATGTCGCCCCGGCTCACGGAGTAACACCTGCGGCTCGGCAGGACTCCCCTCAGAAACAAGGCGCACCTCGACCCGCATGATACTCCATTGGCCGCCACTGAGAGTCTGGTAGGCCACCTCATCCGCCACCGGCGACCAGTCAGGATGGGATGCCTGCTCGTCGAGGACGATCGGCCCGACCATGTTCTGGCCCGCCTCCCAGGGCTTGACGGGCCACGGATAAGCAACCCACAGGCCGCAGCGATTGCCGGTGAGGTCGCAGCCCCGATAGACGAAGCGCTGACCGTCGGGCGCCCATGAGGGATGTTGCCCGATGATGCGCAGGTCGCCCTCGTTGCCGCCATTGGCATCGATCACGTAGATGCGGGTGATCCCATCGCCCACCCGGGCGCTGTCGAACAGCAGACGCGTTCCGTCCGGCGACCAGTCGGGATGGGCGTCTTCCCAATAGCCGCCGGTGACGCGCAGGTCACTGCCGTCCAGTGCTGTGTTGGCCAGGGCGCGTACCCTGACCGCCGGCGCGCATCCGTAGAACGGGTTGTCCTTGCTAGGTGGCTCACCCCAGCCGCGGAACGCGATGCGCTGGCCGGAAGGCGAGAGCGCCGGCTCGCTGACATTGTTCAAGGGGAACACCAGCCGGTTGGCCTGACATGCTTCAGACCCTTTCAGGCATGCCGCCACATCGATCACGTTGATCTCGTAGGTGCACCGTTCCGGCGCGCGGTTCCAAAAGCTGAACGCAATATGCCCCCACGGCGTCTCGGCCTCCGCTGCCACGGGACCGGCCGCCAGTGCATCCGCCACCCGCCCCGCACTCTGAGGAGGTGCGAATTCGCCGATACCCCATGTCAGCAGCGCAAGCACCACCATCCCAATGGCGTAGTGCCATAAACTCCGTGCAAAATCTCTGTTCATATGCCACACTCCTTTCACTCCATCGCCTATTTAAAGGCTCGATCGATTCCGCGATGGCAGCCTAATTATGATATATCTTGCATCTGAAAAGTGCAAAAATCAGAGGGTGTTGAAAAACTCTTTAGTTACCCGCTTTATTAGCCCATTTTCCTATGAAAATCTGAGCGGTCAAGGGACTTTTTCAACACCCTCAAAATCAACGGTTTCTGGATCAACGAATCCCATGTTTTCTTCTCGCCACCGGGAACGCAGAGCACGTAGGGTCTCTCTAATTCTCTACGCTGAGACAAACCATCACTTTCCCTCGAATCGCCCTCCTTTTTCCTTGTGCCGGAATACGGTATAATCCATCCAGCCTCGCAACCCACATTCACAGGCCTCTACGAAGATAAGACGTGCCAGGGAGATAGATGGTTTCACTGATTCGGGTGAATAGACCTTGTGACCATAGCAGCCGAGTGAGATGCGCACGCGTCTGCCACGTTACGTTCCCCATTTGATGGCTCTACTCAGCTATCTGGCACTGGCACTGGTGCTGACCTATCCGCTGGTGCGCGGGTTCACCCATGCGATTCCCGGCGACGGCTTTGACGGCTGGCAGAACGTCTGGAACTTGTGGTGGGTGAAACGCGCGCTGCTGATCGAGGGCAGCAATCCTTATTTCACCCGCCTGCTGGACTATCCCGTCGGGGTGCATCTCTACTTTCACACACTCAACATCTTCAACGGGCTGACCTTTTTGCCACTGACGCTCAACGCCGGCGAGCTGGTAGCCTATAACGTTGCGGCGCTCTTCAGCTTCGTTGTCGGCGGATACGGGGGCTATCTGCTGGCACTCTGGGCCTTGCAAGGAGAACGCGGGGTATTTCGGCACCATCTGGCCGCCTTTGTAAGCGGTTTTGTCTTCGTCTTCTCGCCCTATCATATGGCCCACCTGCTCGGGCACATGCAGCTGATCTCGCTCGAGTGGCTGCCCTTCTACGCGCTGATGATCCTGGTGTTATTACGTCGTGTCTTACAGCGCCAGGTTCAGTGGCTCAAAACGGCGTTGTGCCACGCCGCTTTAGCGGCATTTATGCTGGTGCTGGTGGCGCTGTGTGACTGGTACTATGCCTTTTATATGGTTCTGCTGAGCGTCCTATTCTGGGTGTGGGCCGTAGCGCGGCAGCGGCGCTTCAGCGCCGTCACCAGGATGACCGCTGCCGTAGCAATGACCGCTCTGTTCTTCCTGATCGCCACCGCCTTGCTATGGATCCCGATGGTGCGCGAGACGCTGACCAGCGACTATATGGTGCCGCCCGCGGATAGCGCGGAACGGCTCTCGGCGGATCTGACAGCCTTCCTCACTCCTTCCACATTGCACCCCTGGTGGGGGGCATGGGCTGCCGTCTGGGCTGACCGGTTCACTGCCAGCCTGTCCGAGCGCACTGTATTTGTCGGCTACAGCGTGCTAGCGCTGGCGCTCATCGGCGTGCTGCGCTACCGGCGGGGAGCAGCGCTGTGGGGCGTTGCCGCCTTGATCTTCGCTATTCTGGCGCTAGGGCCACGATTGCACATCGGGGGCGAGATCCGCTTTGGTGCCATCGGCCCGATCCCGTTGCCCTATGCCCTGCTCACCCAACTGTTTCCCCTGTTGCGCATCTCGCGCTCGGTGAGCCGCTTTTCCGTGGTAGTGATGCTGAGCTTGGGTGTGCTGGCAGCGATGGGCAGCGCATGGCTGTTGCACAAGGCGATGACGCGTGGCGGAAGCCGACAGCCACGGGGAGTCTCCGTGCTCATTGCCCTCATCTTGATCGGGGTCATCGGATTGGAATACCTTGCTGTGCCGTATCCCATATCCTTTCCCGAAACGCACCCCTTCCACTACCAGCTGGCGCGCGAGCCGGGCGAGTTCGCCATCATGGACGTGCCGATGGACGAATGGGATCGGCCGGCCAACCTGCTGTTTCAGACGGTGCATGGCAAACCCTTGATCTCCGGCTACACCTCGCGACCCAATCCCCTGGCGCCAGCGTGGCGAACGCCAGTGTTGCAGGTGTTTCGCTATCGCGGCCTTGACGTCAATAGTGGCGATACCGTTGCACTTGCCGAGACCGTGCTGGCGGACCTGAACGTGCGCTACGTGATCGTGCACAAGCATGACCTGCCGCCGGGAGCATACCGCACCGAGACGTTGGACCTGGTCGAGCGTGTGTTTGGGACGTGGCCAGTGATGGTTGATGATGCGTGGTTGAAGGTCTTCCGACGACCGGATGAGCCGACCCACCGCCTGCCCTACCTGGTGCTGGACACCGGTTGGGGCGAGCGCACCTGGGATGGTCAACGGCCAGTGCGTGCCATCCGCCCGCCGCGGGCGACGTTGCAGGCCCATATGCCTGCCGCGGGAGAGGTGACGCTGGAGATCGAAGCGCATGCCGTAGGGATGGCACCGTTGCGCATTGTTGTGCCGGGTCACGAAGCAACTGTGCTGATGCTGCACGAGCAGCCGATTTTGCATCGCATTCGGTTGTCCTTGCCCGCCGGCGAGACCCCCATCGCCTTGGAAGTGTCGCCTGAGACGGCGACGGTGATGGTGCAACGCCTCGATCTATCCATTGGATCAGCGCGGGTGATCCCATGAAAATCGCCGCTCGAAAGTGGCCAGTGAAGTCACCGCTTCAATCGTGAGCGTCCGGTCGCCGGCTGCACTGTCGAACCAGGCCGCGGGATCGACCGGGTCGGCGATCAACCACGGACAGAAGGCGAATAAATAGTCGGGCAGCGGTTCTCCATCGGAGAGACGCCCCGTGCGAAACCAGTTGAACACTTCTAGATGGTAATCCCGATGTAGCGCTTCGGTGATGGCTGGGAAGCGATTGTCCTGCTGTTCTCCAGGACGCCAGCCACCCTCGCCGGCGACCATCACGGGCACAAAACCCAGTTCCTGCTCAAACACCCGGGCGAATTCACGAAAGCCGAGCACACCGTGAATGTCCTCCGTGTAGTGCGGGGGATGGTTCAGTCCGTGTAAGTGGGGGATGAAAAACACGCGATCAAAGACATCGTGCATTCCCGCTGCCTTCATCGCGCGCAGTGTGGCGCGCAGCCACTCTGGGGTCATCAATTGCAGGCCGACATAGCCGCCTGCATCGTAGACTTGCCGCACCGCCGGCAGCAGCATGCGCAGGTAGACTTCCCGGTTCACGGCGCACAAGCCATTCCATTCCTGTTCCAGCTCGGGCTCGTTGTACAACTGCACGTAGGGCGCAATCCCGCGTTGTCGCAGAAAAGTCACATCCTCGATCCAGCTGACGTAGGACTGATAGGGTCGGACGAACGGTCGCCAGATGACGGCGATGCCGGCCGCCTGGAAAAGCGGCGCCGTACGCCTCAATTGGGTGTGGTCGCGGTAGATCACCGTCGTCCACCTTACGCCCAGCTGGACGAGACGGTTGATCTGGCGTTGCGCCTCGATGGCATCGTACTGGTGCGTTTGCAGAAAATGCATACCGCGTCCGTTGTCTCCAGATGGCCGCGGCCACGTCCGCAGCCAATCCACGTAGGATGCACGAGGTGAGGGGAACGCACGCGGTGGCGACACGGCATCTTGCACAGGCTCAACCGGCACGAAAGTGGCCCGGCGTCGCACGTCCGCATCGATCGCGATCCAAGAAGTCGCGTCGAAGTGCACCTTGCCGTGCCGTCCGATGAACCATGGCAAGTCGGTTTCGTCCAACACAACCAACCGGTGGCGGTCGAGCAGGAGTGGGTTGTCCGCGTCCGTATAAACTGAAGGGGATGCGCCGCAGTCTGTGACGCGAGCAATCCGGTCGTCACCTGCAACCCACACCGTGCCGTCAGCGGTGCGTGCCAACGACCGAGATGCTGCGCCGAAGCTCGCCGGGCAAGAGTGCACCGATCCATCGTGGTAGGTGTACAATCCACCGGCTGTCGCCGCCCACACGGGACCGCCAGGTTCGGCCAACAAGGCATAGATGGCTGGCTGTCCTGGCAACGTCAGATGCTCCGCCCATTGCTGACGATGCGTGTCGTAGCGCAATAGCTCGCCCGAGCGCGTCGCAATCCACACCGCTGCAAGTGCAGGATCATATGCCACTGCACGGATGTCCTGGATTGCATCGTGAACTCTGCCCGAAGCAGAAATGACTTGTCGATTCACCTCATCCTGTGAGGGGGTCACCTTCACCAGGCCCTCGCCAGGGCAAGCGCACCAGAATGCGCCAGTCGGATCCGACGCTATGGAAGTTACCGCGACATCAGCGCAGGCGCGCGCGGACTGCCATCTGCCCGAAGAAAGCAACCAGAGAGAACCGTCGTCGGTGCCGGCAACCAGCTGACCGTCCGCCGCGACGAGAGAACGAACCACCGAGCCATTCGGAATGCGATATTGCTTGTAGGAGCCATCCTGCGTGTTCCAACGGGTAAGTAGCCCGGATTCGTTTGCCGTCCACAGGGCACCGTCTGCCCATGTCGCGGCGGTAGCTTCCGGATAGTCGCGTTGTTCAGCCTCAAGGTCTACTGGCTGCGGCAGCCCGGCCAGCAGGCGATCTCCAGCCGGACACGCTGTTGGAGTAGCGGCTACGTCAGGGGTAGTTATTGAAAGGCCACCGCGAGCCACAGCTATGCCGGCGCTGATCACCACCAACAGGAGAATGACACCAGCACAATGCTGGGTCCATCGTTTAATTCTTTGAGCCCTCTGCGCACCTTCCATCAACACGCACAATCGTATTGGGCGAGTGCGGCTGTGCTCAGCTGCCTCACATATGAGTGGCTTGTCCCCCAAGCAGCTCCAGATTCCTCAGATAATAGCGATGACCTGCATAATCCACAGCGACGATCCATTGCCGTGCCATCAAGTCTTCAATCAGTGACCTGTTGGCGCCTACCCGTCTCAAGAGGTCTTCGACTGCCTCCTGACGCATTGGATGCACAGCTAAAATGCTCAGAAGATCTCGTTCGGCATCACCGGCGGAGAAGAAGTTGTCCCCTTCGTAAGTGATCAACAACTCCACCTTTTCCAGGCGACTGCACATCGCCTGATATGCCCGATTGAGCGTTGCCTCGTCCGGTGGTCGCACCCACGCTTCAGCTGGCGGTCGGGTCGGGATTGCAAGATATGCACAGCTTGGCTTCAGCTCATGCAGAAACTCAGCGATTTCGATCACGTGCGCGATATCATCGTTGGCACCTCGCACGAGCATTGTTTCCGACACAAGCACACCTGGGTAGTCAGCCGCAAATGCGCGCAACCCCTCGAGGATCGCGGCCAGCTCCAAGCTCCGATGCGGTCGGTCAAGCTTGCGCCACACTTCTTCCCGGACAGCGTCCACTTTCACCGAAACCCAATCTGCCTGCATGAGGTCCTTGCGAACATCACGTCGGGACATCAGGGAGCTATTTGTGATCACCGCTATTTTGACCCTGAACGGTCGGAGCAGGTTGATCGTGTGTCCTAAATGGACATCTAATGTGGGTTCTCCATCTGGAACGAAGCTAAGATAATCGATATGTGCATGGCTCTGTGCAGCGATCATAAGCTTGTCTCGCACAGACGCCAGCACGACCTCAGGCTCATAGAATGCGAAACGTCCGCTCTGCATCCTTATGGTACGGCCTAGCTGGCAGTACACACAGGAATAGCTGCATATTTTGGGTGGGATGTTGTTGATACCCAGGCTCTGGCCTAAGCGCCTGGATGGGACCGGACCAAAGGCAATGGTGCGTGCGAGGGTGTCCATATTCCACCTGGCTTCAGTAATTCGGCCACTTAGCGGTCGCAAGCCGAGTCTGTCATTACAGCTCGTTATCACACGCGGCTCTGTATCCGTGTTGGCACCGACACGGATACAGAGCCAACATGCTACCAGATGTGTATGCCAAAGAACGCAGTAATGAATTTGACAGCGACGTAAAGGAAATACAATCCAAAGATCAGCTTGAGCGTGGCAGGTTTGAAGCGTTTGATGATCGCTGCGCCTACCTGTGCGCCGACTATGGTGCCAGCAGCTAGCAGGAGACCTGTTGACAGCTCCACAAAACCTTGTGCCAACTTGATCCCGCCACCGACCGCTGCTAGCGGGATCATCGTCGCGAGTGACGTGCCCATTGTGATGTACACAGGCGCGCCGAACAGGTAAATCAGACCTGGCACCAGAGCGTAGCCGCCGCCGACCCCTGCAATCCCCGTAGCAATGCCGACGACAAAGCCAAACACAGCCATCCCCCAACCTGCGCCCGCAATGACATTCCCCTCGCGCTGGGCACCAGCGCGCCGGAATGTGCCCTCGTAGATCATCCGGATGGCAAGCCAAAGGAAGATCAGGCCCAGGATCAGCCCCAACAGTCCGGCCTGGCTTGCCAACAGTGTGAAGAGCCACGATCCGAGCAGTACTCCCAGGATACCACCACCACCCAACCACAGGAAAGCACGCACATCCACGTTGCGCTGGATCAGATGGCCATATCCTCCTGACAGCGCAGTGAAAATCACAGCGAAGAGCGTCGTGCCGACCGCGACGGCCGAGGGATAGCCCATCCAGAAATGGATGATCGGCAACATCACACTGCAGCCACCCGTGCCGATCAGTCCTCCGAGCACACCAGCGAAGAAGCCGACCACGACCAGAATGACACCCCGCCCTAGATCCATCGGCGACACATCACGCACAGCCCCAATGCGCATGGCAATAGCCCACACAGCCAACGCAGCGATGATGATCACCAAAATGGCAACGGGTATCTGTCCAACCAGCCGCGATCTGGACGATGTTGTCATGTTACACCTCCTTCAGGAAAGCAGATTTGCATTCAATATCGATTTCCAAGCAACACCGACTCTCAAGGGATGTCCTGAGGAGGTGGCCTCTTGACACCTGGGCCGCGGCCCGTTACACAAAAACATCTGTGCAGATGCACACGGCGATTCGTCCGCCTGGATGCCGAAATGGGTGCTTCTGTCTGGTGCGAGAAGCCACTGGGCGCCTTAAGGTGGCGACTCTTCTGGACCGTCAACCAAGGACAATACAACTCTGCCATTCACTTCTCACTGCTCTTGGGTATGTGCTCATTTCTGAGCAAACCATACCGGATCCAGGCGGTCAGCTCTGCAGCGTGTACGTAACCAACGACCTGTACGTCTTGTCCGGTAACGCCCTCGACCTCGGCGATAGACTGGTAGATTTGCAGCAGGAGCGGAAGGGCAATCGGGCACAGAAACGAGGACGGGCGAAACTTGTAAGACACGCGCCCGTCCTCGTTCACCACCAGATCCTCGACCAGGCGCATACGTATGACATCCGCACCGGTTTCTGGATCAATCACTGATGCAAGCTGCCCGAGGATCGCCTCTCGTAACGAGGCTGGCGAAGAGAGCCGACCCGTTTCTTCCATTTACTCAACCCATAACTCAGTTGACCACGGCTCCATTGAGCACTCATCACGCATCTGAAGCCGACACACGGGGTGCTGACATTTTGGGGCGGCCAGCACCGCAACCTTTCGCCCATCACTCAGGGTTTCCAGACCTCCCATACTTTACCCACCAATGCAGGACCCGGCTTGAGTGTCACCTGTCCGGGTTGCCAGCCTGAGGGCGTCACCTCTCCGGTAGCCCGCACGTGCTGGAAGGCCTTAATCTGCCGAATCAGCTCATCCGGATTACGCCCCACCTCGGGTGTCAGCACCTCCATCGCCCGGATGATGAAGTCGGGATCGATGATGAAGCGACCTCGAATATCCACACCGGCCGCTTCGTCATACACTCCATATACCATGCCGATCTTGCCTCCGGCGTCGGACAACATAGGGAATGGCACCCCTCCGCTAACCATCTTGGACAGCTCTTGCTCCTGCCAGATCTTGTGCACAAAGCGGCTGTCCGTGCTGAGTGCCAGCACTTCCACCCCCAGCGCCTTCAATTCCTCGTACCGGACGGCGACCGCCGCCAATTCGGTCGGTCAGACAAAGGTGAAGTCTCCAGGATAGAAACACAGAACGATCCATTTGCCTTTGTAATCGGAGAGTTTGACCGGCTGGAATCCCACGCCTTGGATGAAAGCGTTCGCCTCGAAATCAATTGCTTCCTGACCAACTCGCGCTGTCATTTTGCTGACCTCCTGAATCGATGGAGCCTCTGCTTGAGGAGTGGTGAGTTGAGAGGTAGGCACAAGTGGCCCACGTACCGGTTTGACGCAACCATCTTGCAGCTGTGTCATAGGGACCCCCTTTCTCATGTCAAGGAATACAAACACATTTCACGGGTGGCTTACACCAGCTACAACAAGTGTGTCAAGGCTGCTGAGGAGGATGCTTTGCATCACTCTGGATTTTCCAGATGCTCCAAAAGTTGAGACCAAATTGCAGATATCGCCTGAGATGCCGGGCAATTCACAGTTGTCACCGGTCGTCCGTTGACCATCGCGTGGGTCACGGCCAGGTCAAAGGGGATCGCGCCCAGAAGTGGAAGTCCCTTTTCACGACAAAAGCGTTTGATCTGGTGGGTGCCTTGTGGATAGATGTCCGCCTTGTTGACCGTAACAGCAGTGGGAATACCAAAATGATGTGTCATGCCCCAGGCGCGCTCCAAATCGTGCAAACCCGCCACGCTTGGCTCGGTGACAATCAACGCCAAGTCGGCACCCGCAGCTGCGCTGATGACCGGGCAACCAATACCCGGCGGACCATCTACTAACACGAGTGGATATTGCTCATCCAAGGCCAGCAGACGTGCCATTTGTTTCACCAGAGTGACCAGCTTGCCAGAGTTCTCTGCTCCGGGTCGCAACGCGGCATGAAACAACGGCCCATAGGGCGTCGCCGAGCGGAACCACCACCCTGCTCTCTGGGGTTGCATCTGGATCGCTTGCTGAGGACAGGCATATACACATGCTGCACACCCCTCACATGCGAATTCATCTACTTTTGCGTACACCGACTCAGCCGCCGAAGGGACTGAGATGGCGTCAAAGCGACATGTCGTTACGCATATCCCACAGCCCGAACACAGAGCTGGATCGACGACAGCCAGTTCACCGCCTATGAAATCGTGCGCTTCCAATTGCCTTGGCTGCAGAACGAGTTCGAGGTTGGACGCGTCCACATCAGCGTCCACCAGTACGAGGCGCATTTGCTCAGCTGAGGAACTATCGGAGCTGTGGTGGGCGTTCGCCAAATGGGCAAAGGCAGCCACCAGGCTCGTCTTGCCGGTGCCACCCTTGCCACTGAGAATCACCACCTGTTTCATACCACAATGCTCCTCGACTCAAGCTGTTGGATGCGCTCAAACAGGTCGCGAAATGCCGCTGTGTATGCAGGTCGTACCGTGATCAATGGCTTGCCGGCAGCTAGTGCCTGACCGATGTCGCGCTCCAGGGGAATACGCATCAAGATCGGCAGCTCAGCATCGACGCAGAAACGTTCCAACATTCCATCGCTTGTCATATCGCGGTTGACGACGACACCAGCCGGGATGTTCATTTCACGCACCAGCTCCACGATCAGGCGCAGGTCATGCAGGCCGAAAGGGGTCGGCTCACTCACCAGTAACGCGAAGTCAGCCCCGCGCAGCGTTTCGACCACCGGGCAGGAGGTCCCTGGCGGTGCATCGCGAATTTCCACCGTTTCCGACGTGGACACCTGCGGACATATCTCCGGCGTAACGGCCCACTTCTTCAGCTGCCGGATCACCGGTGTTGCACTCGGTTCACCAATCTCAAGCACTCCACGAATGAACGTTATACCCGTCGGTGTGCTACCCGCCTCCAGGACACCCAGCAGCCTCCCGTATTCGCTGAGCGCTGCCTCGGGGCAATTCGTTACGCAGCTACCGCAGCCGTGACATAGTTCAGGGAAGACCAGCACTTTACTGCCTATCACAGCGATGGCGTGATAGCGACACACCTCAGCGCAATGCCCACAACCAGTGCACCGTACCTCGTCCACGCGCGGGACGAGACGGTGCACTGGTTGATGCAGGACAAAATTTGGCTTCAGTGTTAGATGCGCGTTCGGTGCCTCTACGTCGCAGTCCAGGAAGAGCACCAGTCTGCCCTCCACCGCCAGTGCCAAGCTGGTAGCGATGGTGGTCTTGCCGGTGCCTCCCTTGCCACTGGCGACCGCGATGCGCATCAGCGGCCTCCCTTCACCGAGCCATGATGCCCGCGCTGCGTGGGTCCTGCCACCGGCTCCAGATTGCCAGCACGATACTGGTGCAACAGTTGCCGCACAGAGGGCACCTCGCCACGCGGCGCCAAGTACATCGCCAGCCCGGCCGCGCTGAGAGCGCGGTAGGCGTTCGGACCGAAATCGCCGCTGATAACCGCAGTCACACCCTGGTTGGCTATGAACTGCGCCGCCTGCACTCCGGCGCCACCAGGTGCATCCATTGCTGGATTTGTGTAGGACTGCCACGTGTCCGTTTCTTCGTCGAAAACAATGAAATAAGCTGCCCGTCCAAAGCGCGGGTCAAACGACGCGTCCAGGTCGGGTCCACTGCTGGTGATCGCTATGCGCATAGATTCCCCCGATGTCTTGTTGGTTATTTTTCCGCTGCTACTCGCGGACCATTTGCGTCCCACACTTGGGGCACTTCAACTCGTAACACGGCTGTCCGGTCTGGTGCTCGACACGATCATTTGGGGCAAACGCAGTAGCCGCCCGGCCCACCGGCTTTGGGGCCACCGCGACGCCCTTGACCACGGCCGCCACCCGGACCGTAGCCACCTTGACCGCTACCACCTCCACGTCCCATCTCTTCACCTCCTGAAGTAAATAGCTGATTGTCTCAGGCGTGACATCCGCCATGAGTTCCTTCTTCCCGGCAAGGCGTCGTACCACGCAGTCCACCGTTGAGATACTGCTGCAACGCCTCACGTACACTCCCAGCTGCGCCGGTGACTGCCTCAACACCCACGCCTCGAAGCGCTTGGATGGCGCGCTGGCCCATACCACCCACCAGCATTACCTGAGCGCCGTGCTCGGCGACAAACTGTCCCACTGGACCACAGCCATGGCTGCCACAGTAAGGATTGGCGATAGTACTGACCGACTTGATCGCACCACCGTCTGTATCCACCAAGACGAAATACGCCGCATGACCGAAATGGGGGCTGACCGAACTGTCCAGCCCATTGTTGTTCTCTGCTGCAATGGCAATACGCATCGTTATCCTTTACCTCCGATCTCAAATGTTATTGGGGTGATAGTGTGGGCAGCCCATGGGCTGCCCACACTACGGTTGCTGGTTACTTCTGCTCCAGCTCGGCGATACGCTCATTGGCCTGTTCCAGCGCCTTTTGCAAGTTCTCGACGTGCGCCTTGAGCCATTCCAGCTCTTGCTCACGCGTCATTGTCGGCGCGTAGGGTGGCACCGGCCAAGATCCGCCGAAACGCACCCAGCCCGGCAGTCCGGTGGCATAGAACCAATGGCGCCAACCGCGTCCACCAAAGCCATAGCCGTAACCCCATCGCGGACCGAAGCCTGGCACCGGATTCATGTAGCCGGGCACCGGGTAACCGGCGCAGTAACCAGCACGCCGACCTGTCATAGGCCCTGCCCCCCATGGTCCTGTGCGATCTCCACGTGGCATCTCAGTCACCTCCTTTCCTTAATGATGATCAATACGCTTCCATCACTGCTTCCTCACCCTATCGCCTGGGTCCACCGGACACGATGTGCACCCGGACCCGGCGATGGGCTGTCTTACTGTCGCCCTCTCTGGCGGTGACGGTGGCGCCACGGGCGACTCGCGAATGCAATGCCGAGCCCTTGGGCGCGTGATAGCTCACCACCTGCCGTGCGACGGCTCCACACCTCCAGCGCGAGGTCGGCCAGTCGTGGCGCCAGCTCTGTGCCGGCCCAGCGCAGGAACGCACCCATAAGTGGCCAGAGTGATGGGGAGCGGCGCGTCGCTGACAGAGCAGGCGGGGCTGTCGCCACCTGAGCAGGGACGCGGACGGCAGGCCGTTTCGTTAGCGTTTCTGTCCTCGGCGCCACCGTTTCCACCAACAGGATGGCCCTCTGCGGACAGGCGTCCACACAGGCACCACAGTCATTGCATCGGTCAGCTAACCACGTAGCTACTCCGCCGTCCAGCGAGATAGCCCCCCTTGGGCATACATCCACGCAAGTGCCACAACCGGTGCACAATTGCTCGTCAATCTGAATCACCTACTCTCCTCCTGTGAGCTTCTCGGACGGGGCGTCGCATCATAAGCTGTCAGCAGTGCGTCGATCTCGCGGCGTGTCTGGCGCAGATCGGCAATCCACTGGGCCAGATATTCCTCCCCGGCTGGTGTGACGCGATAGATGCGTCGCTGCGGCCCCAAGCTCTCGTCCGACCACTCCGATATTACCAGGCCCATCATCTCCATTTCGCGCAGTGCCCGGTACACCAAGCTGGGATCCAGAAACTCCGGATCGAAGCCGAACTCGGCCAGATCGTTCAGCAGACTGTAGCCGTGCGCCTGATCACGCCGCAATAACACCAGCAAGCATGGTTGCAGAAAGCTGATGATGCGCCGGCGTCGTCCAAAGCCTCTTCCTCCCCAAGGCATACCTCTGTCTCCTATCCGTGTTACATCTATAGTATATCATACTATAGACTAATTGTCAATACCTTAAGAGACAAAAGAATTGACAAAATCGGGTGAACCATCTATCATTGAAATGAACAAGTGTACACATGTGAACATTTGGACAGAACCTTGCACAGGATAGCAATCCCCACTTCTAAGTTTCGTGAGACAGAGGTGATGCTATGACCCCCGAAGAAATTCTGCACACTGCACGCTCCGTGATCGAACGTGAGAGTCAGGCAGTAGCGAACTTGGTGGATCAGATTGGCCCTGATTTTATCCAGGCTGCGGAGATGCTCTTGGCGTGCGAGGGGCATGTGTTGGTCGCCGGTTCGGGCACTTCGCACGCTGTGGGTGCCCGGCTGGCCCATCTGCTGTCGTGTTGTGGCACGCCGGCGCTGTTCATCCATCCCGGCGACAGTCAACATGGGCTTTCTGGCGCGGTCACCGCTCGGGATGTCCTGATTGCTCTCTCCAAAGGTGGCGAGACCGCCGAAGTGAACTTCCTGGTGTCCATCGCCAAGCGACGCGGGGCGAAGGTCATCGCCATCACCGAACGCCCTGAATCCACATTGGGCCAACAGAGCGACGTGATATTATGTGTCCGTGCACCCGCCGAAGTTGATCCCTACGGTATGATCGCCACCGGCAGCTCGCTGGTGAACTGTGCTTTTGGCGATGCATTGTGTGTGACCCTGTTGCACCTGCGCGGATACACACGAGATCAGTTCGGTGAGACCCATCCGGGTGGTGCGGTGGGCAAGCGCATTGCGGCAGAGAGGGGGGCATAGCGTATGAGGTACGTCATGGGATTGGATATCGGCACCTCGGGGTGCCGA
The DNA here is from genome assembly GCA_003130875.1 of Ardenticatenia bacterium. Taxonomy (GTDB): domain Bacteria; phylum Chloroflexota; class Anaerolineae; order 4572-78; family NAK82; genus NAK82. The sequence continues at coordinate 18,436 of QEXY01000116.1, forward strand.
GCGATTGTCTTCGCAGAAGACGGCACACCACTTGGCAGCGCCGCGCGGGAGTATCCGGTGGACATTCCGCAGCCGATGTGGGCCGAGCAAGATGCCGAGGCAGTTTGGCAGCACGCACAGGATGCGATGCGTGAGGCGATCACTGCTGCCAGGATCGACCGGATTGCGGCTATCGGCCTATCGGTACAGGGTGAGGCGGTCATCCCAGTGGACGACCAGGGGAATGCTTTGCGCCCTGCCATTCTAGGCATGGACACGCGCACTGAGGAACAGAACCGCTGGCTGGCAGCCACCTTCGGCGCCGAATACCTGTTTGAGCGCACCGGTATGCCCATCCATACAATCAACACCCTGCCCAAGCTGCTGTGGCTGAAGCAATATGCGCCGGAGATATGGTCGCGGGCGCACCGCTTCTTGCTTTATGAGGACTTTCTCATCCACAAGATGTGTGGCCGCGCAGCCATCAGCCGCTGCCTGGCGTCGCGCACCCAGCTATATGATTTGCTTGATGATTGTTGGTCGCCTCACATTCTCACCACTATTGGGCTGGACGCACAGCGGCTGGCGACGGTGCAGCCCTCCGGCGTGGCAGCTGGTGAGATGTACCCCGCTCTGGCGACGCAACTGGGCCTGGCGCGGCCGCCATTGGTGGTGACCGGTGGGCATGACCAGGCGTGTGGCGCGCTGGGCGCCGGCCTAATCCGGCCCGGACTGGCTATGGTTTCCACCGGCACCGCCGAGGTGGTCGAAATTGCCATGCCGGCACCTCAGCTGAATGAAGTGTTGCGCAAGGGCAACATTTCGGTGTACGCGCACGTGGTGCCTGGCCTCTACCTGGCCATGGTGCTCAACCACAGCGGCGGGCTGGTGCTGCGTTGGTATCGTGACACCTTCTGTGAGGGAGAGATACAACGCGCGCAGGTCAGCGGGCGCAGTGCTTATGACCTGATCCTGGCGAATGCCTCTCCGGAGCCATCGCAGCTGCTCTTCCTGCCCCACCTCTCCGGCAGTGGCACGCCATGGCTGGACATCGCCTCTAAGGGAGCTGTGCTGGGCTTGACGTTTGGCACAACACGGCGCGATGTGGCCAAGGCGATTTTGGAAGGTCTCACCTTCGAGCTACGTATCAATTTGGACTTGCTTCGCGAGGGTGGTGTGGTCATCGATGAGCTGCGTGCCATCGGTGGTGGGGCACGCTCGGAGCTGTGGTTGCAGCTCAAAGCGGACATCCTCGGGGTTCCGGTGGTGAGGCCGGCGGTCACGGAAGCGGCCTGTCTGGGGGCTGCGCTGTTGGCCGGTGTGGGTGCCGGCGTGTATGCCGATGCAGCCCAGGCGGTGGCGCAGGTGTTACACCTGACGCGCACATATCAGCCCGACCCGGAGCGCGCCGCGCGTTATGAGCGCCTGTACGCACTCTATCGGGCGGTTTATCCGGCTGTGGCGCCCATCAGCCACCAGCTGTGACACGGAAAGGCCTTAGATATCCGGTAGGAATCTCCATGCGCTTGCATCCCGACCTGTGCCATGCTACACTGCGTGCCACTGCTGAGCATTACATAGGGGGATGCAGCGTTGTGAAAAAAGTGCGCATTGGTGGTATGATGCACAGCTCGGGGCTGGCTATGGTGGGAGTCCTCGCAATGCCGTCCCGTCCGGGGCTTGCGGGCAAGATCCTCTCGACGCTGGGAGAGCATTCCATCAACGTTCCGTTTATTGTGCAAATTGTGGATCAGAATGGCCACGACCACGTGGTTTTTTGCGTGAGCAGCCCGGATTTGTCAGCGGTGTTGGATTTGCTTCAAGACGTGCGTTACGAAGTTCAAGCGAAAGAGGTGGTGCACGAGACCAACGTGGGCACCGTCAGCATCTTCGGCCCCGACTTTCGGCAGCGGCCTGGCATTGCTGGACAAATGTTTGCCGCGTTGGGGCGTGTTGGCATCAACATCAAGGCCATCAGCACCTCGATGTCCACCATCACGTGTGTCATTCAGGGCGACCGCGTGCGCGACGCGCTCAAAGCCCTGGAGGAAACCTTCGAGTTCCCCTGCTAAGCGGACACGATCTCGTTGCGCACAGTGCGGTAGAGGGCATCGGCACGCAGCTGATGTAGAGTGTAGCAGGGCGCTCCCATCGCATCGGCCAGTGCCTGGGCAAGACCTCGGTCGAACGAAGCGTGCTCCATATTGATCACCACAGAGCGAATGTGTGCCTTCCGGATCATCTCGGCGACGCGATGAGCTTCTTCTTGCGCTGGCATGCCGGTCACGGAGACGTTGGCAGCTCCATCGGTGAGCAGAATGAGCAGTGGCATGACTTCTGAATGGGCGCGCATCTCGCGGCGCAGCACGCGGTAGGCCAACAACAAGCCAGCGGAAAGAGGGGTTTTGCCACCCACTGGCACATCAGCCAGCTTGCGTTTGGCGAGCTCCACGCTTGAAGTGGGAGGCAGCACCAAGCGCGCCTCTTCCTTTTGGAAGACCACTAGCCCGACCTGATCGCGACGCTGGTAGGCATCCAGCAGCAAAGACATAATTGCTCCCTTAGTCGCTTCCATTCGTTCTGCTGCGGCCATGCTCCAGCTGGCATCCACAACAAACAGGATTAGGTTGGCAGCGCGACGCACGCGCACTTTGCGCTGCAAGTCGGATTTCTCGATGGCGATGGCAGTGTCGTCGTGCGGTCGGTGCATCTGGAAGGGAGCCGCCGCGCGAAACGTCGCGTCAAAGGCGATATCCGAACTGTCGCCGTTTGCTGGACGAGCCTGAACATAGCGGCCGCGTTTGCGTTCCGTCGCGGTGCGGCTGCGCTTACCGGCCTGATTGCGCGTCATCCGGTCAAGCGGTGTTTGCAGTTTTCTGGGGCGGAAAGCATCACCGATCGCAACGCCCATCTCGAAGGGGCGCTCATTGCCTGTTGGTGGAATGCTATGCGGATTGAGTGGCAGATGAGACAGTGGTGGTGCCGTGATCTCCTGCTCGCCGCCTACCACCTCACCAACGTTTTTTTTTCCTCGATAACTGAAACGCTCTCAGCCGGTTTTTCCTGTCCCGGCTGGCTCGCCTCTCGGCGTGCTTGAGCTAATCGGTCGGCCAGATCCTGGAAACGCATCTCGGTGTCCTGGAACGGTTGTCGTTTGAGCCGATGAGGCAATGCCAGCTCAGCGGCGATCAGAATATCCTCATCAGTGATCTGATAGCGGTCGTGGTATGCTGCATGCGCGATAGCGGTTTTCAGGATCACAATGTCAGCACGGTGACCGTCCACGTTCATCTCACTGGTCAGGTGGGCAATGGCATAGAGATCCGCAGGACCGTAGCGCACATCCGCCACCTGGAGCCGTGCACGTTCGATGCGCTGGGATAGTTCGCGCTCGCGTGGTTCCCATTCCTTATAGAAGCCCTCTGGATCACGCTCAAATTGGACGATACGCTTGAGGATTTCGACACGTTCCCCGGTCTGATGGATGCTCTGGATATCTACACATAAGGCAAAGCGATCCAACAGCTGAGGACGCAGGTCGCCCTCCTCCGGGTTCATCGTGCCCACCAGGATGAAACGTGCCGGGTGCGAAAAGGAAATGCCTTCTCGCTCGACCACGTTGATCCCCATGGCGGCTGAGTCGAGCAAGAGATCGACTACGTGGTCATCGAGCAGGTTCACCTCATCCACATAGAGCAGTCCGCGGTTGGCCGCTGCCAGAATGCCAGGCTCGAAGTGGCGCTCACCTTTCTTGATGGCCAGCTCGATGTCCAGCGTTCCGACCACACGATCTTCCGTGGCGCTCACTGGCAAGTCTACGAAGCGGGTACGTCGCCGCGTCACTGGCAGCTCCTCGCCGCGCTGGACGCGCTCACGACAGTTGTCGCACTGGCGATCCGCGCGATATGGGTCACAGCTAAAAGGACAGTCAGCCACCACCTCGATCTCAGGCAGCAACGAAGCGAGCGCGCGTGCTGCCGTGCTCTTGGCGGTGCCACGTTCACCTCGGATCAGGACACCACCGATCTGGGGGCTGATCGCATTCAGGATCAAAGCGGTGATCATCCGGCGTTGCCCGACGATGGCAGTGAAGGGAAATACTCTTGGCATAGATTCACTCCAGACACACAATATTAGTCCCAACTTGCTCATTATATATCTAAAATGGTGATGGAGGCAAAGAAAGCGGAGTGCGTGGTGGTATTCTCACTTCAGGGTTGGATAGAGCTCATGGTGCACCCTGAGCTAAATACACCACAAGACAGCATCAATCCATCTCCTGGTTGCTATTATGTGAACCATTTTGTCCGTTCAAACGTAACCTCAATGGCCCATCCGCTGTAAACAGCCGCTTCGAAGGCGCTGACACGTCTTACGCCGTGGCGATGCGACGCAGCTCGGCCGCCACAGCAGGTGGCAATTCTTGGACAAAGTGATGTTCTAAGATATCCTTCGCAATCGCCGCCGCCCGATCGACGACGCTCTGCGCACCGGCACGTTGCCAGGCAGCCGGATTCGCATAGTCAAAACAGCGCGACTGCCACTGGATCTCGCGCAGATACCTGGCGGTGTGCGAATGTCCGGCGAACTTGAGATCCTTCAGCCACGGATCCGTCAGCACTTCCTCGGTGGCGTCGAGTGCCATAGCCTCATCTGTGGTGTCCGGCGGGGTCAACGCAGCGAAAACATAGCCCAGAATCTCGTCGTCTATAACCGCCTGCACAAAGCTGGATACCATGAACTGCTCCATAGTGGATGTGGGGCCCTGAATGAGGCTGGCGCCAGCGTGGGTCAGTGCATACACCTGGGTGGCACGTTCGCACGCTGCCTGTGGGTCGGGCTGGTGTGCGTCGGACGTGGCAGCGACATAAACTGGCAATCCATAGAAGCGCCCCAACTTCGTTGCAAGCAGCATGATCCGCAGGGCATGCGGACTGGCCGAGGTAACGTCGAGCGTGCGCATGTTACCGACGCCGCAGAAGCCGGTATAACACATCGGTGCACCCGGGCGCACCAGTTGCGAGACCACAAAGGCGACCAGCTGCACTGCGTTGAGATGGACCACGGCACCCACAACCGTGCCCGGTGCTGTGACGCCCGCCATGCCGTAGTGCCCCACACTGAGGGGTATTCCGGCAGCGCTGGTGGCCAGCAGAGCCTCAGCCACACCCTTGGGGATGTGCAGGGGTGGCTCCGCGTTCAGTCCCACCATAAAGAGCGGCTGCGCCACCAGTGCCGCACGTGACCCGCGCACCACGCTGCCCATCTCAAGTATCGCGGCTATATCGTCGGCATCGCTCACCTGAAACAACAAGGGCTTGTGACAGGTGATGAACATCTCGGCGGCGATGCGACGGTAGAAATTGTCTTGAGGCTCATCGGTAGGGTCGACCTGGTTCACGCACATGTGAATGTTGGGCAGCGCGTCCAACAAAATGTTAAACTGGCGCAAATGCTCCCAGGTGGCTGCCTCGTAATTCCCATCCAGGGTATGCACGCGCAGCGAAGCACCGCCTGACATAATGAAAGTGGCACTGCCGTCGAGGGTGATGGCACATTCAGCGGAACGTCCATAGACCGCTATGCGGCGCGGGAGGCTGCTCAGCGCGCGCTGGATTTGCTCCTCGTCCGGGTGGACACGCCGCCGCTTCCAATCTACGCAGATGCTATGGGCCGACAGCAGCTCCAACGCGGCGTCACAGTCAATCCCCACCCCGACACGTTCCAACAACTGAAGCGTAGCACGGTGCAAATTCAAAACAAGTATGTCATCAGACATGCTAGCTCGCCCCGATGTTGAGATGGCCAACAACCCGGCCAGAGTAGGTGAAAACACATTCTCAGCGTCACGAGAGTGATGGGCAGATTATATACTCCTGACCCTCTTGGCAAAAAACTCAACATCGCTTCGGGCCATGTTGTTCCGCCCCACCTATTCGTGTGTCCTAGATCAAGCGTTGGCACGTACTCTTGCTCCTTGCCTTCACCGAGTGCATCGCGTATCCTTCCCGATAGGCCCGTTCGGCCATATTGATGCTCCTCTTGGTGCAGGTATTGCTACAACCCGTGGTTGTAAGGAGCGCCGCCTTTTGTCCAGATCGCCTCAATCACCTGGTAATGCTCTCCTGGCGCAAGTACTGGGCGCTCCTTTTTCGTTTTGGCAAAGGTATGCTATGATTCCCCCAGCACCCTGTCGCACGATGTTGCCACATCATGCCCCGCGTGGGCCAGTCGGCATCTCATCACCGAGCACACGAGATAATATATCGGGCATTGCTGTGCCGGCGACGGGATCATCGCCGGCAGTGCGTCGCGCAGGTCGGCAACGTTTTGAGGAGCGGATCAGCTATGACTGAAGTACATTTTCTGCACCGGTGGGGTCGTCTCATCCCTGGGCAAGGGGGTGACCGCCGCCTCGCTGGGGCGCCTGCGCGCTGCACGATGCCTACCTGAGCGTGTGCGAGGCGTTGCGCATGGCGGCGGTGCATTGCGGTTACACCGCCGAGCTGGTGTGGATCAACTCAGAGGAACTGGAGCGTGGCAACGCGCTGGAGCAACTGCAATCGGTGGACGGCATCGTGGTGCCGGGCGGTTTCGGCTACCGTGGCATCGAGGGCAAGGTGGTGGCAGCGCGTTACGCGCG
>QEXY01000117.1 GCA_003130875.1 Ardenticatenia bacterium
AATCACCCGTTCCAACTGGCGCAGAAAGTGTTCAGGGGGCACCACCTGCTCATAGAGGTATTCCCCCCAGAAGGAGTCCCGTCCTGTCTCTTTGAAGCGCTTCGTACCCATTGCCCCACCTCTTGCATATTTTGCCCCTATTCCACTACACATGTTCAGTCCGTCTGAATTTCCACCGACTTTTTCAACACTCTCGCCACGGCCGGTTGCCGGAAACACACGAACCGCCTAAAATAAGCGCTATGGCCGAACGGATGAGCGACGCCGAGACCAGGCATTACCTGAATTTAGCAGACGAAGAAATTGTCGCCGCGCGCGACAATCTGCGTCTGGGTCACCTGCGCGCAGCGGTGTCGCGTGCTTACTACGCCATGTTCTATGCGGCTACGGCCCTTTTGGGCAGCCGTGGCCTATGGCGCAGCAAACATCAAGGTCTGATCGCCGCGTTCGGCGAACATTTTGTCCGCCCTGGCCTCATAGAGCCGCGCTATGGTCGTATGCTTCACGATGCCTTCGAGATGCGGCTGGACAGTGACTATGCACCTCATCCAGATCTCGATGAGAGCTCTGCCACCCGATTGATCGCAGATGCCGCGGATTTCGTCAAACGCATCCTGGAAATGCTGACAACACCCCCCACGTTCGAAGAGGAGAGCACCGATGACCCGAGCTGAGCTTTCCCCGGCGGAAGCCGCTGCCCTGCAGGCGTATGTGCACGCGCTGCACGCGCGCTACGGTGCCCGACTGCACGATGTGGTGCTGTTCGGTTCCCGGGCACGCGGCGAGGTGCACCCCAACTCGGATGTGGACGTTCTGGTGATCCTGGAGCGGCCAAGTGCCCAAGAGCTGAGCGAGGTGCGCGGTTTGGCATTTGACATCTGGCTGGCCTATGGCGTGTTGCTTTCCATCCGGGCGATGAGCCTCGCCGGCTGGCAGGCGCTCGCGGCGCAGCAGAGCCTCTTCTACCGCCACGTCCTGCGCGATGGCATCTCGTTGCTATTGCTACAGCCATCCCACGAAGGGGGTTCGCCGCAAATCTCGCCCTAGCGGTCATGCGGATGGCGGCCCTGCCGTGGTGCAAGGCCTGCCCCGGGCTCGTGCTCAGGCATAGAGATATAGTGAGAAAGAAAACCTCGGCGGTGAAAGGATTTCCACTCCCTCCCCGTCCACGGCGGAGATTTTACCGCCGAGGGCGCCAAGAATGAACAGAAAAAAACCTCTGCGGTGAATTTTGTGCCGCTCCCTTACGGTCGCGGCGCTCCAGGCAATCCGAGCCGCGCGCGTCAGCAAGCGGCGGAGATTTTACCGCCGAGATCGCAGAGAGCGCAGAGAATTAACGAGGAAAAATCTCTGCGTCCTCTGCGTGCTCTGCGGTGAGTTTTGTGCCGCTCCCTCACGGTCGCGGCTCGGATCAGGTCGGCGCAAAGTAGGTCGAACCGAGCCGCGCGCGTCAGCAAGCGGCGGAGATTTTACCGCCGAGATCGCAGAGAGCGCAGAGAATGAACAGGGGAAAAAAACCTCTGCGGTCTCTGCGTGCTCTGCGGTGAAAGGATTTCCGCTCGCCCAGACGATGGCGCACCCTTTTCGTTTTGGCGAAGGCATGCTATGATTCCGGCGTCACCCTGTCGGATAAGTGGCCATGCCGCGCCCCTATGGGCCAGCTGGGGCACATCGCCGACCAGCGGGCGCAGGGGCGCGCGATACGGGGAGCATGTTGTCGTGTAGATCGGCAATGTCTTGAGGAGCATAGATGCGATGACGAAGTACATCTTCTGCACCGGTGGGGTCGTCTCATCCCTGGGCAAGGGGGTGACCGCCGCCTCGCTGGGGCGTCTGCTGAAGAGTCGCGGCTTCGACGTGGCAGTGCAAAAGCTCGACCCCTACCTCAACGTCGACCCTGGCACCATGTCGCCCTACGAACACGGCGAGGTCTTCGTGCTCGAGGACGGCGCCGAGACCGACCTTGACCTGGGGGCCTACGAGCGCTTCATCGACGCCGACCTGACTCGTTCCAGCAACCTGACCGCCGGCCAGGTATACCAGCGTCTGCTCACCGCGGAGCGCCGCGGCGCCTACCTGGGCAAGACCATCCAGGTCATCCCCCACGTCACCAACCTGATCAAGGACGGGATCGTCCAGGTGGCGCGCGAGAGCGGCGCCGATGTGGTCATCGTCGAGGTGGGCGGCACGGTGGGCGACATCGAGAGCCAGCCCTTCCTCGAAGCGCTGCGCCAGATGCGCAAGGATGTCGGGCGCGACAACACCCTCTACGTCCACGTCACCCTGTTGCCCTACCTGGGCGCCACCGGTGAGCTGAAGACCAAGCCCACCCAACACAGCGTGCGCGAATTGCGCAGCGTCGGCATCCAGCCGGATGTGATTGTCTGCCGCGCCGAGCGCCCCATCACCGACGCCATCCGCGAGAAGATCGCCCTCTTCTGCGACGTGGACGAGCGCGCCGTGGTACCCTTGCCCACCGTGGAGACGATCTACGAGGTGCCGCTTCTGCTGGAGGAAGTCGGCCTGGGCGATTACGTCGCCGAGCGCCTCAACCTGCCCCAGCGCCCGTCCGACCTGACGGAATGGCGGCAGCTGGTGGAGCAGATCAAGCGCCCCAAGCCCGCGCTGCGCATCGCCATGGTGGGCAAATACGTCGCGCTGCACGATGCCTATCTGAGCGTATGCGAGGCCTTGCGCATGGCGGCGGTGCATTGCGGTTACACCGCCGAGCTGGTGTGGATCAACTCAGAGGAATTGGAAGGGGGGCGCGCGCTGGAGCAACTGCAATCGGTGGACGGCATCGTGGTGCCGGGCGGTTTCGGCTACCGTGGCATCGAGGGCAAGGTGGTGGCAGCGCGTTACGCGCG
>QEXY01000118.1 GCA_003130875.1 Ardenticatenia bacterium
CCGCCTCGATCGCGGCCATGATCCTCACCACCGAGGCGCTCATCACCGACATCCCTGAAAAGGAGAAACCGGCCGCGACCCCTCCGCCTGAGTATTGATGCACAAAGCGCAAGTGCGCAGAGAACGGGGTGGCACATCAATGCCACCCCCCTTTTTTTCATCGCGGAAGGGCGCTGTATTGCGTCTAGAAAGGCGGTGATGTAGCATACAGTGCGTCCTTACATGATTGGATAGGCAGGGCAGGAAAGAATGCATGACGTCCTCGATAAGCTTGAAGCGTGGCGACAACAGGGCCAACAGATCGGCATTGCCACCGTCATCAGCACGTGGGGCTCTTCACCGCGCCCGGTGGGTGCCAAGCTGATTACCACGTTGCGAGGAGACATCGCCGGCTCCGTCAGCGCCGGCTGTGTCGAAGGGGCGGTCATCGAGGCGTGTCACCAGGCAATCCAATCAGGGCAACCCCAGGTGCTCAAATTCGGTGTCGCCGACGAGAATGCATGGGAAGTCGGCCTAGCTTGTGGTGGCACGATTGAGGTGATGGTGGAACCGTTTGCTGCACTTAGCGGCGTTTATGAGACCCTGCACCGGCGGCTCATCGAGCACCAACCGCTGGCACTGGTCAGCGTCCTCAGCGGCGATGCAAGCCAGATCAACCGCAAACTGCTTATCTATCCCGATGGGCGTAGCGAAGGCGATCTGAAATTGTCGGATGCTCAACACAAACAGGTGGTCGCATATGCGTTGGAGCGACTGGCACGTGGTGAAGGCACCACCTTGCAGCTCGAGGGCGGTCCACACCTGTTCATCGAGGTCTATCCACCCGTGCCGCGCCTGATCATCGTCGGCGCTGTACACATTGCCGAGGTGCTGGTGCCGATGGCCAATCTGCTCGGCTATGAGACCATCGTGATCGACCCGCGCTCTGCGTTTGCTACACGGGAGCGTTTTCCTCAAGCGACCCAGATTATCCGTGAGTATCCACAACGTGTCCTGCCCAGTCTGAGCTTGGATCGCTTTGCCTATCTGGTAGTCTTAACCCATGACCCCAAACTGGACGACCCCAGTTTAGTTATCGGGCTGACCCATCCGCTGCGTTATGTTGGGGCGCTGGGAAGTCAGCGCACCAACGCGCGGCGCATCGAACGCCTGCGCGGAATGGGCGTCAGCGAAGAACAGCTGGCGCGTCTGCACGCTCCGATCGGCCTGCCGCTGGGTGGCCGTTCGCCCGCCGAGATTGCATTAAGCATTCTGGCACAGATCACCCAGGTACGGTATGGCCAGCCTGTTTGATTCCATCGACGACGTACAATCCGCCCTACTGGCCGGACGCTACATCGCCGACCGCGCGTTGGCCACGGTCATCTTTCTGGCAACCCGCCTGGGCAAGCCGCTCTTTCTGGAGGGCGAAGCCGGTGTTGGCAAGACCGAGGTCGCCAAAGTGCTGGCGGAAGTGCTCCATACCCGCCTCATCCGCCTGCAGTGTTACGAAGGCCTGGATGTGCACACAGCGGTCTACGAGTGGGCTTACGCCCGCCAGATCATGCATCTGCGCTTGCTGGAAGCGCGCGGCGAAGCGTCCACCGCCAGCGAAAAGGACCTGTATAGCGCCGAGTTTCTGATCGCCCGTCCGTTGTTACAGGCGGTACAATGGGATGGCAGCGTGCCCCCCGTGCTGTTGATCGACGAGATCGACCGCGCTGATGAGGAGTTTGAGAGCTTCTTGCTCGAGTTCCTCTCTGATTTTCAGATCACCATCCCGGAGATCGGCACCATCCGTGCGATGCGTCCACCGATCGTGGTCATCACCTCCAACCGCACGCGTGAGGTACACGATGCGCTTAAGCGGCGCTGCCTGTACCATTGGATCGACTACCCCACGTTCGAAGCGGAGTACCAGATCGTCATGCTCAAGGTGCCGGGCATCACCCAGCAGCTCGCCTTCCAGGTGACCACAGTGTGCCAGCAGCTGCGTCAGGCGGAGCTGTTCAAAGCACCTGGCATCGCCGAGACGCTCGACTGGGCGACCGCGCTGGTGACGATGGGCCGTCAGGAGCTGGATGAAGCCACCGTCAACGAGACGCTGGGTGTCTTGCTCAAATACCAGGACGACGTACAACGGGTGCGCGGGGAGATGGTCCATGGACTCGTCCAACGTGCGCATGGTCGCCGCTGATCTGCTCGCTCACCAGCAGCTGCCTGCCAACTTGTTGCACTTCGTGCGCCTGCTGCGCCAGCTGGGTTTCCGGATCAGTGCAGAGCGTGTGACCGACCTGTTGCAGGGGTTAACCCTCATTGACCTGACGCGCCGCAATGACTGCTATCACGTCATGCGGGCGTGCCTGGTGACCCATCCCGAGCAAATCCCGCTGTTCGACCGCGCTTTCAACCTCTTCTGGCTGGGACGCGAACAGTGGCTGTTGGAATTGGGTGCAACCACCTTCCAGCGGCCCACGCCCTTACGGCAACAAGCGCTGCGCGCGGCTCGGATGTCATCCCGAGAGAGGCTGGATGACCGTTATCTACCCCCGGAGGAAGGATCTCAGCATGCTGCAGAGAGCGAGCTGAGCGCCACCTACAGCCCATGGGAGACGTTGCGCCATAAGGACTTCGCCGCCATGTCACGTGAGGAATTGCAGCTGGCACAGCGCTGGATGGACGCATTGATCTGGCGTATGGGCGAACGGCGCACCCGCCGGCGCATCCGCGCTTACAAGCGCACCTGCTGCTTGGACCTTTCAACCACAATGCGCAAGAGCATGCCCCAACAGGGGGAGATCGTGCACCTGGCCTGGCAGCGTCCGCGCTTCAAACCACGCCCGCTGGTGATTATCTGCGACATAAGCGGATCGATGGAACGCTATTCGCGCCTCTTCCTGCACTTTATGTATGCCGTCCGCCAGGGCGCGAAACGTGTCGAGGCCTTTGTCTTCGGCACACGTCTCACGCGCATCACATCGGCATTGCGCCACCGCGATGTGGACACGGCGCTCCAGGAGGTCTCCCAGGAAGTGGTGGACTGGTCGGGCGGGACGCGCATCGGCGAGTCGCTCAAGACATTCAACTACCGCTGGTCGCGCAGAGTGCTGCGCAACGGCGCCACGGTGATCATTATCAGCGACGGTTGGGATCGCGGTGACATCGCGCTGCTGCGCCACGAGATGGATCGCTTGCAGCACAGTTGTCACCGCCTCATCTGGCTCAACCCGCTCGCCGGCGCGCCGCATTACCAGCCGCTGGTGCGTGGTATGCAGGCAGCACTGCCCTATGTGGACGAGTTCCTGCCGCTGCACAACCTGGAGAGCTTAGAGGCAGTGGTGCGCCGTCTGGGCGAACCCATTATGCCGCGCGCCACACCTTCGATCGGCAGGTTCTTGAGATAGTGGCAAGACGAATGCAGAAACCGCGCGCGTGAACGCGCGGCTGATGTCCACCGCAAAGCTTCCAGTGGGCCAACCTCCCGCAGGTTTGGAACTCACGGGAGGTTACACCGCTGCGTGCTCGACGCTCTCTGCCGTCAAAGTGGTAGCACCTCATGCATAGGGCTATGTCGCTTCACGCATGATCACTGGCAGATAAATGTTCGGTGTTGGCATCTCCCCACCCGGCCAGAAGCCCCAACAGCCGCGTATGGTGCTGCCGGTGCCACACCCCACCGCCATCTGGCCAACGGTGAACTGGGCGCGGTAGTGTGTCGAACTGGCTTGGCCGCCGCTGCCGACGAAGGCCATCAACCACTCGATCTTGTAGTGGGTGGACGACATGGCTTGTGCACCCGCTGCCAGCGCCAGGGTGGCAATCAGCACAAGGACGAACAGCGCGCTTCGCATTGTAACACCTCCCACCACCCCACTGCCTCAGTAGATCACCACCATGATGTCGCCATTGACGCCATTTCCGGCAGCATCCGAACGTCTGCACTCCAACTCATTCTGGTCTGTATGCCAGGCACAGTTGACGATGCGCGCATTATTAACATCGGAACCATGGGCTGTGGCGGTGTAGAAACGATCGTTCACTCGAAAGCCAAAGTTCAGCCTGCAGCGCCCCACAGCGCTTCCATTGGCTATGCCCACGCCGCTTCCCATCGTAAAGGAACGGTAGATAGTTGAGCCGCTGTTTGCACACTTGGCGAATATCGCCGCCTTCACCAGTCCGAAGCCGGTGCGGATCTGAGTGACGCTGCCAGGATTGCCATCCACCTGAAACGTTGCAGTATGGCTGGAGTTATAGACCACGATATCACCGTCTTGACCAGAGGTGCCAAGATAAAGGCCACCAGCACCCCCACTCAGGTGGATAGTCTGCCGATTGGAGCTATCGTAGAAATAGAGATGACCACTGCCCGCGTTGCTGCCACCGATGCGTGCCCCCGGACGCAGCGTGGCGGCATAGGGCACGACGCGCACCGCCTCGCGGGGCGACAGCGTTTCGCTACCCACCTGAATCTCCAGGAAGAGCTGCTGCCCGTTGAAGTCGGCATCGTTGCAGTTGTAGATCGCTGTGGTAAAGTAGCCGTCGTTGACCGAGACACTGGTCGAATAGGTGCACAGCTGGGTACCACCTGTTTGAGCATCGTACAGGCTGGCACGGATAGTATAGTTGCCATCGGGAACTGGACCACCGCCCACGGCATCTAGGAGCCGCCCTTGCACGGTGATGGCCCAGCCGACCGCGGCGGCTGCCGTTACGTCCTCTTGTGCGAGGACCTCCTCGTCCCCTGAGGGCTCCTGTGCCTGCATCAGCCCGACGGCTAATGCCATTCCCAATGCCAATCCAAGCACAAGGCTCAATGCCCACATCCGCTTTGTATTCATGGCTTTCCTCCTTTGTGCGAGAATCGAACAAATGTTATCGCTAAGAGTTGGTAAAACACTGAGAAAGGAGGAAGCTGCCAATCCTGAGGTAAAGCAGCTGGTGCGAGGTCGCAATAGAGGAAGGAAGGATTCAGCAGTTTCCCAAGATGATATTCTTTTCTAAACCCATTATAGCACAAGAATTTGGATATTTCAATAGGTGGATATGGAAAACTCAAAGCGATCATCCTGCCTGCCCGTCTCCCATAGCGATTCAGGCAACATCTCCTTTTACGCCCTTTTTGCAGGGGGTATCGTGATTTGCCCAAACGAGGCCTGTGTGGTATACTGACAATATCAACTTGCCGAGGTAGCTCAGCCTGGTAGAGCACTTGACTGAAAATCAAGGTGTCCCCAGTTCAAATCTGGGCCTCGGCACTCGGTACCGCCACAGGTTTGAAATCTCTATGGCTTATACCACAATATCTTGTGGTCACCGGCTATGATCTCTTGTTAATCTCCTCTGTGATTGTTGTCACCCTGCCGAAACTTTGACAATTGTCCTAATAGAAAATCGCCAGCCGGTGGCTCTCGCACCTTCTGGGATCGGGAGAGTGCCACCTTTTGTCAAGATTTCCTCGATCACCTGGTGACGATCTCTCAGCACAAGCACTGCGTTTGACCATCCTCTAGCTGTGCAGTATAGTGGCATATTAGAGTGGGGGAGGTATAGAGAGAATGCAGCTGCGCATACGTTCTGGCTCGGCCCTGCGAGGAATGGTCACCGCACCGGGCGATAAGTCTATCTCCCATCGAGCACTGTTGTTGGGCGCTCTGGCCCAGGGCGACAGCGCAGTATACGGTTGGCTGCCGGCGGCAGATTGCCAGGCCACCCTGAACGCGGTGCGCGCTCTGGGTGTTGTGGTGGAACAGCATGCGCCCGGCGATCTGATCGTCCACGGACGCGGTCTGCGTGGATTGTGTCCACCCGGGGCTCAAGCGGTGCTGGATTGTCAGGGCTCCGGCACCACGATGCGCCTGTTAGCCGGCATTTTGGCCGGTTACCCGGCAGTCAGCGTGTTGGATGGTCATGCCGGCTTGCGGCGCCGACCGATGGAACGGGTCGCCGTACCACTGCGACAGATGGGTGCTCAAGTGGAAACCACGAACGGTTGCCCTCCGATCACCATTCGCGGGGGTGCGCTGCACGCCATCGAGTATACGATGCCGGTTGCCAGCGCGCAGGTCAAAAGCGCCATTCTGCTGGCTGGCCTATATGCCGATGGCGAGACAGTGGTCCAGCAGCCAGGACCGGCGCGCGACCACACCGAACGGATGCTGCGAGCCCAAGGTGTCCACATCGTACAGCACGATGACACGGTTCGTCTGAGGCCAAGCGAACAGCCGCTCGCGCCGTTGCAATTGACCGTGCCAGCTGACTTCTCCTCCGCTGCCTTTATGTTGGTCGCGGCCTTGTTGGTGCCGAATTCGGAGGTTCTCCTGCGCCAAACCAACGTGAACCCGACACGCACCGGGTTGCTGGACGTGTTGCAGGCAATGGGGGCGCACATCCAGGTCGGTGAGGTGCGTGAGCAGGGTGGTGAACCGGTCGCCGACCTGCTTGTGCATTCGGCGACCTTGCGAGCGGGCCAGGTGGCAGGTGATCTGGTGGTGCGCATGATTGACGAGTTCCCCATCTTTGCTGTAGCTGCCACGCAGGCGTATGGCAGCACGGTAGTGCGCGATGCCCAGGAATTGCGAGTCAAAGAAAGCGACCGCATCGCCGCTGTGGCCACCGAGCTGCGCAAGATGGGAGCACGCATCGAAGAGCAGGCGGATGGTTTTATCGTAGAGGGGCCGGCAACGTTACAAGGGGCACACGTGGACAGCCACGGCGATCACCGGTTGGCGATGGCTTTGGTGGTGGCGGGCCTGATCGCACGCGGGGAGACCGTGGTGCACGGGTGTGAGGTGATCGGCGACAGTTTTCCGGATTTCGTGCCAATGATGCGTCAATTGGGCGCTGCGATCGAGGAGGTTTGAGAAACGGGGATATTGGCTTGTGGATGGAGTGAGGGGTGAGGCCGAGATGAGCCAGGCACAGGTGGTTGTGTCGGAGTTGCGCATCACCGGGCGCACCCGATTAGTGGGCATATTGGGCTTGCCGGTGGAGCACAGTCTCAGCCCTGTCATGCACAATGCCGCTTTCGCCGCGCTGGGCCTGGATTGGGTGTACGTGCCCTTGCCAGTCTATCCGGATCACCTTGGCGAGGCAGTACGTGGATTGCGCGCGATGGGCTTTGCCGGTGCGAACGTCACAGTGCCGCACAAACAGGCTGTGTTGCGTTATCTGGATGATGTGGCACAGGATGCTCTCGTGATCGGCGCCGTCAACACCATCGTGGTGCGTGATAACGATCTCTATGGGGATAACACCGACGCCAGCGGCTTTATCGCAGCATTGATCGAGGCGGGCTTCGACCCTCGGGGCATTTACGCTGCCGTGTTAGGAGCAGGTGGAGCAGCGCGCGCCGTGGCCCATGCCTTGGCCAACGCAGGTGCACGCCAAATATGCATCTATAATCGGCACATCCAACGCGCGCACGAACTGTGCCGCGATATGGCACGCTTCCATCTCGGGGTGCGCTTCGAGGCTCATCCATTGGATGCCGTGCGCGATATCGACGAAGATTTCAGCTTGTTGGTCAATGCCACATCGCTGGGAATGTGGCCGGAGACGGAGGTTTCGCCGTGGCCGATAGACTTGCCCATCCCGGCTCACCTGACGGTGTGCGACTTGGTCTACCGTCCTTTGGAGACCCTGTTCCTCACTCAGGCACGTGCTGCCGGCGCGGAGATCGTCAATGGCTTGGGCATGCTGGTCTACCAAGGCGCAGCAGCCTTTGAAATGTGGACGGGCCACCCGGCACCTGTGCATATCATGCGACAAGCGTGTCAAGAATTTCTGATGAAGGAGAGTTGCGCAGAGACCAGCACAGCAGAACGGCAGATGGCTGGGACTGAACGAAGTGCATAGATTAGATCTGGACTTGCCGAAGGGATTGTGAGCTGCGCGTGTTACGTTTTCTGACTGCAGGGGAGTCGCACGGGGCGGAGTTGACTGCCATCCTCGAGGGGATGCCGGCCGGGTTACACCTCGCGCCGGAGCACATCGAGGGTGATCTGCGCCGTCGCCAGAAGGGTTACGGCTCCGGTGGACGCATGGGCATCGAGAAGGACACAGTGCGGATCAGCGCTGGCGTTTTGGGCGGAAAGACGACCGGTGCGCCCATTGCCCTCCACATCGCCAATCTGGACCATGTGCGCTGGCGTGATCGCGAAATCGCCCCGATGACCATCCCCCGACCGGGCCACGCGGATCTTACTGGCGCGATCAAATATGGATTGCGCGATCTGCGGTTGGCGCTGGAACGTGCCAGTGCTCGGGAGACCGCGGCACGTGTGGCTGTGGGGGCAGTGTGTCGTCATTTGCTGAGCCAGTTCGACATCACGATCGGCAGCTATGTGGTCAGCATCGGTGATGTGACAGCCGTCCTGCCGATCCCGGAAAATGATGTGGCCTATGCGACCTATCTGACGCGTTTCCAGGCCGCAGAAGCGAGTGAGGTGCGTTGTCCTGATCCCGAGGCAGCAGAGCGGATGCGTCAGGCGATCTGGAACACCATGCAAGCTAGAGACACGCTGGGGGGAGTCTTTGAAGTGGTGGCGCTGGGCGTGCCCCCCGGACTGGGTTCCTATGCTCAATGGGACCGCCGCCTCAGTGCGCGTCTGATGGCCGCAGTGGGCAGCATCCAGGCAGTGAAAGGGGTGGAAATCGGGCCAGCCTTTGAGAATACTCGTCTGCCCGGCACCCAAGTGCACGATGAGATCTTCCTCCAATCGAGCGATGAATCCATGGCTTCGGGTGAATTGGTCCGGCGCACGAACCGTGCCGGCGGACTGGAGGGAGGTATCTCTACTGGCTCGCCCATCGTGGTGCGTGGCGCGATGAAACCGATCTCCACGACGCTCAACCCACTGCGTTCGGTGGACTTGGCAACTGGCCAAGCGGCGACCACCCGTTATGAGCGCTCCGACTTCTGCGCGGTGCCGCGTGCCGCAGTCGTCGCCGAGGCCATGGTCGCCTTTGTCCTGGCAGATGCCTTGATTGAAAAGCTGGGTGGCGACAGCCTGGATGAGATGCGTGCGCGCTTTGCCACCCTGCGACGTGCGCGTCTGGGCGACCTTCCCATGGACAATGTCCCCTGGCAAATGTTTTGACGGACAAAAGAGCCACTATGCACTTGACCACTCGTCGTAACCTTGTCCTCACCGGCTTCATGGGCTGTGGAAAGTCTGCCATCGGCCGTGAGGTTGCGCGCCGCATGGGGCGTGAGTTCGTGGACACCGATCAGCTCATCGAGGCACGCACTGGCCGTTCTATTCCCGAGATCTTCGCTCGCGATGGTGAAGCCGTCTTCCGTGCCCTTGAGGCAGAGGTCTGTCGTGAACTGAGTGTGGAACGTGGCTTGGTGATCGCCACGGGAGGCTGGACGCTGGGGACGCCGGAAAACCGCATCGCCATTGCGGCAGGTGGACTGGTGATCTGCCTGCGCGCTGACGCTGCGACTCTGATCGAACGGTTGGGGAGCGCCGAGGGACGCCCTATGTTGACAGATCAGGATTGGCAGGCACGTCTGCGAGGGCTGTTGGCAAGACGGCTGCCTGTGTATCTGAGCTTCCCGTTGCAGGTGAACACGGCCAACATAAGCGTCGAACAAGCAGCCGATCGGGTTCTGGCGCTGTGGGAAGCTTTCGGCGGGGACGGGGCAGAACATCTG
The DNA here is from genome assembly GCA_003130875.1 of Ardenticatenia bacterium. Classification (GTDB taxonomy): domain Bacteria; phylum Chloroflexota; class Anaerolineae; order 4572-78; family NAK82; genus NAK82. The sequence goes on from QEXY01000118.1 coordinate 9,638, forward strand.
CCAGTCAGCTTGCCGGTGACATATGGAGAAGAGGGTTACAGCGTGCTGATCCGCGATGGGTTGCTGGACCAGGCAGGTGTTTTGCTCGCTGCAACTGGCCGCTGGAGCGGCGTCGCAGTGATCAGCGATCAGGTGGTCGCGCCACTTTACACTTCTCAGCTGACCACAGCTTTGCAACGGGCCGCCCAGCCGCCGTGCTCTGCCATGGCGATGGGGCATCCCATATTAGCGACTATGCCGGCCGGGGAGGCTTACAAAAATCTGGAGACGGTGACCGAGTTGTATGCCACGCTGCTTGCGGGTGGGCTGGACCGCGGCGGGTTGATTCTGGCGCTGGGCGGGGGTGTTGTGGGCGATGTTGCCGGCTTTACCGCTGCGACGTATATGCGCGGCGTGGCGTTGGCCCAACTGCCCACCACCCTGCTCGCTATGGTCGATTCGAGTGTGGGAGGCAAGACCGGCGTCGATTTACCGTATGGAAAGAACCTGGTCGGCGCCTTCAAGCAGCCGATCATGGTGCTGATCGACCCACTTGTGTTAAAGACACTGCCAGAACCTGAGCTGCGTGCTGGCATGGCCGAGGTGGTTAAAGCAGGCATCATCGGGGATCCGGAGCTGTTCGCATATCTGGAACGAGGTGCAATCACGGACATAGCCTGGCTTATCCGCCGCGCAGTGGCAGTCAAGATCGCGGTCGTCGAGGCAGACCCTTATGAGCGTGGACGCCGTGCGGTGCTCAACCTGGGTCATACCTTCGGACACGCGTTCGAGCTTCTTTCGGAGTATCGCATGCGCCACGGAGAAGCGGTTGCCATCGGCATGGCCGTTGCTGCTCGGCTGGCTGTGCGGTTGGGGCTCTGTCGAGCGGAGACGGCCCAGCGTATTATCACCACTTTACAACACCTGGAACTACCCACCACTGTTCCGGCTTATCCTGCTGAAACAGTCTGGGAAGCGATGACACACGACAAGAAAAAACACGGCAGCCGCCTGCGTTTTGTGCTCCTGCATGACATCGGTCGCGTTGAGATCCACGAGGATGTGCCGCGGGAAAGGGTGTTGGAAGTTCTGGAAGAAAAGTAGCGGGGTGCACCTGGGTTTTTGGGGATCTCTGTAAAGGTTTTCAACTCCACGTTTACGTAAGGAAAAGCTCGTGCGGAAACATTGGCGCATCTGGCTGGGCATCTGTATCAGCATTCTGTTCCTCTACCTGGCATTGCGCAATCTCCATCTGGCAGATGTCTGGGAGGTGGCACGCACTGCACGGTACGGCTGGATCATCCCTGGTGTGGCGGTCTATTTCGTGGGTGTTTGGGCGCGTACGTGGCGTTGGGATTATCTCTTGCGTCCTCTAAAACGTATTTCGTTGCGCCAGCTGTTTCCCATCGTGGTCATCGGCTACATGGGCAACAATGTATATCCGGCGCGTGCGGGCGAGTTGATCCGCGCTTATGTGTTGCGGCGACGCGAAGGGATCAGCATGAGCGCCTCGCTGGCCACCGTGATCATCGAACGTGTCTTCGACGGACTGGTGATGCTGATGTTTGTCTTCATCGGGTTGCCCTTCACCCCTATGCCGGCCTGGTTGCAGTGGATGGTGGTTGCATCTTCAGCACTCTTTTTCGGCGCGTTGGTCGTCTTCATCTGGCTGGCCGTCGATGTGCGTCGCACTGAAGCGGTCTACAGCTGGCTGATCGAGCGTGTGGTGCCGGCACGTTTTCGCACTAGTATGCTCGGCTTTGCTGGACGCTTCGTCAGCGGTCTGCGTGTGCTGCGCAGCGGGCGTGGTGTCTTGATGCTCTTTGTCACTTCGATCGTGATCTGGTTAGCGGAGACGGTCAAATATTGGTTTGTCATGCACGCATTTGACTTTGAGGTACCTTTCTATGTGCTGATGCTGATGAATGGGGTTGTCAATCTGGCGACCACCATTCCCTCTTCGCCCGGCTACGTGGGCACGTTCGACGCACCAGGTATCGAGATTCTGAGTATTTGGGGAGTGTTGCGCAGCGTGGCTGCTGGATACACGCTGGTATTGCACGCTGCTTTATGGTTGCCGATCACGCTGTTGGGGTTCTATTATATGGCGCGCGAAAGCATCAGCTGGCGCGACTTTCGTCGCGCTGTGGAGGTCGGAGAAGATGACTCGGGAGGACTCAGGTGAAGATCGCCATCATTGGAGCCGGTGTGGCCGGATTGACCGCCGCGTACCATCTCAGCGCGTTGGAACACCAGGTGGTGCTGTATGAAGCATCCGGACAGACGGGGGGGCTGGCATCAGGCTTTCGCGACGCGCGTTGGGAATGGGCATTGGAGCGCTTTTATCACCATTGGTTTACTTCTGATGACGCGATTATCGACCTGATACGCCAGCTAGGACAGGAAGACAAGCTGTTCTTCCGTCGTCCGATCACTTCTATCTGGTACAAAGGGCGCATCTACCCCTTTGATAGCTATGTACGCGCGATGCTTTTTCCTCATCTTTCTATAATTGACAAGCTACGGGCGGCGCCAGTAGCGCTTTATCTGCGTTTGCTGCGCGATTGGCCACGTCTAGAACGTTATACGGCACACGAGTGGCTGACACGCTGGATGGGGCGGCGCGGCTACCAGATTTTGTGGGAGCCATTGCTGGTGGGCAAGTTCGGCGAATATTACCAAGAGGTCAACATGGCATGGTTCTGGGCGCGGATTCACAAGCGCTCGCCGCGCCTGGGATATTTTGTGGGGGGATTCCAGGCGTTTCTGGATGTCCTGACAGAACGAGTGCGCAAGCAAGGGGCTGAAATTCGCCTCCACACCCCGTGGAACGTATCGAAACAGAAACGCTTCCCACAGCGCCTGGTGAGCTCGCCAACCGCCTGCTGATCTACGCACAGGGGCAAACAGAAGCCTACGATCGGGTCATCGTCACCCTTTCACCCGGCCTGCTGGCGCGTATGGTGCCTGAGCTGCCTGAAAATTACCTAGCCGGCCTGCGGCGGCTGAAGTCGCTGGGCGCGGTGGTGCTGATTCTGGCGCTCAACCAACGCCTGACCCAGGGCCATTACTGGATCAACCTCCCCAAGGGGGAAGGCTTTCCGTTCCTGGCATTGGTCGAGCATACCAATTTCATCGATCGGGAGCATTACGGCGGTGACCATTTGATCTACTGTGGCGATTACCTCAAACCGGATCACGAATATTTCAGCCTGTCGCACGAGGAAATGCTGGCGCGTTTCCTGCCCACTTTGAAACGTTTCAACCCAGCTTTCACCCCAGATTGGGTACGGGCCAGCTGGCTTTTCCGCGAGAAGTATGCCCAGCCGGTGCCAGGCGTGAATCATTCGTGCAACATCCCCGACCTAGCGACACCAATCAAAGGCCTCTTCTGGGCAAGCATGAGCCAGGTCTATCCTTGGGATCGCGGCACCAATTACGCTGTTGAGATGGGTCGAGAGGTGGCACGTCGGGCGCTGGCAGTGTAGAGCAGCTTGCATCTGGCGGATGGGCGTTAGGCTGCCGGTGGGAAGGGCACCAGCTTTTAGACTAGATGGATCAACCGAGCCGCGCGTGTCAGTGTCAGTAGGGGCGACTGTCTGGTCATCCTTACACCGCTCCCTGACGGTCGCGGCTTGGATAACCGTCCTAAATCTGAGCCGCGGCTTCAATTCGCCCCCGGAACTTAAAACACACCCTTGTCCGCGGGCAGGATTGTCGCGACGCCGGCTCCCAAGTATAATTGGAGTATATTTCAATTCCGTGAGGAGTGGTGTGTCTTATGCACAACATCACGGTCATCGGTGCGGGTTATGTGGGTCTGGTGACCGGAACATGTTTTGCCGATCTGGGCAATAAAGTTTGCATCCTGGATGTGGATGAACAGAAGATCGCGACCCTGCGCTCGGGGGGCATTCCCATCTACGAGCCTGGGCTGCAGGAGATGGTCAAGCGCAATGTAGACGCCAGGCGTTTGTCTTTCACGACTGACTACGCGGAAGCGATCGCGGATGCTGAATTTGTCTTCATCGCCGTTGGCACGCCTGAAGGGGTGGATGGTGATGCCGATTTGCGCTATGTCCAGGCAGCCGCGGAGTCGATTGCGCGTCACATGAAGCATCCGCTTATCATCGTCAACAAGAGCACGGTGCCGGTGGGCACAGGTGACTGGGTGGCCGATATCGTGCGTGCCCATCAGCCGGAGCCGATCGAGTTTGCGGTGGTCTCGAATCCCGAGTTTCTACGTGAGGGGAACGCCATCGCCGATTTCATGAACCCGGATCGGGTTGTCCTTGGTTCCCTGAACCGTGAGGCAGCTGAGAAGGTCGCACGTCTCTACCTCAGTCTGCGCACTCCGATCATCATCACTGATCTGCGCACTGCCGAGATGATCAAATACGCCTCGAACGCTTTCCTGGCAACGCGCATCTCTTTTATCAATGAAATCGCCAATATTTGCGAACACCTGGGCGCCAACGTCAAGGAAGTGGCTATCGGAATGGGCTATGACAAGCGCATCGGCCATCATTTCTTAGATGCCGGGATCGGTTACGGCGGCAGCTGCTTTCCCAAAGACGTGAAAGCGCTGGCCCATATGGCTGCCACGCATGGCACTCATCCGCAACTGCTGAAGTCTGTTATGGACATCAATCAGCACCAGCGTCTTCAGGTGATCATCAAATTGCGCGAAGTGCTGGGCAGCCAACTGCGTGGCAAGACGATCGGGCTATTAGGCTTGGCGTTCAAACCGAACACGGACGATATCCGAGACGCACCGGCTATCGAGATCGCACGCCTGCTGTTGAACCAGGGCGCTCATGTCAAAGGGTATGATCCAGTGGCAATGCACAACGCCGGCGAGGCACTGCCCAGCTTACAATTGGCCAAAGATCCTTATGACTTGGTCACCGATTGCCACGCCATCGTGGTGTGCACCGAGTGGAACGAGTTCAAGCATTTGGACATGGCGCGCATTCGCGATTTGATGGCCTATCCTTTCATTGTTGACGGCCGCAACCTATACGAGCCTGAAGAAATGCGCCACCTGGGTTTCATCTACCGGGGGATGGGGCAGGGCTACAGCACCGATGCAGAAGCATCTCGTTAGCCACCCCGGCGAAGTTGCATAGAAACCTGTGAACAAGGTTTTATCCCTTCTGTTTGCCCTGTCGTTGGCTTTGCCGGCATGCCAGTCGGCCGTTGTTGCACCGCCTCCTACACTGCCACCCTTGCCCGGTTCCTGGATGACCGCCGTCATCCCGATCCCCAGAGACCCGCCCGGGTTCAACGCCTATCTCAGCGACACCGGCTATGAGGAGCTGCTCGGCGAGCTGATCTATGAAGGGTTGGCAGAACAGTCGCCCGACGGTACTTTCTATCCGAAGCTGGCAAAAGAGCTGCCCACATATGAGAACGGTGGCATCTCTCCAGATGGCCTCACCGTCACGTGGAAGTTGCGCGAGCATATCACGTGGTCTGATGGGCAACCTTTCACCAGCCGGGATGTCTTATTTACTTACGAAGCGTTGCACCATCCGAACAATCGATTGGCACGCGTCACCGGCATTGAGCTGATCGACCGTGTCGAGACGCCGGATGATTTCACTGTGATCCTGCACTATCGAGAGCCATATCCCAATATCTGGGGACAGTTTAGCGGGCGCGGTACCGGCATCTTCCCCCGGCATACATGTGGTGATTTGGGATGGATGCTCGGTTGGGAATGTAACACCCAGCCGGTGGGCACAGGACCTTTCGTGCTGCAGAGCTGGGAAAGGGGAAAACAAATCATTTTAGAACGCAATCCACGTTACTGGCAGACGGGACGCCCTTTTCTGGACCGCATTGTCTTTCCTATTGTTTCGGATGCTCTGGTGCGCAGTGATATGTTGGCCGATGGCGACGCCCACATGGCCCTGTGGTTGACCCCGGAACAGCTCAAGTTCCTGTCAAACATCCCTGACCTGCAGTTCATTTCGTTGCCGTCCCGCTGGTTGCTGCGCATTGCCTTCAATCTGGCGACACCACCGCCCGCGCCTGTCAGCACTCCCACACCGACTGGGCGTCGCCGTCCTACGCCGACGCCCCTTCCACCTGGTCCCAATCCTGCTCTGGCCGACCCATTGGTGCGCCAGGCACTGGATCTGGCCATCGACCGGCAGCGGCTGGCTGATGAGGTCTTTGGCGGGCGTGCTCAGCCGGCTGGAAGCGAGTTCTTCCGAGGTTGGACCCATTGCCCGGAGCTCACCGCGCCGGCCTATGACCCTGACGCCGCGCGCATGTTGCTGGCCCGGGCGGGCTGGCTCGACCTGGACGGCAACGGCGTCGTCGAAGCCCATGGAGTTGCCAATGTGCCTGATAGTACCCCCTTGACCGTGCGTTTCACCGCGCCAGACAGCTGGGATACTCTGATCAAGGCGCAGAAACTGATCGCACAGATGTGGAAGGAGATCGGCATCCGGGTTCAGACCGAGATCGTCGGTCCGCGTGATCTGCAAGGCAGCTGGGAAGAAAAAGGGATGGAGGTCATGGGCCAGTTCCAGGTGGATCTGTGGGATGACGGCTATCCTGGTAGTGACCCCACAGACTATTTGATCTGGCGCTATGCCTCCTGGTCGGTGCCGGACAAGACCAACAATGGTCAGGGGGGCAATATTATGCGCTTTGCCGATCCTGAAGTAGACCGTCTGTTGTCCCAGGCACTGACCCAGATCGACCCGCGTGAGCGACGTAATACATTCTGTCAGATCGGACGTCTCCTGGCCGAGCGGCGCCCCGTGCTATATCTTGTCTATTTCACCGAGACTCATGCCGTTTCCTCTAAGATGCAGAACTTGGTGGTCAATCCCAACGATGCGCTCACCTGGGATGCGCTCAACTGGCGTGTGCTAAAGTGAGGCAAAGCGCGCGGTCTCATCAACTTTGCTTAAGTCGGCCAACAAGGCTACTATATCGGTGATAAATGAGGATTTTGTGAGGGTAATTTGCGCCGAGAGGCTTTTGCACACTCCTGCTTGAGGTCTCTGTCACTTGGGAAGGGTTGAACTGATGCGAACGAAATGGTGCTTACTCAATGTGCTTGTAGGGGCAAGGCTCATAGCACTAATGCTGCTTCTCCTGGCGTTGAGCGCTCTGCCTGTCACAGGTGTGCTGGCGCAGGCTGGACATCACTTGGTCATCCAGACGATAAGCGGTGGAGCGGTCTACGTTGTGGATGTGGATGCCTCGGGCGACAATCCGCGCAATTTGCGCTATTTGACGAATGGCATTGATGCCGCCCTCTCGCCGGATGGAACCCAGGTGGCCTTCACGCGTTGGGATCATCCATCTCTGGGTGCATTGGGTAGTTTGTGGATTATCGGTGTGGATGGCACCGGCGAGCGATTGATTGCGGATCAGCTGCGCCAGCCGAAAGCGCCGATCTGGTCGCCCGACGGCAGCCAAGTTGTCATTAATGTGCAAACGGGCGACCAGTTGAACCCGGAACACAAGTGCAGCAGCGAATTGCCCAGTGAACCACTCCAGGCGGATGAGGAGGGGGATTATATCCGGGTGGTGGTGAAGGTTGGGAAAGACGGAGATATAGAGGTCAAGTATTGTTACACCCTATTACCACGCCCTTACTGGGGGTTGGGCACTGTCGATATAAACAATGGAAGTTTCACCAGCCTTCCCCACAGTCTCTTCTCCTATGTGGGTGACTGGGATCCCCAGAACCCTTGGCGTCTGGTCTATCGGGGCGAACGTGGGTTGGTGAATCTGGACATCAATCGCGGGGTCTCCTGGCCGCTTACCGATGATGTCGCAGACCGCACTCCGGTCTTCTCACCGGACGGTGCCTATATCGCGGTCACGTATTGGCAACATGACCATTGGGAAGTACATCGGATGAACGCCGATGGCAGCGGGCGTGTGCGCCTGACCGAGACCTCATTGCGCGAGCTGGCTGACCAACGCCTCAACGGACAGGAGCCGCGTTCTTGGAACAATGCCGCGCCAGCTTGGTCACCCGATGGCAGGCACATTGCTTTCATAACTGACCGTACTGGGCGGTGGGAAGTCTGGATGATGAACGCAGATGGCAGCGATCAGCGCCCCCTTCTGCCACCAGAGATGCAAGCGCAGCTCAACATCCAGTATTTTGGTGTGGACGAACGCGTACTCAGCTGGCGATGACATCGCAGCGCCATACAGAGGTCACCGGTACGAGATTTTAGAGAGCATCGGCTCTGCTATAGATAAATGGCGAGGTCGACTGATGCGACACTGCCGATGGATTCGAGTCGTCCAGTAATACTTCAATACTTCACCTGCGCACAGCCTCGGCAATTTGCGCTAAACGTTCAAAAAGCGCTCCCTCGATGGAAATGTGTAGCACTTGAGCAATAACTTGTGTCCAACCGTGCAAGAAATACAGCCAGCCATCCTCGACGCGCAGATTACGACTCTCTCGCTGGGCCAGTGCCTGATGCATGAACTCAAGAGTGCCGCGGTAGTTCAGCTCCCAGGCGATCCCATTGCGCGGAAAGAGCCCGGCGTCGGTGATCGGTGAACCGGGCCGGTCCTTGCCCATACCCGTGGCATTGATCACAATGCTGCCTTCTGGCATCATAGCCATGATGGCGTCGTTCACCCGAGGATCTTCGTTGTGCACGTACTCAAAGGCGATGTCGGTGTCGTGTTTGGCCACCATCTCGCGCAAGTGATCCAGGCGCGGGGTGGAGCGGTTGACCACCACGAAACGCTTAGGGCGGTCACCCGGATCTTCCTTGTTGATGAAGTGCAACGTGATGGCGACCGCCGAGCCTCCTGCCCCGAAGCACAACACCGCTCCGCCGGTGCGGGCAAAGTAATCCTTGCCCAGCATGGCATCCAGGCTCATCCCGGCAGTGATGGGGTCTTTGGCATGTCCTTCTAACCGGCCGTCGCATTTTGAAATGCACGAGACCTCACCGCATATTTGAGCATAGGGATCGAGGTAGTCAAACATATCATACGCTGCATTGAGCAGGTCGATCTTGTGGGTAGTGACCAAAGCTCCCAAGGAGAGCGGGTCGTATTTGATCTGTGCCACTGCCTGACGATACGCCTCGCGTGTATCGTGAATCCGCAAATCAACCCCTTCGATCACGATCTCCGGACGACCCAGCTCCTTCATCCAGAGAGGAAAGACCTTCATGATGGAAGATTGTTTCGTGGTGACGCCGATGAAGTAGAATGTAGGTACTTGCTTGGTGATCACCTTGTATTGGGTCGGGGCTTCCTGCTCCATTTCGTATAGCTCCTTGGGGTTTTCATGTCTCCATACGGAAGAAGTGCAGCAGCTGCTTGAACATGATGCGAGGACTGCGCCGGAATGGATGAATGCGACGGGCGATCGCGTATCCCTTGAAAAGCTTGTAGATCAGCCGATAAAAGGTGTCGCTAACCGGATTATGCGGCACCTTGATGAGCAGGCGAATTACAGGCTCCAACCATGGGAACTCGACACCCAACGCGAACCAACGTTGCAAGTTTTCCATCTGGAGACGCTCGAGGGGATCACGCTTGATGAGCGAGCGGTCCCAGGCAATGGCACTGATATCCTCTAAGTTGCCGTCCATCAAGTCATACTCTTGGACGAAGCCACCCAGCTCGGTGCCCGGGTAGGGCTGAAAGAGGAAGGCGTGGGCGTACTTGATCTTCGCCTCGCGGTTAAGCTGCATGGTGGCGAAGTCGTCCTCTAGTGTGGCGGTGGGCAGTGCGAGCATGTTGGTCGAACTGGCTGCGATGCCGGCTTCGTGCAGCAGTCGCCCGGCTTCCACGATAGCATGGCGCGACATATGTCGGCGCAACAGCTCATTGCGCAGACGGTCGTTGCCAGTCTCGATTCCCATACTGACCGATGTAGCGCCTGCTTTCTTGAGTAGTGCCACCTTTTCACGCGTCACCAGGTTGGCACGCACATTGCAGAAAAACGCCACCCCTACTGCCCGAGGCCACTTGTCGGCAAATTCCTCTAACCAATCCTCGAACATGATGAACAGATCATCCACGAAGATGATCTGTTCCAGGGGATAGCGCGCTTTCACCCACAACGCTTCTTCGATCACAGCATCCACTGGTCGCATATAGCCGCGTTTTTCGCGCGGATAGTGGTTTTTATACCAGGCATGGTTGAAACAGTAAGTGCAGCGATAAGGACAGCCCCTGCCGGCGATAAACGCTTTGACCGGTCTCAACCGCGTAACCTCGTCTTTATCGTAGATGAAAGCACGATCAGGCATCGGCAATGTGCCCAGGTCACGGATCAGAGGACGCACCGGATTTCGGATGATCTCGCCGTTGAGCTTAAACCACCAGTTGGAGATGTGCGGATCGAACCCCGGCCCATCCAGCGCGTTTGCCAGGTCGACGATGGCCCCTTCTCCTTCGCCGATACAGATGCCATCCAGCCCTTCCTCTTCCAGTACCTCAGGAAAGAACGTGGCATGGGGTCCACCGAAGACGGAGATGGGCTCGCGGTCGCCCAGAGCACGCTTGATGCGCCGATTCAGTTCCAGGTAATAACGTTGCGAGCCGGTCAGCACTGTGTAGGCTAGAATATCCGGCCGGAAGGCGCGAGCGACTTTGACGGCATCCTCGCGGGTTGCGATGGTCAAGGCCACTTCGTGGCCAGATTGCTTGAGCACTGCCGCCAGCGACATCATGCCCTGTGGCTCGTAATCGATCTGTTTCTCCACCCACAAAATGCGCGCCATATAGCCCCCTAGCTGATCAGCGGGCACGATTCTAGTGCGGATGATGCGGGGTTGTCAACGTGAATCGATGCTCGTTTCGGGAGGTATATGGAATGGGAGTATTCCGCACGCTTGCTCTGGGTAATCGCAAAGAGGTGTGGAACGTGATATACTGTCGCTTGTCTGGTTATCTGGAGGCGTGACGATATGCCGACATCGATTTACGTAGTCTCGGGGGGAACGGGTGCCAGTGGAGAACAGCTGGTGCGCACCGTGTTGGCCCAGTTTCCGGAATCGCGCGTTTCGGTCGTGACGGTCAGCCATGTGCGCCATTTGGCACAGATTCGGCACGTGGTGGCACAAGCGGCACGCTCAGATAGCATCGTGGTACATACGCTGGTAGATGCGCGCCTCCGCGCCGAGATGGTCAAGCTGGCGCATGAGCAAGGTGTGGTGGCAATTGACCTGATGGGCAATCTGCTTGACCAGTTGAGCGAGCGGCTAGGTGTAGCACCGTTGGGCCAGCCTGGGCTGTACCGTCAGATGCAGCGTATCCACTTCGACCGCATGGCTGCCATCGAGTTTGCCATTGTCCATGATGACGGCAAGCGCCCTGAGGATTGGCCGCTGGCCGAGATCGTGCTAGTGGGGGTATCCCGCGTGGGCAAGACACCGCTCAGTATGTACCTGTCGGTGATGGGCTGGCGTGTCGCGAACGTGCCGCTGGTTATGGGATTGGAGCCTCCGGCGGCGCTGTTCGAGCTTGACCGCAATCGGGTGGTAGGCCTGACCATTGCGCCGGCCCAGCTGCGATTGTTTCGCCTGCAGCGTCAAAGACGCCTGGGCATCTCTGGACACGCCAGCTATACGGACACCTCCGCCATTTATGAAGAGCTGGAAATGGCGCATCGCGTCTTCGAACAGGGTGGCTTCGCTGTTCTAGACGTCACGGACAAGCCCATCGAGACCACAGCGGATGAGATCGTCGCGCTTATCACGCGACGGGTGGGAACAGAAGATGAGACAAAAACCTCCTATGTTCTCATTTGAGAACCACCGGTAAATGGCTTCTTGCGCGTAGGCCGTATGGAGATCGGCAGCGATATGGAGAATCCCCTTCGCAAATCCCCCAACAAGGCCCCACCACGCCTTCCGTTTCACGTTTCCATGGCTCGCGGAAAGCTTCAAACACAATCCCAGGCAGGCCGGCCCTTTCTAGCTGGGCAAGCGTTTCCTCAATGACGATTCGCTGATTCATTTCGCCAGCGATGCCGCACTGCTGCCCAGTGAGCTGGTTTGTTTCGGAATATCCTTCCGGACAGGCTGGCCAGCCGAACTCGGTCAGCAGCACCTCTTTTCCTGGGTAACGATTCATAAGGTCCCGCAGCCGCGCCACGTGAAAATTGGCTGCTTGCTCAGTGGACGGATTCGAATTCATTTGGCTCATCCGTCCCATGCCTTGGGAGCAATTGTGTAACCCCTGTAGCAAAAGACTGCTCTCTGAGTGGTCACGGTTTGAGCGGTGCGGGCTCGCTATCTGCCACCGCGCTCGATCAAAGCGTTAAGACGTTCGCGGTAATACTTGAAGTGCTCCCAAGGCACTTCTGGCGGGATTAGATGATCGCCGAAGGGGATGTATCCTCCGCTGCGTAACAATAATGCGATGTCTTCCAGAATGGCATCGATGCGCGCTTTGCCCTTAGCTAACTCACTCTTAGGGATACCGCCCATCATCTGTAGCTGGGGATAGTCACGCCGTGCGGCCAATACATCCATACCGGCGCTTACTTCCATCGGATAGAGACCGGTAATCCCCGCCTCCAGGAAAAGCGGGATGAGCTGAGCGCAATTGCCATCTGTGTCTACCAGAATCACCTGCACGCCACGTCCCTTGAGAAAATCGGTGAGGCGCTTGTAATACGGGGTCATAAACTCGCGGAACGTAGCGGGAGAGATCATCGAGCCGCGCGATGAGGACATGTCCTCCCAGATGTGCACCACGTCCACATCCACCTGGGCCATCACCTCCTCCCAGATGGCCATCCACAAGCTGGTGAGATGTCGCAGGATATCATGGAGCAGATCCGGCTGGTCGTAATAGCTATAAAAGAGGTTCTGATAACCCAGCAGATGCACCAACGTACCGAACAGCCCCAATGGATAGCCGCCCAGTGCTAACGGGTACTCCCGATTGCGGTATTCTTGGAGCAACTCTGGCCAGTGAAATGGAAAGCGCTGCGTGACCGTGTCGAGGCGCAGTCGCTCACTCTTGATTTCCTGCCAGGTGCGCCAGTCGCGGATGGGCCACGACATCGCCGTGGGGAGCACTCCCTCAGCTTTTTGATAGCGTCGTGTGATCCCATCGATGTCTACGTAGTCTACATACTTTTCGTCCTCAAAGAGCACACGCGGTTCAAAGTGAGGCCAAAAGAGCTGTTCTACCTGGACCAATATTGTGCTTCGATCCATGCCGAAGTAATCGGCCACGTCCTGATCCAGCGGAAACCCCTGGCTGGGCCAATAGAGCGCACCTCCCCAGATGCCGATCCCGTCCGGCAGATCGATGCGTTGTTGTCGCTCGGCGTAGCTTAGCTCGAACAAGGTGCGTCGTTTACGCCATGCATGCGTCCAGGCGGTCGTATAGAGTGAGGACGAGGTGGTGACGATACGTGTCGGGATGGTGGGATAATGCTTCTCTGGCAGTCCCTCGCGATACCAACGCTTGATGGTAGCACCCCAATAACCGAATTCCCACTTTGGTGCCGCCACTCCCTGCTCAAAACGCATCGTCGCCAGGAACTTTTCGCGTGTATTCATCAGAACCTCCCTTGTAAGCCGATTCAACGAATTCCCCCCACAGCCAGTCCGCGTACCAGGTAGCGCTGCAATAGAAAAGCGAAGACCAAAGGTGGCAGGATGCTCACCGTCGCGAAAGCGGACATCTCACCCCAGAGGATCTTGGTGGGCGCCTGAAATGCGGCCAATTGCACCGGTATCGTGGCTGCGGCTTGACGGGTGAGGATAAGGGCAAACAAGAACTCGTTCCAGGCGAAAACGAAACAGAACAACGCCGTCACCACCAAGCCCGGCGTCACAATTGGCAACGTAATGCGGAACAGAACACCCCAACGCGAACACCCGTCCACCAAACCGGCGTCCTCAATTTCGGTAGGGAACTCCTCGAAGAAGCCGATCAGCAACCACACCGCAAAGGCCACATTGAAACCTGTATACCCTAGAATCAGCGCCGGATGGGTATCCACCAACTTCAGCTGGCTGAAGAGCAGAAAGAGCGGCAGGATTACAGCGATAGGAGCTAACATGCGTTGTGAGAGCACCCAAAAGGAGAAATCGTGTCCTCCGATACGAAAGCGGGCGATGGCATACGCTGCCGGGATGCTTACTGCCATGACCAGCGCCACATTCACCGATGCCACAATGAGGCTGTTACGCACCGCGTTCAAACCGGTGGTCGAGACGATATAACGGTAATGCTCCAATGTGGGATGCGCTGGAATCCATACAGGCGGATAGGTGAAGTACTCTGCCTGGGTCTTGATCGAGGTAGAAAACATCCACAATAAGGGAAAGAGGAATGCCAATGTGATGATGATCAACACAATGTGAACAACGACTCTACCCGGATTGATGTGCAGCATTCGCCTTGGCATCGCTATACACTCCTGCGCTGCACAACGTTGCGGATGAAAATGGTGCTCAGCACAACCGTAAGGACAAGCAGGAGATACGACATCGCAGTGGCATAGCCCATACGCAGATAACGGAAGCCGTTTAGATAAATGTAGATGGAGATCGTCTCAGTTGCCCTACCTGGGCCGCCACCGGTGAGGATGAATGGCAGATCGAAGGTCTTAAGGACATCAATGAAGCGCAGCAGCAACGCAGCGAAGATGGCCAACCGCAGCATCGGCAACATCACATACCAGAAGGTCTGCCAGCGACCGGCGCCGTCCACGCGTGCTGCCTCAAGTGGTTCCAGCGGCATAGATTGCAACCCGGCCAGCAAGATCATAATCATCAGCGGTGTCCATTGCCACACGTCGGTCAACACCACCGCCCAGATAGCCCAACGCTGATCCGCCAGAATCGCAAATTCCTTGCCCAGCCCGAAGTGGGTGATGATCATGTTGAGCGTGCCATTGATGACGCCATACTTCTCGTGCAACATCATGCGGAAAATCAGGGCCGAGACCACAGGCGAAACCATCACTGGCAAGGCTAATAATGTGGTGAAAAAACGCCGTCCAATGATGGGGCCGTAGAGCAGCAAGGCAATGCCCAGACCTAGTAGAAACTCAATTGTCACCGCCGCTACCCCGATGCGCAGTGTGGTGAACAGACTGCCCCAGAAACGCGCATCTTCGAACAGGGCGATGCGATAGTTCTCCAACCCGGAGAACTTCCACAAGACCTCCTGGCGCAGGTCGTATATATGGAGACTCACCGCCAGCGAGTAAATGAGCGGGAAAATAGTGACCCCAAACAACAACACCGTTACCGGGATCACCAGCGATTTCTGCTCCAGCCAGCGCCACAGCGCGCCGTGATGCCGCTGTGCGCTTGAGATGCTCACCGCACTAGGCCGCACGGTCAGTTCTTCGGAGGTGGGATCTGCGTTCACTGGAACAAACCCTTGCATGGGGTATGGTTGTCGATCTCAGGTATGAGTATGTCTGCCGACAGGTACAGAATGAAGGGGGACAGTGTTGACACTGTCCCCCTGATCACACCCAGGATCTATCAAGGCAGCGGCTGGTATTGGATGCCGGCCGCCTTCATCGCATCATACTGCTTGTTCCACATCTCTTTCTGGGCATCGCGGCCAAGGCGGTCGGTAATCTCCTCCCACTTCTCTGCCACTGCATCCAATGCCTCTTGGGGGCTCTTATTGCCTGCCAGGGCCTCCGTCAGCTCGAGGTCCAGTGTGTCCATATACTCTGCTGCGCCAGGGATCTGGAGCTCTGGGAAGCCATACTGCGCGGTCACCATAATTGCCGCCAGATAGTTCTTGGCAGTGGGCCACAAGCTCTGGAACTCCGCCGACTGGAAGTGGGAGATGCGATAGGGATCCAACGCCGTGCTCGGATCCTTAGTGATCGCCAAGCTGATATCAGGACGTGTGATGAACCCGATGAACTTGATGGCGGCATCCTTATGCTTGGAATCCTTGGGGATACCCAGTTGCCAGCCACCCGCCAGCATTGGGCGATGGACGATCTTGTCACCCCATTTCCAACCGGGCACCAGCGCGTAGCCGATGAGCCCTTTGACCTTCGACTCTTCGGCTAGATCGGCTGCCTTCCCCACGTCGGTCCACTGCTTGCCCATTGCCACGTCGCCATTGATGATTGCCAGGCGCAGCTCGGTGTAACCGTGGTTCAGCGCACCAGTGGGCATGTAGGGCAACGCGTCGATCATGTTTTGCAACGCCATGACACCAGCCTTGGTGTTGATGAGGGGTTTCATCTCCTCATCGAAATAGACCCCTCCCATCGAGGCGAAGCGATCCAGGAACCACCAGTACATACGGCCGCGTTGCAGGTACTCGTCGCAGCCGAATTCATTCTGGCCATCGTTGTCCCAATCCCATCCGGCGAAGAACTTGCACGTCTCCACGTATTCGTCCCACGTCCGGGGCACGCGCAACTCCTTGCCGGTCTCTTTCATATATTTTTCCTGATACTCAGGGTTCTCGAAGGCCAGTCGGTTGTAGTAGAAAATGTTGAGGTCACCATCCCAAGTCATCGCGTAGGTGACCCCACCCCATTTGTTGTAAATGTCGCGGAAGGCGGGAGCAACGTCATCGCGCTGCAGATCGACGCCGTTCTTCTCGGCGAGCGGCTCCAGGGGCTCCAAATAGCGGCTATAATCGGCAATCCAGGCGGGCATAAATTGGACCACATCATAAGCGCCTGTGCCGGCGGTGAATTCGGTCATCTGTTTCTCAAAAATGGCCTCCGGCGCCATTTCCACTACGTTGATTTTGATACCGAATTCCTTCTCAAACTGGTCGCGGAACATGTAGACGCCATTGGCATGGGGTACTGCGTGGACAGCGACCGTGATCTCCTCAGGCTCAGCAGCCAGTGCCATCGGCGCCGAGACCAGCACCAGCGTCAGGACAACCAACATAACAAGGATCTTCTTGGTCATCGCTCATTCCTCCTTTGGAATTTTCATAGTCTGGGCCGCAACTTATTACGCGTGCTGCTGAACAAAATAGCGAGTCTGATTAAAAATGGAACGGCTCTTCCTTCTCCGATCTCCCTCCTTTCTTGAGAAGCCAAGATCGACTCTCGAGCTTATATTACCCGAATTACAGTTGATGTCAAACCGAATCTGGAGAGTGTTGAAAAACTCTTTAGTTACCCGTTTTATTGGCCCATTTTCCTATGAAAATCTGAGCGGTCAAGGGACTTTTTCAACACCCTCATCTGCCTCTAAATACTAGTCATAATGACTTGCCATAATACAAAACGTGTGCTATAATGAAAATGATCTCTCGACCTTATGTCAGGAGGGTGTTTCCTGCAATCAGACAGGCATAGACTGTAACCTCTGATAAGATGTGCCCCAGTTGGGATTGAGATGTCATGCGCAGTTAGGTCATAGAGCTGAAATGGGTGAAGGGCGGTGCTGGACCGTCTCAATCTCGAATTTCAGGATGTCCCGCCCAGGGATTGGAGACTGCTGATCAGTGTTCTGGTGATGGCCAATCTGGTCACATTGACCAGCTGCGGCTGGATCGTGCTGAATCGAGTTTCTATCCCCCATGGGGTGCGTGGCCGCGTAATGGCTCAGCCCCTTGCCACCCGCACACCGTGGCCCACTTTCACACCCACTATACCCGTGACGCCCAGTCCAACCTATACGCGTATTCCCACGTGGACACCTTTCCACACTGTGACCCCAACACCCAGTGTGACTCCGACACCGACCGAAACACCCCAACCACCCACGCCAGAGCGCATTGTGATGGACGCACCGCGGCCACCTACTCCCACATTCACTCCGACGCCTGCACACGATTTCATCGCTTCGGTGCGACAGCTGTCGCCGTGCGAGAACGAGGGGAAACATCATATTTTCATCCACGTGCGGGATAAGGAGGGACAGGGCATTCCTGGTGTGCGTGTGCACATCACCTGGCCGGGAGGTGAGACATATGCCACGACCGGTCGTAAGCTGGAGGTCCACCCTGGATTCGTCGATTTCGCGATGTTTAAGGGCAGCTACACGTTGCAACTGGCCGACCTGGATAGCGAGATAGTCGGGCCGTTGACGCCCGATATCCCACGTTCCGAGATGTGCGACAAGACAGGGAATCCGGTGGCCAATTCGATGTACCATTACTCCTACGAGGTGGTGTTTCAGCAGGTGCGTTGAGAGATGCCGGATTTCAAGCCGTGGCAATGGGTCGTGTTACTCACTTTGCTCGCCATAGTCAATGTGGTGGTGCTAGGCGGGCTGGGGGTGCTTATTCTCACCTATGACATCTGGGCCAACCCTCAATTGGAAATCGAGCGGAGTGGTGTCCCTTCTATGCCGAAGCCCAAGGCCGCTCTGCGCCCCACCTTCACTCCCACCTTCACCCCGCAGGTGTGGCCAACTCCGACGCATCCGCGCACCCCGACACCTGGACCATCGCCTACTGCGACTTGGACGCCGTTGCCCACGCATACATTGTCACCTTTATTTGCTACGTCGCCCACTGCCACGCCGACTGTCACGTGCACTCCATCTCCTACATCGACGTGCACGCCCACACGCACGCCGGTGCCAACCCGTACACCCTTGCCTACTTGGACACCACTTCCGCTCGCGTCTTTAGTCGATTTGATCGCTATGGCACCTTTTCCCACCACCTACACACCCACTCCCACGTTCACACCTACAGCCTCACCCACCATCACTGAGATACCCACAGCAACACCTACCGCTTCGTCCACTGCCACCAGCACGTCCACGCCTACGCGAACCGCATCACCTACTGCTACCGACACACCTACGCGCACGGAGACGCCCACTCCTACCCGAACGCTCACGGCAACACCGACGGTCTCACCCACTGCTACTGATACGTCGACACCTACCGCGACATTCACCGCCCCCGCGACACCCGTGCCCACGGCGACATCGACCGCCTCACCCACCGCTACTGAGTCGCCTACGCCCACGTCCACACCCACGGCTGTTCGTAGTCTTTCACCCGCGCTAACGCCGACCCACATGCGCGAATCACTCAGGAATAGGCACGCAGGCGTTGCAGAGGCACGACCGATTGGGGCGGATATCATCACGATAAGTTGGCAGTCGATGCCCCGATCGCGGACCTATCGTCTCTACAGCGATATGGGCAGTGGCTTCGGGATTTATGTGTTGCGAGCAGAGACGAAGGAGAACTCTTTTGTCGACACGTATTTGTGCCCGGCAATCTCTTACCGCTATCAGGTTGTCGCGTTGGATCACGAAGCTGAGACACCTCTGGCCGACCTAGTGATCATCACTCCACCGCAGCCTGCCTCGGCAAGTATTGGTAGTCGCATGCTCATGACATTGCCCACTCCTACCCACGGTCCTATAACGGTCACACCAGCACCCACCCCACTCCCACCCGACACTGTCATCCTAGGCCTTCTCAGCGCCTCAGATCACATCGATGAGATCGAAGGTCATCTGATCATCGTCGGTGAAGTGCGCAATGACTCCAGTATGAGTGTCAGTGATGCAAGGGTGAGCCTCGTTCTCTACGATGCACAAGGTGTGTGCCAGGGGGAGATCGAGGGGAAGCCCGTGCTGAGCACCCTAGCACCGGGTGAGCGCACGCCTTTCATCCTGAAAGTAGAACCACCGAGCTCGGAAGTGCATTACAGCGTGCGAGCTACCGCGCGTGCCAAGAACGAAATGCGCACCAGCAGCACTTCAGTGTTACACGTCCTCAGCACACGTCGCTTTGAAGACGACATCGGTCTTTACCATGTGGCCGGCGTAGTGGCGAACAAAGGTGTACGTTATATCAAGCAAGCACGCGTGGTGGTTGTGCTCTACGACCGAGGAGATGGGGTGGTCAATGTGGGCTTCGGTTATCCCAGGCCTGCGGTCTTAGCACCGGGTGAGCGTGCTGAATTCGATGTCACGTTCACTTATTATCCCAAGGTAGTTCGCCACACCGTGTTGGTAGTCACCGATTAGTAGCCTCAGTCTCTAGCGCCGAATCGATATCCTGCCGATGTGATCTCCAGTGCATGTCCACCGGTCGCCGACATGTTCGGGGATGGTCCTCAGAATCTCTATGATCGGACCAGAAGGTCACAAACAAACGTCCTGAGACCATAGAGTTTTTCAGCCACCGTACCGCGATGTGACCCTAAGGGTATCCCAGTTATACGAGTTGCATCACTGAAGACATTCGAGAAATTTTGGATGCATTGACGCGGCCAGACAGCGATAGTATAATGGCGGCCATACTGAATAACGCGCAGCTCACAGCATAAAAGCGATTTTTATGGAGACTCTCAAGCTTCAGCCTGAGCAAAGCGGACAACGCAAGGCGATGAGCGCCACGCTGCCTCCTGGCACCGTTCTACAGGGGCGCTATCAAATCATTAAGGTGATTGGCTTGGGAGGCATGGGAGCCGTCTATCAGGTGCGCGACAGGCATTTCCAGGCAGCGCAACGTCTCTGCGCTCTAAAGGAAATGATTGTCAACACCAGTGATCCGTCCAAGCGCCGCCTTGCTGCCCAGATTTTCGAGCGTGAGGCGAACATCCTGGCTGCGCTTAATCACCCTTCTATCCCCAAGATCCACGATTACTTCACCCATGAGGACCGGCACTATCTCGTGCTGGAATTCGTGGAAGGTATGGATCTTGAGGCGGTGTTGCGTGTCGTGCGTGCACCGTTGCCGGCCGAACGCGTCGTCGATTGGGCGATCCAGATTTGTGACGTTTTAACCTATCTTCATGGTCACGAACCGCCCATTGTATTCCGCGACCTAAAGCCTTCTAACATTATGGTGCGTCCCTCCAATCAGATTGCATTGGTTGACTTTGGCATTGCACGCACGATCAACGTGGGAGATAGGGGGACTATGATCGGGACAGAAGGCTATTCACCCCCCGAACAGTATCGGGGTGTTGCTAGCCCACAAGGAGATATCTACGCGCTGGGTGCCACGATGCACCATCTCTTGACACGCCGTGACCCACGCTTGCACCCGCCTTTCACCTTTGCCGAAGAGCCCCCCAGTCGCGTGAACCCTTCGGTATCCAAAGAGTTAGAAGCCATCATCATGAAAGCGCTGGAATACGATCCAACGGTGCGCTACAGCTCCGCTGAGGAAATGAAAACAGCACTGCTGCGTTGTTGTGCCGTCTCGCAATCTTCAGCCAACATCTTGGCTTCCCTGCACATCCCTGTGTCCGTTGACCATCGCTTAGATGCAAAAGCATCTTCTCTCGAACCGCAAGTTGGCCAAGGTGTTGCAGTCTTGACGGGTCAATCCATTATGCCTATATGGCAATTTCGCTGCGAGGACGAGGTACGTTCATCTCCCGTGGTTGTCGACGGGGTTCTCTATGTGGGATGTTACGATAATAATTTGTATGCACTGAACGCCAGGACAGGCGAGTTCCTGTGGAAGTATGCCACTGACGGAGGCATTGCCGCGACACCCTGTATCTGGAAGGACCGTGTTCTGTTCGGTTCTGAGGATCGTATCTTCTACGCTGTTTCCGCTCGCTCGGGTCGCATCCTATGGACCTGTCCCACCGAAGGCCGCATCCGGTCATCGGCTCGGGTGGAATTGGAACACGCCTTCTTCGGATCTGACGACCGGCGTCTGTATGCAGTGAATGCCCACAACGGTCAGGTGGTATGGCGCTTCGAGGCCCTTGAAACCATTCGTTCCTCGCCAGCTATTGGGGACGAGATGGTGTACGTGGGCAGTGATGATCATCACCTGTATGCCGTTGACTTACAGACAGGGCGTCAACGCTGGAAGTTTCGCACCAATCGCAACATTATTTCCAGCCCAGTTCTGCACAACGGCCTGGTCGTCTTTGGGTCGATGGATTGGAACGTTTACGCTCTGGATGAGCACTCCGGCTGGTCGGTATGGCGTTTTCGCACCGATCATGTGGTGGTCGGATCGCCTCGGGTTATGGGGGAGGTCGTGTACATTGGTTCCGCAGACGGTTATCTCTATGCGCTGGAACTCGGCAATGGTCGTTTGGTTTGGAAGTTCAATACTGGTAATCAGGTGGTCTCCACACCCGCTGTGACGGAGAAGAGCGTGTACATCAGCACGCTGGGAGGGGATATCATCAGCGTGAACCGGAAGACGGGCAAAGAGCAATGGCGGTTCAAGACAGGAGCGCCTGTTCCCTCTTCGCCCTGTGTATATGAAGATGCGGTCTATGTAGGCTCCAATGATCATTACGTGTATGCACTCCCCGTATAAAGCGCATTGGGCGTGTCGTCTCCTGTTCAGGTTCGACGTCGCTCGTTTGTTGTGCATCATTGTGCCAGATTGAGGACAAGGGTTTCTTGATGCGATGAGCTTCTCTTCTCAAGACTCTACTATCTCCCAAGGGGAATATAGTGATAGAGCCATTCCTGTTAAACGCAGAGCCTCTCAAGGGGTGTCTAGCGAGTTGAAACCTGCGATCGTGCGAACTGCACCGCGCGGATTAACCGTTGTCCAGAACTCTCACATCGGGCGGGTGCGACAACACAATGAAGACGCATGGTTGGTGCTGGATTTGAGCTATCGGGAGAACGATGCTCACGTGATGGTTGCTCTGCTCATTCTGGCCGACGGGATGGGCGGTCATGCAAGTGGGGATCTGGCAAGTGCGTTGGCGGCTCGCACGGCTGCCGCCTGTGTGATGCAGGATATCATGCCGTCTTACCTCTCGCCCGAAGTGGCAGGTACTCCGCATTATTCCCTTCACGAGGCGCTGGTGCACGCGGTACAGGTTGCCAACGAGACCGTGTACCGCAATCTCCCTCACGCCGGTACGACCTTGACTATGGCCCTGGTGCTTGGCCGGAAAGCTTACGTGGCCCATGTGGGCGACAGTCGAGCGTATGTGCTCGAAAATGGCACCTTGCGGCGCATCACTCGAGATCATTCGCTCGCAGCGCGGCTTGTGGAAACCGGACAGACTATTTCCGAAGAGATGGTGGGCCAGCGTAACATTCTGTACCGAGCTGTTGGTCATAGCAATACAATCGAAGTGGACACGTACACCGAATCGCTCTTCGATGGCAGTTGCCTGTTACTGTGCAGTGATGGTCTATGGTCCAAAATGTCCGATGCGGAGATCGCGGAGGTGCTCATGGGCGAGACCGATGCGCAATTTGCCGTCAACAAGCTGATCGCCATGGCAAACGAGCGCGGTGGCGAGGACAACATCACGGTGATCCTTGCTGTGTGCAACGAAGGTTGAGATGACAATGCCGATGGGGTGTCCAGCCGAGCCATTGGGAAGGGATCGGCAAAAGGAGACTGTTGATGCCCATGTCCTACGCAAGTGACCGAGGAACGCAGCCTATTGAACAGGTCGGCTCGGTATTTCGTCTCCGAGCGATCAGAAGTCACGAATACTTGCCAGCACGTGCTGAAGAACAGGCCTATTATGTGCTCCTAAGCGTGGCAGTGCGACAGGACCTGCCCTATGAGCGCATGCCTTTGAACCTCTGCCTTGTTCTGGACCGCAGCACGTCTATGAGCGGGGTTCGACTCCAGGCGGTACGTGAGGGAGTTCAATACATTGTCGATCATATTTCCTCGGATGATGTCCTGAGTATTGTTGTATTTAACGACCGCGCTGAAGTGTTGTTATCTTCTCAAAGAAACACCGACCGCGCCCGAGTCCGGGCTATCGTGAGCACAATACAGCCGGCTGGTGGCACAGAGCTGCTGCAGGGGCTGGGAGCCGGCATACGCGAAGTGATGCGCGGCAAAAGCGAGCGCTCGCTCAATCACCTCATCCTCCTGACAGATGGGCATACCTACGGCGATGAGCAAGGCTGCCTGGAAATGGCGAAATGGGCTGGCCAAAATCATATCGGTATGACCTTGATGGGTCTTGGCGAAGACTGGAACGAGGCTCTTCTGGATCAAATGGCGGCTCTATCCGGTGGACGTTCGATTTACATTGATTCGCCGCGCAAGGTCGTGGAGGCGTTTGGGCAGATTGTCAATCTCTTGTCTGGAGCGGCTTCCCGCCAGTCTCAGTTGCATATTACGCTGGGACCTTCGGTGACGTTGCACGAGATGTTTCAGATTACACCCGAAATCCAGCGGGTACTCGTTGTCTCCACGGAGCGAGGTCACGCAGCCGAGTTGGGGTTGTTGGGTAGAGATTCGGGACGTGAGCTCTTGATGGAGTTTCGCGTGCGTGACCTGAAACCTGGTGTGCAGATGATTGCCTCCTTGGATGTGGAGCTTGTAGCGCCGGGTGGCATCGTCTCAGGTCAGTTGTGTCGCGAACAAATCACGTTGAACGTTGAAGGCTTCTCATTGGAAGCTCCCGATGCACCACTTATCTCGAGCTCTAAGATACCAACTGCCATTCCCAATGCACTGACCCGGGTCGTCCTGTTTAAAATGCACGAGAGGGCAATTGCCGACCTGGAGGCAGGTCGGATTGATGCCGCCACGCAACGTCTGGAAACAATGGCCAGCCGACTGGCAGCGATTGGTGAGACGGAGCTCGCGCGTGTGGCGATGCTGGAAGCAGGTCAGCTGGCACACACGGGGATGTTATCCCCTGAGGGGCGGAAGAAGATCCATTACGGCACACGGGCACTGTCACTGACTTCTCGAGGCAAGGACCATGATTGAATGTCCCAATTGCCACACCAAGTTTATTGCAAATACACTGGTATGCAGCGAGTGCGGCGCTTTGCTGCCCCCCGAGGAATGGGTTAGTAACGAGATCTCGACTGAGATCACAAGAGAGCAAGCCGAATCCACTACGGAGTTGGGGCTGCCTCCAGCTGTGCGCTTATACATGGGCGAGGAAACTGACCAGAGCATCGACGTTGTCCTGGATAAAAAGGTGATCATTGGTCGCTCCGATCCCGCCAGCCAAGTGTTTCCTGAGATCGATCTGGCACCCTACGGCGGTTTGGAAAAAGGTGTGTCACGGCGCCATGCCCGTCTTTCTTCACGCCGCGGATTGATCATCATTGAGGATCTCGCCAGCATTAATGGCACCTATCTGAATGGCAAACGGCTGACACCTTATCTGCCTGAAGTGGTCCACGATGGTGACCAGATTCAGATCGGCAGTCTTCCCATTCGAGTTGAGGTGCTTTGAGAAGGTTTCTGGAGCACGGAGGTTGAGTCTATGGCATTTACGGTTCTGATCCATCTACAAGGTAGTGATCCTATTATGGCTGAGATGGATGCATTGCCGGACCCGCATGCAAATTATATCCTCTGTACCAATCCGCGTGCACGTGATGGCAAGAACTTGGTGTTCATCGAACCAGGTTGCACACGTTTCATGTTCCCGTGGCATCGCATCAATTTCATCGAGGCGTTCCCATCCGAGGAAGATCAGACGCGGATCGAAACCTTTTTCCGCGAATAGTGTTCGGTTGGAAGTAGTGCAGGCGAGGAACATGCTGAGCTGACAAGAGTCCAACGGGTGGTCTATTCAGAACTTAGTGTGCTTCTATGGCGAAGGTGGATCCAAATGCACGTGAATCCCTCTATATTTAAGGCATACGATATCCGTGGCATCTATCCGGATGAACTGAATGAAGAGGTCGCCTACGCGTTGGGGCGTGCCTATGTGACCCTCTTGCAGGTGGACAGGGTGATCGTAGGGCGCGATATGCGTCTCTCCGGTCCCACTTTGTTTGGGGCGCTCACCAAGGGGCTGATGGATCAAGGGGCTGATGTGATCGATATCGGCATGGTCAGCACCGACCAGTACTATTATGCATGCGCGACCCTGGAAGAGGCCGGTATCATGGTTACCGCCTCACACAATCCCAAACAATACAACGGCTTCAAAATGGTGCGCCGTATGCCCTATCTCCTGAGTGGCGACCAGGGCATTCAGGACCTGCGCCGCATCATTGAGCGCGATGCCTACGCTCCTGCTCATCGGCGTGGAACGCTCACGCTCCAGGATCTGAGCGAACCGTTCGTCGAAAAGGTGCTCAGTTTGGTTGACGTCTCCATACTAAAGCCCTTACATGTGATCGCGGATACCTGTAACGGAATGGTGGGTCCCATATTGCAGCGCGTGTATGCGCATTTGCCTGTCCGGCTGACAGGAATGTATCTCGAACCAGATGGCAACCTACCCAATCATGGGTTGGATCCATTGCAACCTGAGAATCGTGCCGAGCTTCAGCAACGTGTGGTAGATGAAGGCGCCGACATCGGCTTTGCTTTTGATGGTGACGGTGATCGCTTCTTCACAATTGATGACAGAGGGAAGTTTGTTCCGGGGGATTTTCTCACCGCCCTGATGGCCCGCCATTTCCTCGCCAAGTATCCTGGCTCGAAGATCATCTATGACGTGCGCGCCTCATGGGCCGTGCCCGAAATGATCCGAGCTGCGGGCGGCATTCCTCTGATGGAACGCGTGGGACATGCTTTCATCAAGCGGCGTATGGCCGACGAAGGGGCCGTCTTCGCTGGCGAGGTGACCGGGCATTATTACTTCCGTGATTTCTTCTGCGCTGATTCGGGCATTATCCCTTCGCTCGTGGTGCTGGAGATGCTGTCGCGCGATGGAGTGCGCCTATCTACTTGGCTGCAGGAGTTAGAGGCCAAATACCATATATCGGGTGAAATCAACACGCGCATTTCCGGAGATCCGATGGCCAAGATGCAACGCCTGGCCGAGGTCTATCGGGACGCGGAAATTTACTGGTTAGATGGCATCTCCGTAGTCTATCCGGACTGGCATTTCAATGTGCGGCCATCCAACACGGAGCCTCTATTGCGCTTGAACCTGGAAGCTAGGTCGGCAGAGCTGATGGAGCAGAAGCGCGACGAGGTACTGCGCATCATTCGCGAGACATAAGCTTACGGAGCCAGGGTGATAATCGCGATCAGGCCAATAGCGGCGATGCTTGCGAATTCGATGAGTGCCTGCCGGGTCAGCCGCCCCAAGATCTGTTGCTGTGCCAGACCGACGAACAGGTAAAAAATCAGAAGCAGCCAGAAACCGGCTGTGAGGGGGGGAATGCGCCAGTAATTGAAAGCCCAAATAGCCTGAGCCATTACCAGGGCATTGATGCCAGCATACAGCCATGTGCGCCCCGTCTGTTCTGGCCCGGCGCGTAGGAGCGCGGCTGCCAGCAATCCTCCTACCAAAGCCATTGCTGGACCAGTGACAATACCGCGCATCCGCGTCTGATAGATCAAGACGAAGAACCCAAAGGCAACCCCAAATCCCACCAGATTGAGCCAGAAGTGGGAGACTTCATACCACCGATCGCGTGGATCAATTGTGTGATATTCGGCAAGGATGGTAAACCACAGCAGGCAGCCACTGAACCAGATTCCCGCGACCCACCAGAGTATGTTGATGACCAACAGGGGCAGCACAAGGATGAGCAGGATGACCAGCAGGGCAGGCAGTATCATGAAGGTCTGGAGATAGCCCGAGCGGTGACGTGACATTGACGGATGTGCGCTGGCCACCATCGCACTTCCAGTGGCGGCCAGCCCACCCACCAGCAATGCCATGAGCCAGCGCTGTGACACTACAAGTGTGAGAGGCGTTCCCAGGAAAACCAGCTCAATAGTGCGCGTTGGCAATTCGATGATAAAATAGACCACTAACCCCAGGAGGGTCAAGCTGACCACCTGGCTGATCCGCTCGTAAAGTGCCATAGTCAGGCATTCTAAGTGACGGTTGCATGTGAGTCAAACGGCGATGAGCTTTGAGGCGCTGTTCTATGCCCTTTTCGGCTGGGTGGTGGGGATGTTGATCAACCACGCTGCCGATGTGTTGCCCAGACATCGCGCTTTGAACACCGCCCCCATATGTCCGCGCTGCGGGATGCTACGCGCTCCGTTGGCGTGGAGCGCCGTGCTCGGCTATCTGAGCAGGCGCCATATATGTCTGGGCTGTGGGTGTCCCTTGGCCCTGCGCTCTGTGCTAGTCGAGCTTGTTACCCCGTTGCTGTTTGTAGGTCTCTTTTGGCGCTATGGTTTCTCAATTCAACTGGGGCTGCTATCGCTATATAGCGTTGTGCTGATGTTGGTGACCATCACCGACCTGGAACATCGTCTGATCCAGCATGCCGTGATGGTGCCTGCGTTGCTCATTGCGCTGGTCGGCGCTTTCTTCAATCACGATATGACGGCGCGACAAGCAGTGTTAGGCGGTGCCGTTGCCCTCGTGCTGCTATACGCTATGTACCTGCTGGCTTTACCGATCAGCCGCCTGATGGGCCGACTGGCGAGGCGTCCAAGCGAGGAGGTACCCTTTGGTTTTGGCGATGTGACGCTGGGGACGTTCGTCGGTCTGATCACCGGACTGCCTGGAGTGGTGTTCGCATTGCTGCTTACGATTTTATCCGCTGGCTTGGTGGCTGCCTGTATTGTCCTCGTACAAGTAATGCGGCATCGGTATAAGCCTCTCACCACCATTCCGTATGGGCCATTTCTGGCGCTGAGTGGCTTCATCTTGATGGTCTACGGACCAGACATTCTGCACTGGTATTTGCACTAAGGCGACTGAAAGCTGGCTCCGTCAGCCGCAAGCTGCCGTTTGAGACTGGCCTTTAACCCTTTGCCACCTGTGTTCGAATACGTGCCTTTGCGCTGCATTGTCGCGTAAGGTCGCTCAGTACTATACTCGTAAAGGAAATCCATCGATTTTTGGGGTGTTGTCCTATGAAACTCTCGGATCGGTTGACGGCGGAGGGCATTCTCTATACGGATCAATATCAGCTGACGATGGCGCAGCTGTACTTTCGCTATGGGTTGCACGAGCGACTGGCCGAGTTCGAGCATTTCTTCCGCAGCTATCCAGACTACGGGTCACACCAGGCGGGGTACTGCATCAATGCCGGCCTGGCATGGTTGTTGGACTGGATGAAGGAAGCCCACTTCCGAGATGAAGACCTGGAATATATGCGCCATCATTGCGGCCAGACAGGGCGACGCCTCTTCCAGGATGACTTTCTGGCGTGGCTTCGCGCCTACGGCAATTTTGAGGGCATCTCGATGCGTGCCATTCCGGAAGGTCGCGTGGTGCACCCTAATGTGCCTCTGGTCGTGGTGCGCGGTCCACTCGCTATGGCGCAGATCCTGGAAACACCGTTGCTCAACCAGCTGAATTACCAGATTCTGATCGCCACTAAGGCGAACCGCATTCGGGAGAGCGGTCGCGGCCAGCTATTGCTTGAATTCGGAGTGCGCCGGGCACAGGAACGGGGCGCTATTGCCGGGGCGCGCGCGGCGCTCATCGGGGGCGCAGATTTCACCTCCAACGCCGGCATCTCCCATGTGCTGGGCTTCCCGCCTAAGGGCACCCATGCGCATAGCATGGTGCAAGCTTTTATGGCATTGGGTGAGGGCGAGCTGGGTGCATTTCGTGCCTATGCCGAACTCTACCCGGATGACTGCCTGCTATTAGTGGACACGATTGATACGCTACAAAGTGGCCTGCCCAACGCTATCAAGGTCTTTGAAGAGCTGCGTCGTAAAGGACACCGTCCGCTGGGCATCCGTCTCGATTCCGGTGACTTGGCATACCTGAGCATTCAAGCTGCCAAGATGCTGGATGCAGCCGGCTTCCCGGACACGGTGATCGTGCTCTCGAATAATCTCGATGAGCTGGTGATCTGGCAGATCATCACCCAGATCCAAGAAGAAGCATCGCGCTATGGACTGGAGCCCGACCATGTTATCCGCAGGTTGGTGTTCGGTGTGGGCACACGCCTGATCACTTCGGCCGGCCACGCAGCACTCGATGGTGTCTATAAGCTGGTAGCACTGTGGGATCGCGATCGTTTTGTCCCGACGCTTAAAGTCTCCGAGACGCCCGAGAAGACGCTCAACCCCGGTCATAAGCAGGCATGGCGCATTTACGATGCGCGCGGCAAAGCGACTGCAGATTTGTTGTGCTTAGAGGACGAGGATCCAGGCGCTACGCCGGAGATCGTCCTGCGTCATCCCACCGAACCTGCCAAATATCGTATATTGCCCCGCAGTGAGGTGCAAGGGGTCGAGACCCTCTTGGTAGAAGTGCTCCGCGAGGGCAGGCTGGTCTGCGATCTGCCCCCGATCAATCAGATCCGCGAGGTGCGCCAAGCGGATGTCGCGCGCCTCGATGCCGGTGTGCGACGGCTGGTCAATCCCCATACCTATCACGTCTCCCTAAGCCAGAAGCTGTGGGAACTAAAGCAGCAGATGATCTACGCTGCGAAGAACGAACATTGAGCGGATGACCTACAAACGAGCTTGAATCAGCCCTCGTCGGCCGTTTACCATCCAATCCGGCTCCAACCGGGAGAGTTGCGCAGCCAGCTCCTCGGATATACCGACAATCAACTCGCCCTTCAGTGTGCGCAGGTTGGCAAAGGGGGCAGGAAAGTAGGCTGTGATGCGCTCAAAGGGGGTGCCCACGGGCCAGTGCGCATCCCCTAAAACGCGACGATAGTTGACGTCTCCTTTCAAGATTACAAAATCGGCGGCGGCGAGCTGGGCACGCAAATCATCGGGCATCTCGAAGTAGAAGAGGCTGCTAGCATAAAACCAATGCGTTGTCAGCACAAGACGACCAGTGTGCAGATAATCCACCAGGCGGGCACGCAGCGCTTCGGTGCGCTCACCGCCGTGGCGTAATGCTTCCAGACCAGCTCTTACATCATCCACCATCGCATCTGAGACAAAGAAAGGCTGCGGTTTGAGATGCATGATCACCCGCTGAACCAACGGGTGACTCAGCAGAAAATCCACCAGGGCTAGGTCCATCAGCAGTTCCGTGCCGGCGTTGTCGGTGATGAGCACCAGGATCCTGCGCGGTTTCTGCGTCAGATATTCCCAAATACGGGGTGCATCGTCGATCAGCAGATTCGCTCTGTCCTCCTCCGGGCGCGACACACGCGCCAGGTCACCGGCCACGTTATAGCTCAGGTCAACCCGATTGCCCCACAAACTGTGATAGAGCAACGCTTCGAAACGGGCAAAGCCTTCGGAGGGGAGATGTCCCAATGCTGTCGCCACCAACGCCGGAGCGGCATCGGGATGCCATTCTGCCTGTTTCTTGGCAGCATAAGGGTCGAAAAGATACCATTCCCCTGGCTGAAAATAGCGCGTTGCCTCTAAGACGCGCCGATAAAAGAAAGCTTCAGCCCAATACCACGGCACATCCAACCACGAACGCCCCAGATGAGGGCGTGATGCCTCTTGCCAAAAATCAATGTCCGGTGCCACTTCTCGAAGACCCCGAATCCTCCCATCTGTTATTTCCTGCTTGAGTTCTTCCAGATCGCGGTTGATTTCATCGGGAAAGGAATTGAGCGCGATGATCTCGTCCACAATCGCAGGAATACGGTACTTAAAGGTACGCCAGGCGAAGGAATCCGGATCAGAGGTCATAATCAGCGGTGGCAAAGCTCCCACAGCGGGATGCCAAGATATTGTGCTTGACACTTTCACACCCTACTCATGGATTGGGGCTGATCGAACCTGCGGGAAGCCAGTAGGCTATCCCGCTTCGCGTATATTACGCAGATAAACGTGGTGGATGCAAGATGGGGCGGTGTTGCGACTGCCTCTGGATTGCCCAGGCGGCAGCAGCGGCGCGCGTGTGCACATCCAGTTTGGCGAAGATGGATTTCAGATGGCGCTTTACCGTATTAGGGGTGATGATCAGCATCTGCCCGATTTCTTTGTTGCTCAAACCTTGAGCTACCAGTTGCAACACCTCCCATTCGCGTGCGGTTAAAGGAGATGGACATCCCTCATACCTATGATCCGCTTGGAGCGCCTCGGTCACGGTGCACAGAAAAACGTGTCGGTCAAAGGTTTGCTTTTCCAGACAGGCAAAGATGTGGTACTCGGAATAGGCATACTCGATGTCCTCTGGGGTTGCCACGCCGCTGACAACAATGGCAGGAATTTGAGATGCGTGGAGAGCTTCCAGCAATCGCATGCCGTCCAGATTAGGGTGGGGAGCGCTTGCCCGTGCCAGTGACAGGTCCACCACCGCCAGATGATACCTTTTACGCTGCAGGTATCCCCATGCTTCGCCAAAGCTATTCGCGGTCTGTACTGTATGTCCCGCATCGCTGAGCAGCTCGGTTAGGATGCTGCGCCATCCGGCATCATCTTCCACCAACAACACATGCGCCGATGGTGCTTGCGCTCTCTCGATAGCTGCGGTGGAAGTGGGTGGAGAACTTGCCAGCGCGCGGTGCACCAAGTCGCGAAACTCGCCCCGATGGAACGCTTCCTTACGCAGACAGCTGAATGCACCGTATTCTTTCAATGCAGCGACGGCGATCTCCACCGTGGCGAAGCCGCTCACCAGGATACTTATACAGCTCGGATCGTGGCGACGCAGCGCCTCAAGCACCTGCAGCCCATCCTGATTGCGGTGATCACTTCCACCCAGGGAGAGATCCACCACGGCCAGGCGATGCGGCTGTGCGCGAATGAGCGCGATGGCGGATTCCAGTTCACTGGCCACCTCGACATTCAACCCGAGATCGCGCAGCAGCTCGCTCAGCAGCTCCTGCCATGCAGGATCGTCTTCAGTCACCAAAGCGAGGGTGTTTGTCATCTGCCTTCCATTTCGCATAGTGCCGCACATGGCAATGTGAGGTAAAAGGTGGTTCCATGGCAGCCATCGCTCTCGACACGTACACTGCCGCCCAACCGTCGCATCCATGTTTTCACCCACCACAGGCCAAAACCGAGTCGGCCGGCTTGCTTATCCTGCGGTGGCCGACGCGAAAACTCGAGTTCGAAGATGCGCTCATGCCACTCTGGCGGAATGCCTGGCCCATCGTCGTGTACGGCGATAATGATGCGGTTGTCGTGGTCCAGTGCACCGCTGATCACGACGGTGCCACGTCCTTCCATTGCCTCAACTGCGTTTTCCAACAGGTTGGTGAAGATCATTGTCAAGCCACGTCGGCTGGCCCACGCCGGTGGCAAGGCGTCCAATCCATCCAGGTGAACGGACACTTCGGGCGGTAATACTGCCAGTGCTTCTTGCACGCATTCCAGCACCTTCACCTGGGTCAACGAGATGGGATGTAGATGTGCCAGGTTGGCACGCAATGTGGCCATTGCCTGGCTCGCACTGCGCTCAATCCCTGCCAAGTTGCTCGCCAAATAGGCATCCTTTTCCAGGGCGTCGCGACACTTATCCTGAATTCCTTGCACGCGCACTGGAATAGTGCCAAGCTGATTGTTCAGCTGGTGTAACAGATTCGCCGCGATATCCCCCACAGCGGCAAACATCTCGGCGACAGCCCGTTGTTCTTGGACTTTTTGCAATGCGCTCTGTCGCGCGGCGTTTTGCAGCGCCAACGCAGCATAATGGGCGAGACACGTGAGCACCTTTTCATCCCAACCGGATTCGCTGAAACGCTCGGCGTCTGGTGCAGTGCGGTAGACACTGAAAGCTCCCATTGCTTCGCCTCGCTCACCGGATCGGACCGGCACAATCAGGGCGCTTTGCCAGTTGTGCGCTTGGGCCAAATCCGTGCGGACAAAATGAGGATCACGTCGCACATCCTCGGCAACAACGGGACGACCGGTCAGCACTGCCTGCCCGGTCAAGCTCTCGCGCAGTGGAAGTGTATCTCGCCGCAGCGCGCGGGAAGCGGGCGCGCTTGTCGCCCACAGCACAAGCTG
This sequence comes from Ardenticatenia bacterium, assembly GCA_003130875.1. Classification (GTDB taxonomy): domain Bacteria; phylum Chloroflexota; class Anaerolineae; order 4572-78; family NAK82; genus NAK82. Next base: position 43,217 of record QEXY01000118.1, read on the forward strand.
GTCTCCTGAGACGACCCAGATAGCGCTGGTGGCCGCATTTAACAGATCACATGCTTGGTCGGTCAGGCGCTCCAATACCTGCTGCGCCGGCATAAGGAGCAACCACTCCGCTGCCTGGCGCAACGCATCCAACAGGCGTGATTCCTGAATGGCGATGACAGCCAGCACGGCCAGAGACTGAAGCAAGTGACCATCCTCTTGGCTGAAAGCGTTCACAGCCGGACTCTCCAGATTGAGCACTCCTTCCAGACGGTTGCCAGCGCCCAGAAGAGGCACGGCGATCTCAGAGCGTATGGACAACGCCGGGTCAAGCGGGTAGTACAGCTCAGCCCAAGGCGGCTGACTCAAATCCGGAATGACCACCGGCTGGCGGTTGCGCGCCACCCAGCTCATAATGCTGGCCGTGTCGAGGGACAACGGTTCCGTCAGAGGCTGGCGCAATCCCTTGCCTGCCACTGCGCGGGTGATCAGATTTTTACCCTCTCGATCCACCAATCGGACGATGCCGTACTGAGCATCAATGACCTCCAATGCCATTTGCAGAATGGCTTGGAGCGTCTCATCCAGCCCCAAACGCGAGGAGATGAGCAAACCGGCGCGGCGCAATCGATCCACTTCATCTTCACGACGCGCCAGTTGGGCGGCGTGGCGTTCCACCTGACGCGCGTGGTAGATGGCCATCGCCGCCTGGTTGACAAAGTTCTCCAACATGAGGAGTTCCAGTGGGGTGAAATGTTGCTCACGCCGGCGGTAGATATAGAGTGCACCAAGCGGTTGCTCTGCCACCATCAGAGGAAAGCAAGCAGCTACCTTTGCCCCAGCACGTGCCTTCGCCGGATGCAGAGGCAAGTTATACTCTTCGTAGGAGAGAACGGGGCGTCGCTGAAGCAAAGCGCGCATACCTAGCCCATTCGGGCGTGGCACGTCGCCCTCTATTGGGGGGCGTTCTCCGGCCGAGACACGCGAGGCCGGATCAAAAGTGATTCGGTCTGGATAGCACGTATAAACGACCGCCGAGGCACCCGGTACAACTTTGATGGCACTCTCGGCGATCAGGCGCAACACGGCCGCCACATCGGCCACTACATTGCGCGCCCCAATGCGGTTGACAGCGGCGCCGATGCGATTCAGGCTGGACAGCGCTTTCAACAGGCGCGGGTCATTCTCATACTCCGTACATACACGCTCATCTGCCATTCCCTATACCGCTGCGCTCAGCACAAAGGTGAGCACCTCACACGTTATACATCATAGTATAGCACAAATTCATGCGGATGGGGACGCATGCGCACTGGATCGACCTCGAAGCGCCGTTTGTAATCGATATATGCTTCCAGCGCGTCTTCAGTGAACACATCGCCACGGAGCAGGAACTCGTGATCCGCCTCTAACGCGTCCAGAACCTTTTCCAGGGAGCCAGGCACCTGCTTGATCTGGCGCGCTTCTTCCGGCGGCAGGTCGTAGAGATCTTTGTCCACAGGTGCGCCGGGGTCGATACGGCTCTGGATGCCATCCAGGCCAGCCATCAGCAGCGCGGCGAAGCAGAAATATGGATTGCAGCTCGGATCCGGGGCACGAAACTCGATGCGCTTGGCACGTGGACTGCGCGAGTACATAGGAATACGGCAAATAGCCGACCGGTTGCGCTGTGAGTAAGCCAGGTTGACCGGCGCTTCGAAGCCAGGCACCAGACGGCGATAGGAGTTCGTGGTCGGTGCTGCCAAGGCGAGCAGAGCCGGCGCATGGTGGAGCAACCCTCCGATGAAAAACCGTGCGGTGTCAGAGAGCTGGGCGTAGCCTGCCTCGTCAAAGAAGATATTGCGCTCACCTTTCCACAAGCTGATGTGCACATGCATACCGCTGCCGTTGTCTTCGAAGAGGGGCTTGGGCATAAAAGTGGCTGTCATGTTGTTCTGGCGCGCGACGTTTTTGACAATGTATTTGTAAATCATCAGCTGATCGGCCATGCGCAGCAGCGGCGCAAAACGCATGTCGATCTCTGCCTGACCGGCGGTGGCCACTTCATGATGGTGGACTTCGACGGCCACACCGACGCGTTCGAGCGCCAACACGATCTTGCTGCGCAAGTCCTGCAGGGTATCGGCAGGCGGCACGGGGAAATAACCGCGCTTAGGTGGTATCTGTCCGCCTAAGTTGGGATTCAGCTCCTTGCCGCTGTTCCACCAACCTTCCTGACTGTCTATATAGTAGAAGCCTTGGTTGGTGCCACCGCCATAACGTACATCATTGAAAATGAAAAACTCAGCCTCGGGCCCCCAGTAGCTCACATCGGCCAAGCCGGTCTGTTGCAGATAGGCTTCTGCCTTACGTGCCACAAAGCGTGGATCGCGCGTGTAAGGCTGGCGCGTGATCGGGTCATACACGTCACAGATCAGCACCATCGTGGGAACCTGAAGCACTGGATCGATAAAGGCTGTGTCTGCATCAGGTATTAGCAGCATGTCTGATTCGTGGATTTCACGGAAGCCACGGATGGAAGAACCATCAAAGCCGATCCCATCCTCGAAAAGTCCTTCGCTCAACTCATGGGCTGGGATGCTGAAATGTTGCCAGGTGCCTGGCAGATCGGTGAACCGCAAGTCTACCATCTCGACCTGTTTGGCCATTGTAAGTACATCCGCCACGGTTTTGGACATGGTCGTTTTTCCCCTCTTTACCTGATATATGATGGCATAAACGCTTTCATTATAGAAGTATGTAGGATGCGCGTAAAGTACCCATTTGGGGCATTTCTCTGGGGGCTGCACGTATTGACCTAAGGATGTTGGATGTTCATTCGCTCGTACCACCTATTGGGCCGGAATGGATGGTAAGACTCGAGCGGCGACTTTTGACCAGGTGCATTTCATTTTGAGGTGAGGTTTGTCTCAATCCGAGCCGCACGCGTAGGCGCATGCCGTGCCTGTGCAAGCGGCGTATACCGCTCCCTGCCGGTCACGGCGCGGATGTACTATTGCCATTTCGCGTCCACCGCTCCATGCGATGACCACCCTGTGCGGGAGCGAAAAGTTACGCTCCTGCCGAAACCACCAGCTTATGGCCCGCACTGGAAAGCGCGGCAGGCACGAGTCGATCAATTACGCTGCTGGCGCACCCATGGCCCCGGAGGACGCCAGCTGGCGATTTGTGGCAACCGTCGCACTGCAGCCCATAGGTTGTGGGAACGCTCGGCCGAAGTGGCAACTTCAGGCGCTTTCGCGCTCGAAGGCATCGCCGGTAACAACTCTGCCTGAGACATCCCCATCTCATCTGGGGAAAGCACCACCATTTCTTCGGGGCGCGCTGCCAAAGGAGGCGTGATCTCTTCCATCACAGTGGCAGACTTGGCGATGCGATAGTAATCCAGATAAATCTCGACGGTGGTGACCAGGAAGATCATAATAATAGGGCCATAGACCAGGCCCATAAAGCCAAACATCTTGAGGCCACCAAACACGCTGAGCAACACCAGCGCTGAGTTCAGCCTCGCTTCACGCGACACCAGGCGCGGGGTCAGGTAATACTGGATGCCGCTCACCACCACTGCATAACCAGCCAGGATGAGAAGACCCTGCCACAGATTGCCTAGCATGATATGCACAATCCCGACCGGCACCGCGATTACACCACATCCCAATGGCAGCATTGCCATAAAGATGGAGAGCAATGTCCAGAACGAGGCGTACTTCACCCCAGCGAGCCAGAAGAACAAGCCCATCACCAGCCCCTGGATCACGGCCAGCACAAACATCCCACGCACCATCGACTTGGTAATGATGGTGATGCGACGGATATATCGCTCATCCATCTCATCGCTGAGGGGGCTCATCTTACGCAGCATGTCGATCAGGCGCGGGTAGTTGGGGAACAGTGCTGCCAGCAGCGACACATACAGCACTAATCCGATGATCAAATCCAACGAGGCACCGCTCAAGGAAATGGCTGTCTCAGCCAAAAAGGCGGTCACCGTGCGCGCCGCGCTGACGACGGTTTGGTAAACCCCTTGGGGTGTCAGCTGGAGACCTTGGGCAAAAGGCAGGCCGGCAAGTAGCAGGTTGATACGTGTCAGCAGATCAGCCAGCGAAGGATACTCGACGATGCTGGCCACCAGGCTGGAGACGTCCGCGCTGAATTCCAACGTCTGTTGTACTGCCAAGCTCACCATGCCCGAGACGGGCGCGAGCACCACGATGAAGATCGTGATGATGGTGAGAGCAATCGGCACACCAGGCCATTTGCCCGTCAGGCGCACGAACAGATCGTATACCGGCTGGAACACGGTGACCGTCACCGCAGCCAGCACGACAGTGCCCATATAGGGCCCGATCAGGAGATAGGCCAGGTAGGCCGAAAAGGCAAAAAGGATATAGAAGAATATACGGCTTTGAATATTAGGTTTCACCATCACATCCTTGCGTTCAAAGTATACTGCTGACCCCTCCTGTCGTCAACGCCGGGCCCATTTGCGGTGTCATTCGCGTTTGCGCTTCCGCTAGGATAATGAATGGTCTCCGAAGTCGGGATGACCTCGGAGAGGTGTCCGGACACGCCGAACATGCTGGCCTCAGATGAGAGATCGCTCTGGTGGTGAAGTTGCGTTCGTTATGGAACAGATTTTCTTTAATATTATGTTCACTCCATATTGCAAAATTGAATTATTGTAGTATAATGTACATGTAAAATGTGCAAGCAGTTCCTTATGATCTATGCATAAAGGACGGGAGAGGTTTTCAACCGTCAAGCAAATTTTAGAGGTTCGCGAGGCAAAGGGGGAGGTGTTTCCATGAGCCGTAGAAAATGGTTGCTCGTGATCGGAGCAGTGTTGCTGCTCCAGATGTTTTGGGTGCCCGCTTCCCAGGCAGCTCCTCCGATATCGGGTTGGGGTTGGGGTGGCGGCTTCTGGCATCGGGTGGCCCCGGGCGAGTCGTTGTCCACTATCGGATGGCGCTATGGGGTCAATCCTTATACGATCTGTGTGGCGAACAGGCTGACCAATTGTGACGTTGTTCTTGCTGGCCAGCTGCTTTGGATCCCCTATCGGTGTATTATCGGGCCGTCCCGCTGGGGGCCGTGCGTGGCATATTACACTGTGCGCTGGGGTGACACCCTGAGCGGCATCGCCGCATGGTATGGGGTCAATGCCTGGAGCATCGCACGTGCCAATCGCATCTATAACCTCAACCAGATATACGCCGGACAAACGCTGTGCATCCCGTCGTGGTGAGGCTTAGCTCAAGACTGAGCGTGCTGTGGGTGTGAAGATAACAGAATTCTCACTTTTCTAAACCCTTCCAAATATTCATGCCGAAAGATCCCCGTCGGTGATCGGTGCACCTTGGGGATCTTTTTGTGTCCGGGCCTGGAATCCCAAAAAATCAAAATTTGTCCCTATCGAGGCTTCATTTCGTTCCTTTCAAGTGGTTTTTCGTTCCTTTAAAGCCCGAATCCTCTTGCCAGCACCCTTCCGTCCGGATAGCATAGCAACGACATGTTCTGCCATCTTGTGAATAGCTGAGGGTGGATGCGATGCGCATATTGATGGTGTATCCGGAGTTCCCCGATACGTTCTGGAGCTTCAAGCATGCGCTGGGTTTCGTGCGCAAAAAGGCGAGTGCCCCGCCGTTGGGGTTGATCACAGTTGCGGCCATGTTGCCGCGTGACTGGGCGGTGCGCTTGGTGGATATGAACGTAAGGCCACTGTCCACGGATGATCTCGCCTGGGCGGATATGGTCTTCATCAGTGCGATGACGGTGCAACGGGAATCGGCACGGGCCGTCATCTGTCGCTGCAAAGAGATGGGGATCAAGGTAGTGGCCGGTGGCCCGCTCTTCACCGGCGAGTACGAGGACTTCCCCGAGGTGGATCACTTCGTGCTGAACGAGGCTGAGCTGACTTTGCCCCCGTTCTTAGAGGACTTGGCGCGGGGTACACCACAACGGGTCTATCGCACGGATGCCTTCGCCGATATCCACCAAACTCCGGTGCCGCGATGGGATCTGCTTGATCTGCGTCGCTATGCCACGATGAGCGTGCAGTTCTCGCGCGGTTGTCCCTTCAACTGTGATTTTTGCAACGTGACCGCGTTGCTTGGACACAAGGTGCGCACGAAAACCGCTGAACAGATCATCGCTGAGCTGGACGCACTTTATGCGTTGGGATGGCGTGACGGGGTCTTCTTTGTGGATGATAACTTCATCGGGAACAAGCGACAGCTCAAACGCGAAGTCCTGCCTGCGTTGATCGAATGGCGCAAGGATAAGGTGGGGTTGCCCTTTACCACAGAGGTTTCCATCAATCTGGCGGATGACGAGGAGCTGGTCGATCTGATGACTCAGGCTGGGTTCGAGGCCGTCTTTGTGGGTATCGAGACGCCTAACGAGGCGAGCCTGAGTGAGTGTGGCAAACATCAGAATCGTCACCGCGACCTGCTCGCCGCTGTCAAACGCCTACAACGCGCCGGCCTGGCAGTTATGGGAGGCTTCATCGTCGGATTCGACAGCGATACGCCATCCGTTTTTCAGCAACAGATCGAGTTCATCCAGCAAAGTGGAATTGTGGCGGCAATGGTGGGCTTGCTTCAGGCTCCGGTGGGCACACGTCTGTACGAGCGACTGAAGCGCGAAGGGCGTCTGCTGACCAAAATGTCCGGCGACAATGTGGACGGCTCTATCAATTTCATCCCACGCATGAGCATAGAAACGTTGCGCGAAGGGTACCGTTCCATTTTGGCACACATTTACGCGCCGGAACATTACTACGCGCGAGTGCGCACATTTCTGAGCGAGTATCAGCCGCGACAGGTCAACAGTCGCATTGGCTTAGAGCATATCCTGGGTTTTTTGCGCACGATATACCAGCTGGGCATCCGTGAGGCAGAGCGGGTGTATTACTGGCGTCTCTTCTTCTGGACATTGTTGCATCGTCCCCACCTCTTCCCAACGGCTATCACGTTAGCCGTGTACGGTTACCACTTCCGGCGCATCTGCCAGAGCGTTGTTGGAACAGGCTGCCGGTGAGACGTGTATCCACCAGGTATCAACGAGTCAGAATGTGCCGGGCTTGTTCCAGAAGATAGGTCTGGGTGTGGGCGGCAATACACGCCCACAACACCGCCGTTCTGAGGCTATGTCAGCCTGGCGTGGTAGATTCTCGCGCGCACAAGGTCTGTTATAACGCGTGCCAACTGTTCTACAGTGGCACCTGGGGAGATCGCATCCACGTGTAAACCTTCTAGGCGTGCTGTCTTGGCGGTGATCCTGTCCAGACAAACGATCTGGGCACCGGAGAGAGCCTCGACCAGCTGAGACTGTCCCAGACACATAGCCAATCCTCTAACAGTGTACGGGTTGGCCAGGACGGCGATGTCCACCTGTTGCTCGATAGCCGATTGCGTCGAGGGTTCCAATTCGTTGGGCAGCATCGCATGTAGTTCCAGATTCTCTGCGATCACCCCTCGACTTTGCAAGACCTCGATTACATCCCACGCAGCGAGGCGATTATCTAACACCAGGGCGCGTTGGTGGGGCGAGAGACAATCCGAGAGGGCGAGCACAGGATCGGCAGCCTCTCCCAGTGCACAGTCGGCGACCAACCCGTAAGCGGCCAAGGCTTGCGCTGTCAGCTGATCCAGGGCTGCGAGACGACAGCCGCTTAGCAAGCGGACATCGTATCCCAGGTCGAAGAAGCGGTGCAAGAAGACCTCGACACTGTCTGAGCTACCGAAAATCAACCAGTCCCAAGCCGGTCGGTAACGATCAGTGGATCTTAGATCCGCAAACACGGCGTCCAGCTGGTTTCGTTCTCCTGTCCGCACGATATGGAAAGGAATGGACTCGATGATCTCGGCACCTAACGCCCACAGGGCCTGGCTGAGTAGGAACCCTTGTCTTGCAGGCAATGTGTTCAGCACCCGCAGCCCCAGCAATGGGCGACGCTCGGGCATGTCGAACCAACGCAAGGTCTCGTGCAGCCGCACCACCTCACCGACCACGATGACCACCGGTGGGCGCAATCCGACGGCACGGGACACAACGGTGTCCAGCGTGCCCACGACGGTGCGTTGCTGCGGGAAGGTAGCGCGCTGGATGATGGCAACCGGTGTATCTGGGGCACGCCCGTGGGCGATTAACCGTTCGACGATGTGAGGCAAGCGTTGCATGCCCATGAGAAAAACCACGGTGTCGGCACGGGCCAGTTGCTCCCAGTCGCATAGCAGCTCCTCAGGGGTATCCTCGGTGCGATGACCGGTGACGATGGCCAAGTTACACGCAATGCCGCGGTGGGTGACGGGAATGCCTGCAAAAGCTGGCGCAGCAATAGCACTGCTCACGCCGGGTACGATCTCGAACGGGATACCCGCAGCTGCTAAAGCGAGCGCTTCCTCTCCACCTCGTCCGAACACAAAAGGGTCGCCCCCCTTGAGCCGCACCACCACTTTACCGGCGCGTGCGCGGTCGATGAGGAGGGCATTGATCTCGTCCTGAGGCACGACATGGCAATGCGGCTGTTTCCCGACATCGATCAATTCGGCATGAGGAGGCGCATAGGCCAGCAACAGGCGACCGATCAACCGGTCGTACACCACGACATCGGCACGTTGGAGACATGTAACGCCACGCACCGTGATCAGTTCCGGGTCGCCTGGTCCTGCTCCAACGATATAGACGATGCCACGTCGATGGGATTCCTCAGACACAGGGACGCTCCAGGAGCTGAATTTGGAGATGAGATTGGCCATGGCTCACATCTCACTGATCTTCAACAGATGCTGTAAATAGGCACGTGCCGCTTCTCGTCCCTCTTCTCGAATGATTTCCAGTATTCGGGAACTGAGCACGCGCTGCACCAGGGCACGTCTTCGGTTCATCGCTCCATCCTCATCCTGCTCAGCCAAACGCAGCTCACCGAGCAATTCTATGAGGGTGGCGTATTCCTCTCCGATTATTGTTTCCAGTTGCATCCGCAGGTATTGCGCCAGGCTTGGACTGGTTCCTCCGCTCGAGATGGCGATCGTCAGATCGCCTCGCCGCAATGTAGCCGGCACAATAAAATTGCTCACCGTCGGTTCGGTTGCCACGTTCACCAGACAGCCGAGGCTTTCGGCTTCATGCGCCACGGCGCGGTTGACCTCCGGATCGTTTGTGGCAGCGACCACCAGAAAGGCACCATAAAGATCTCCCGGACGATAGGCGCGTCGCAGCAGGGTGATTCGACCGTCGGCAAGATATTCTTCCAGCTCAGGCACAATTTGCGGACTGATCACGACGATGTTGGCATTCGCCTCCAGCAGGCCGGCCACTTTGCGGGCGGCGACGGCGCCGCCCCCCACCACAATGCAGCGCCGCTGCTCGAGACCGACCAGGTTGATCGGATAGGTTTTCATCGCGCATCTCCGGGACGACGATGGAGCAGCCCGGTGAGGATGGCGACCAACAAGGTTGCCAGGCCACAACAAACTGCGGTCAAACGCATTGCCCGATGGATGTCTTGTGTCTGAGGCTGGCGCAATCCACATCCCAGTCGGTAGTGACCAATTTTTTCCAGTTCAACGCCCAGTGCGCCGGCCATAGCGCTCATCGGGTGGCCGGCATTGGGACTGGCAGTCGTGGCTGCGTCCCGGCGCCATATGCACCACGCGGTGGATGCATCCTCACCGAGCAACCAAGAAGCCAACACAATCAACAGCGCTGTCAAGCGAGCGGGTAGTAAGTTGAGCAGGTCGTCCAGGCGGGCAGCGGCCTTGCCCAACCATTCATGTTCTGCATCCCGGTATCCCCACATCGAATCGCACGTGCTGACAAAGCGATATGTCAGGGCCGCAGGCAATCCCCCCAGTGCGTAGTACAACAATGGGGCGACGACCCCATCGCACGCATTCTCGGCTATCGACTCGATGGTGGCAGCGGCCACATGGGCGGCGCTTAACCGGGAAGTGTCGCGGCTGACAAGATGCCAGCGGACCAGGCGACGCGCTGCGTCGAGATCGTCACGCTCCAAGGCCTGCTGGATCTGATGGGCCGCCTTAAGCAAACCGCTGAGCGAGAAGAGCATTTTGAGCAGCACTGCTTCTCCAAGCCAGCGGAACGGAATGGGCAGGCGTGTGAGGGCGCTGACGATGAAACGGCCGGCCCAGAAGCTCATAATGCATCCGCCTGCCACGACTGCACCGCCGTAGAACAAGCGACCGCGTCCCGGGTTTCGGGGGGCAAAACGTTTTGCCAATGCAATCACTTGCCCCATGTACGCCACCGGGTGAAAACGGTTGGGCGGGTCACCCAGCAGCAGATCAATGCACCACGCCAGCGCAATGGGCAGGACGGATGCGACGTTCATAAGGATATTTTCTTGGACCACGTTACTGCCGGTCCGAGACTCCTGCCTCGGCAAAGGTGGCCATCTCGTCAAGAATCTTGCAGGCTGCTTCGACCAATGAGATGCCCAGCGCCGCTCCAGTGCCCTCGCCGAGGCGCATATCCAGGTCCATCAGCGGCGCCAAGCCCAACCAGGTGAGCATAGCCTGATGGCCGGGCTCCTGCGAACGATGTGCCGCGATCAGGTAAGAACGCACCTGCGGCGCAAGAGCGACGGCGATCATCGCTGCCGCCGTTGAGATGAAGCCATCCACGACCACTGGACGGCGATGGGCTGCTGCACCTAACATCACACCAGCCATTCCACCGATTTCGAAGCCACCCACTTTGCTCAACACATCCAACCCATCAAAGGGATCAGGACGGTTGACCGATAGGGCACGTTGCACCGCGATGATTTTACGCGCCAGACCGGCATCATCCACACCGCTGCCACGCCCGACTACTTCTGCTGCCGACCGTCCGGTGA